>VGQL01000001.1 GCA_016882415.1 Cyanobacteria bacterium M_DeepCast_200m_mx_001
GGCGCCGCGGATCCATGGGCAGGCCGCCGTGCTCAGGGTGGTGCCGCGGCCGGCCTCGTAGCGCTCCACCGCGCGGATCAGGCCGATGCAGCCCACCTGCACCAGGTCGTCGAAGGGGTGGCCGCTGCGCAGGCTCTCCTGCCGCGCCAGTCGCCACACCAAGGGCAGGTTGGCGTGCACCACGGCGTTGCGGTTGGCGGTGCTGCGGCAGCGGCCGTAGGCGGCCAGCAGCTCGGCGTTGCGGGGGCGGGTGGGGGCGCGCATGGGTCTGCGGGGGTCCGTGTTTCCACGGTCGGCGCGGTGCCAGCTGGGCCCCTCCCCCCTCCGCAGCGGCGCCGTTCCCCCGATCGGGGGAGGCCCTCAGGCCAGCGGTGTGGTGCCCTGCAGGGGCTGCAGATCCGCCCAGCGCAGCAGGGCCGGCCAGTGGCGCACCCGTTCGTACACCTGCCGGTGCCCTTCGCTGTTGAGGTGCAGCCCATCCGGCCCCAACCACTGCAGCCAGGCCGGGTCCGCCAGCAGGGATTCCAGCAGGGGCAGGAACGGCACATCCGCCTCCAGGCAGGCCTCCTCCAGCAGCCGTTCGTAGTGACGCACCGCCTCCAGCCCGTACCAGAGCACCTCGGCGTAGGGCATGGCCTGTTCATCCACGGGGGTGAGCCCCAGCACCAGCACCGGCGCCACGCTGCGGATCTGGCCCAGCAGCTGCTGCAGGCCGAACAGGAACCCCTCGGGGTCGAGCTGGGGGCGGCCATCGGCGCGGCCCACCCGGGCGCTGTCGTTGAGCCCCAGCGACAGCAGCACCCCATGGGGCAGCTGGCGGCGCAGCTCACCGCGGCAGCTCACCTCTTGCCGCCAGCGGGCCGCCACCCGCTCCAGCCCATCGCCGCGCACCCCAAGGGGGTAGAGCACCGGCGCTCCGGGCAGCCCCATCCAGTGGCGCCGCAGCCGCTCACACCAGCCCCCCTCGTCCGGATCGCCCCAGCCGTAGACGCCGCTGTCCCCCAGCACGATCAGCTTGCGCGGGATGGGAACGCTCATGCGCGCAGCAGTGCCCGTCGGGCTCGGTCGCTCAGATCTTCCCCCAGCAGGGTGAGCAGGGCATAGGCCGCCAACAGCAGGGCCAGCTGGTCGAAGGCGAAAGCGCTGAGGCTCTCCCGCAGCTGGCTGCCCAGGCCCGTGCCCGCCACCATCCCCACCACCACCGTTTCCCGCAGGATCACATCGGCCCGGTAGGCGCCGTAGGCCAGGTAGGCGCGGGCCAGGCCGCTGAAGCGGCCGTAGAGCAGCGCCAGGCGGGTGCCACTGCCGCTGCAGCGCAGGGCTTCCTCCCGCTCGGGGCCGGCGGCCTCCACCCCCTCCAGCAGCAGCCTCCCCAGGATCCCCAGGTTGTGGAAGCCCAGGGCCAGGGCCGCCGTGAGCAGGCTTGGCTTGAACACGAACAGCAGCAGCAGGGCGGTGAGGGGCGGTGGCCACAGCCGCCCCAGGGCCCAGAGCAAGCGCAGCAGCCAGCCGCCCCAGGGCCAGGGGGCCACCAGCAGCAACAGCAGCGGTGCACCCCCCACCGCCAGGGCCGCCGCCACCAGGGTGAGCAGCACCGTTTGCCCCACCATGGCCAGCCAGGGCAGGGCCAGGGCCCCCTGCCACCCGCCGGGGGGGAGGGGCGGCAGGGCCTGCCAGTGCAGGAGCGCCGCCGGGTCCACCGCCAGGGCCCGGCCCACCCCCAGCAGCAGCGGCACCAGGGCAGCGGCCACCAGCAGCAGCTCACGGCTGGAGCGGCCCACGGGTTGCCGCTGGGCCAGGGCCAACCGCGCCGGCATGCTCCAGCGGCGCCGCAGGGCCGACACCAGGGCCTCCAGCGCCAACATCACCGCCAGCAGCAGCCACAGGCCGCTCCAGAGTTCGTGGAACTGCAGCGACTGCAGGGTGAGCAACAGCTCGTTGCCCAGGCCCCCGAGGCCGAACACCCCCAGCAGGGTGGCGCTGCGCAGGGCGCATTCGAGCCGGTAGCCGCCGTAGCTGATCAACCCGGGCAGCAGCGGCGGCCCCAGGGCGGTGAGCAGGGCCGCCGGCGCCGGGGTGCCCGCCGCCAGCAGCCCCTGCAGGTTGCGCTCCGGCAGGGCATCGAGCAGATCACTCACCACCCTCGCCACCAGGGCGCTGAAGGGGATGGTGATGGCCAAAACGGCCACCGCCGGTTGCTGGCCCACCAGCTGCAGCAGCAGCAGGCCCCAGATCAGTTCATGGATCGAGCGGGGCACCGCCAGCAGGCGCCGCAGCAGCTCCGCCGGCAGCTCGCTGCCCGCCAGGCTGCGCCACAGCAGCCGGGAGCTCAACAGCCCCAGGGGCACCCCCAGCAGCAGGCTCGTGGCCCAGCCCAGCAGGGCCATGCCCACGGTGATGCCCAGCCCCCCCAGCAGGGAGCCCAGCACCAGCGGGTCGCCGCTGGGCCGCAGGGCCGCCAACAGGAATTGCCCTAGAAGATCCCAGCCGCCGCCGTGCAACAACCCCGGCAGCAGCAGCGCCACGGGCAGCAGCACCAGGGCCGGCAGCAGCGGCAGCAGCGGGGCGGCGGGCCTCATCCGATCGGCTCCGGCGCCGCGGCCGCTGCGGCCTGCTCCGATTCCGCATACAGGGCCTGCAGCTGCTGGGGTTGGAGGCTGGCGGCGGGTTGGTCAAACAGCAGCCGCCCCTGGCGCAGGCCGATCACCCGGTCGAACCCCTGCAGCAGATCGGGCCGGTGCAGGCTCAGCAGCAGGGCCCGCGGCGCCTGGCTGTGGCGCAGCAGCAGCGCCAGCAGCTCCTGGGCCAGGCGTGGATCGAGGCTGGCCAGGGGTTCATCCGCCAGCAGCAGGGTGGGGTTCTGGCGCAGCAGCCGGGCCATGGCCACCCGCTGGCGCTGGCCGCCGGAGAGCAGCGACACTGGCTGCTCCAGCAGCTCGGGGGCAAGGTCGAGCTGTTGCAGGGCATCGCGGCAGGCGCCGGTGTCCAGGGGCAGCAGCAGGTTGAGCAGGGCCCGCGGCCAGCCCCACTGGGCCAGGCGGCCGCAGTTGAGGTTCTGCTGCACCGTGAGTTCCTCGATCAGGCGCAGGTCCTGCCAAAGGGTGCCGATGCGGGCCTGCTGGCGGCGCCGGGCCCGGGCTCCGCGGGCCCGGGGTTCCCCCTGCCAGAGCACCTCGCCCGCGGCGGGGTGGAGCAGTCCGTTGGCCACCGCCAGCAGAGTGCTCTTGCCGGCTCCGCTGGGGCCCAGCAGCGCCACCCGCTCGCCCGCCTCCAGCCGCAGGGAGACGCCATCGAGCCGGGGCTGGCTGCGGCCCGGCACGTGGATGCGCCGCAGCTCGAGCACGGCCGTGGGCTGGGGGTTGGGGCTGAGGGCGGCCATGGGGCCATGCTGCCGGTTGGCCGGCTGATGGATCGGGCGGGCTCAGCCGAAGCGGAAGGCCATCAGCGCCAGGATCAGGCCCACCAGGGCCAGTTCCACCAGGTCGGGGCCGCGGGGGTTCATGGCCGCCGCTCGCGCTGTTCCAGCCGCGCCACCGACGGCAGGCTGAGCACCAGGGCCAGCAGCCCCAGCTCCACCCACAGCACCCCATTCCCCAGCACGATCACCGCCAGGTCGATCACCGCCAGGGTGCGCAGGAACAGCACCCACACGTCGTCGCCCTCTGTGCAGCTGCGTTGCCACAGCAGCAGGCCGGCCGCCACCAGCACCAGGTCGATCAGCAGGGTCATGGGGGAAGGAGGGGCGGTCCACAACCAACCCCTCCATTCTGCGGTGGCTGCGCCACCGGGCCCAGGGGGCGGCGGCGATCAGCGGATCTTGCCGATCTCCCGGCCCACCTGCTCGATGCGCGTGTACTCCCCGGGGCTGGCCGGGATGAACTGCTGGGCGCCGAACAGACCCAGGATCACCTTCTGCTGGGGATCGCTGGGGCGCCAGCTGAGGATCGCCTTCTGCAGCTTGGTGGTGAAGCCCTTGCCGAAGCGCTGATCCAGGTTGCCCTGGGCAATCCAGTGGTAGTCGGGGTAGCCCGGCGACTTCCAGATGGCCATCACCTTGGCCCGATTGGCCTTGCCGTTGTGCAGGCTGGCGCGCCACACCTGCTCATTGACGGCACCGGCGTCGTAGGCGCCGCTCTGCACCAGGGCGATGGTGGCATCATGGCTGCCGCTGAAGCCGGGGGCGCCGCCGGCGAAGTCCTTGAGCTTCACCCCCGCCTGGGCCAGGAAGTACTGGGGCATCAAGCGGCCCGAGGTGGAGCTCTCCGAGCCGAAGGTGAAGCGGCGGCCCTTGAGCTCCCGCAGGCCGTCGATGTTGCGCACCGTCTTGAGGCCGCTGCGGGTGTTGGCGATGAAGATGCTCTTGAACGACACATCGATGTCGCGCTGGGCCAGCACCCGGGCATTGGGTTTCTGCAGCCGCGCCTGCACGCCGGTGAGGCCGCCGAACCACACCAGGTCCAGGTCGCCGGTGCGGAAGGCGGTCACCGCCGCGGCGTAGTCGGTGAGGGGCACGTACTTCACCGGCACGCCCAGTTGCCGGCTGAGTTCACTGGCCACCGACCCATAGAGGCGGTTCAGCTTTTCGGGGTTCTGATCGGGGATGGCGCTGATGCGCAGCAGGGGCCGCTGCTTGGCGGCCTCCGCCTGGGCCGCCGGCGGGGTCCCCAGGCCCGGGGCCAGGGGGGGTGTGGGGAGGACCGCCGTGAGCAGCGCCAGGCTGAGGCCCGTGGCCACGGCGGCCGAACGTTCTCGGCCGCGGCCGGTGGTCCGGGCCAGGGCCCGACTGAGGGAGAGGGTCATGCGGGGGGGCGGGTGCGGCTCAGAGGCCGCGGATGAACCGCTCCAGTCTGGCCAGGCCGTCCTGCAGGGTGGCCTCGGAGGCGGCACAGGAAAGGCGGATGCAGCCGTCATCGCCGAAGGCCACTCCGGGCACCACCGCCAGCCCCTGCTCCTCCAGCAGGCGGTTGCAGAGGGTCATCGAATCGAGGCCGGTGCTGCTGATGTCCGGAAAGGCGTAGAAGGCCCCCTCAGGCGGCAGCAGGGTGAGGCCCGGGATGGCCCGCAGCCCGTCGCTGAGCAGGGTGCGGCGGGTGTTGAACTGCTCTGCCATGGCGTGTACGCAGTCGCGCGGGCCGTTGATGGCCGCCAGCGCGCCGAACTGGGCAAAGCTGCAGACGTTGCTGGTGCTCTGGCTCTGCAGGGCGATGGCCGCCTTCACCACGGCGGCGTTGCCGGCCAGCCAGCCGATGCGCCAGCCGGTCATGGCCCAACCCTTGGCGCAGCCATTCACGGAGAACACGCGATCCGCCAGGTCTGGCGCCAGGGCGGCGAGGCTGTGGTGCCGGTGGCCGGGGGCCAGCAGGAATTCATAAATGTCGTCGCACACCACCGCTAGCTGCGGGTGGCGGCGCACTACCGCGGCGATGGCCTCCAGCTCGGCGCGGCTGCTCACCATGCCGGTGGGGTTGGAGGGGCTGTTGAGCACCAGCAGCTTGCTGGCGGGGGTAATGGCCGCCTCCAGCCGTTGGGGGTCGAGGCGGAAGCCTTCGGCGGCGCCGCTGGGGATCAGGCGCACGCTGGCCCCCGCCAGCTGGGCGATCTCCGGGTAGCTGAGCCAGTAGGGGGAGGGCAGCAGCAGCTCGTCGCCGGGGCCCAGCAGCACCTGGAACAGGTTGTACAGGGCCTGCTTGCCGCCGTTGGTCACCAGCACCTGCTCCGGGCGGGTGGCGACGCCGTTTTCACCGCTGAGCTTGGCGGCGATGGCTTCCCGCAGGGCCGGTTCGCCGGCGGCGGGGCCGTAGCGGGTGTGGCCCGCCTCCAGGGCGGCGGCCGCCGCCTGGCGGATGAAGGCGGGGGTGTCGAAGTCCGGTTCGCCGGCGCTGAGGCTGCAGATGTCCTGGCCGTCGGCCTTGAGGGCCTTGGCCTTGGCGGCGATGGCCAGGGTCAGGGAGGGCTGCAGGGCCTGGGCCCGGGCCGACAGCGGAACAGGGGTGCCTGGGGAGGCCCCTGGGGTGGCGTCATGACGGGCGCCTTCCATCCGTGGCTGCTGGGAGGGCGGGCGCAGCATGGGCGCAGGCGTGCTCTCAGCATCCTGCCGTATTTGCCCCCCGCGGGCGGTACCTGGCTGAACCTTGTCCATCAGGATCAACACGGCGCCCCGCCGCCCCTGGTTTTCCCCGTTCCCCGTTCCCCGTGACCGCCCCGCCGCCGCCAACCCCCACCGCCGATTCCGCCGCGCTGGTGCTGGCCGCCGATGATCCCGGTGCCCTGGCGCGGTTCTACGGGGGGGTGTTGGCGGTGGAGCCCCAGCCGGGATTTTCCGCGCAGCATTGGTGGCTGCCCCTGCCGGGGGGGGCTCGCCTGGAGATCTATGCCCCCAGCCGCGCCCGGCCCCTGCCCCGCGGCCGCGGCCGCCTGGGGCTGTGCCTGCGGCTGGCGGGGGGCGCCGCCGCCCTGGAGGCGGCCATGGCGGCGGCCCTGGCCCTGGGGGCGCAACCGCTGGAGCCCAGCCGCCAGGAGGCCTTCGGCCAGGAGGCCTGGCTGCTGGATCCGGAGGGCAACGGGCTGCTGCTGCTGGCCCCCGCTCCATAGGATCGCGACCCCCCATGGCCCCTCCGGGGCACCCCCGGCCCCATGGCCCTGGCCCACGAGCAGCTGGCCCTCGCCTGCGCCGCCTGCCACCGCTGCGGCCTGGCGGCTGGGCGCCAGCGGGTGGTGGTGAGCCGAGGCAACCCCCGGGCGCGGCTGCTGGTGATCGGCGAGGCCCCCGGCGCCCAGGAGGATGCCCAGGGGCAGCCGTTCGTGGGGCGCTCCGGCCAGTTGCTGGATCGCCTGCTAGCGGCCGCCGGCATCGATGTCGCCACGGAGGCCTACATCTGCAATGTGGTGAAGTGCCGCCCCCCCGGCAACCGCAAGCCCACGGCGGCGGAGTTGGCGGCCTGCCGCCCCTGGCTGGAGCAACAGATCGCCCTGGTGGATCCGCCGCTGGTGCTGCTGGTGGGGGCCACCGCCCTGCAGGGGGTGCTGGGGATCCGCGGGGGCATCACCGGCCTGCGGGGGCAGTGGCGCCCCTGGGGGGAGCGTTGGCTGATGCCGATCCTGCACCCCTCCTATCTGCTGCGGAACCCCTCCGAGCGGCCCGGCTCCCCCCGGGCCCTCACCCTCGACGACCTGCGGCGGGTGCGGGAGCGGCTGACCCCATTGCCCGCCCCGCTGTGACAGGCTTGCGCCACAACGCCCCGTCCCCCGGTTCGCTGCTGCCATGACTGCCTCGCTGGCTTCCGTTTCGGCCCCTGAGGCGGTGCCCAACCCGCGCTACGACACCGTGATCCGGCGCCGGGCCACCCGCAGCGTGCGGGTGGGCGCCATCGCCATCGGCAGTGAGCACCCGGTGGTGGTGCAGTCGATGATCAACGAGGACACCCTCGACATCGAGGGGGCCACCGCCGGCATCCGCCGCCTGCACGAGGCGGGCTGCGAAATCGTGCGGGTCACCGTGCCCTCCCTGGCCCACGCCAAGGCCATGGGGGAGATCCGCCAGCGCCTGGAGAGCAGCTACCAACCGGTGCCCCTGGTGGCGGACGTGCACCACAACGGCATGAAGATCGCCCTGGAGGTGGCGCAGCACGTCGACAAGGTGCGCATCAATCCGGGCCTGTTCGTGTTCGACAAGCCCGACCCCAACCGCACCGAGTTCAGCGATGCGGAGATCGCCGCCATCGGCGACCGCATCACCGACACCTTTGAGCCGCTGGTGCAGCTGCTCAAGCAACAGGACAAGGCCCTGCGCATCGGTGTGAACCACGGCTCCCTAGCGGAGCGGATGCTGTTCCGCTACGGCGACACCCCCCTGGGGATGGTGGAGAGCGCCCTGGAATTCATTCGCATCTGCGATCGCCTCGACTTCCACAACATCGTGATTTCGATGAAGGCGTCGCGGGCGCCGGTGATGCTGGCGGCCTACCGGATGATGGCCGACCGCATGGATGCGGAGGGCTTCCACTACCCCTTGCACCTGGGGGTGACCGAGGCGGGCGACGGCGATTACGGCCGCATCAAGAGCACCGCCGGCATCGCCACCCTGCTGTCGGAGGGCCTGGGGGACACCATCCGCGTCTCCCTCACGGAGGCGCCGGAGAAGGAGATCCCCGTTTGCTATTCGATTCTCCAAGCCCTGGGGCTCCGCAAAACCATGGTGGAGTACGTGAGCTGCCCCAGCTGTGGCCGCACCCTGTTCAACCTGGAGGAGGTGCTGCACAAGGTGCGCAGCGCCACGGCCCACCTCACCGGCCTCGACATCGCCGTGATGGGCTGCATCGTCAATGGCCCGGGGGAGATGGCTGACGCCGATTACGGCTACGTGGGTAAAACCCCAGGGGTGATCTCCCTCTACCGCGGCCGCGAGGAGATCCGCCGTGTGCCGGAGGCGGAGGGGGTTGAGGCTCTGATCGCCCTGATCCAGGAGGACGGCCGCTGGTTCGACCCCTGATGGGAAGCGGGGGGAGCCGACGTTTTTCTGCGGTTTTCCCGGACCTGTGGCCCCCGAATCGGGAGCTAGTTTGAGAGCACATCCAGAGCTTGGGGGCTCACGGAATGGGCAAGGCTGGTGCCGGGGTTCGCCGCAAGGGATTGGTGATCCTGGTGGGTGCTGGGGCCCTGGGGGCCATCGCCCTGCCGCCGCTGCTGGCCCCCAGTGCGGCCTCGCTGATCAGCGACAGCCCCAAGGAGGTGATCGACCAGACCTGGCAGATCGTCTTCCGCGACTACCTCGACATCAACGGCAAGTACACGCCGGAGCGTTGGCGCGCCCTGCGGCGCCAGGTGCTCTCCAAGAGTTACGGCAGCACCAAGGAGAGCTACGAGGCCATCCGCGGCATGCTCGCCAGCCTCGATGACCCCTACACCCGCTTCCTGGACCCGCGCGAGTTCAAGGAGATGCAGATCGACACCTCGGGGGAACTCTCCGGGGTGGGCATCCAGCTGAGCCTGGATAAGGACACCAAAGAGCTGGTGGTGGTGAGCCCGATCGAGGGCTCACCCGCTTCCCGCGCCGGGGTGCAGCCCAAGGACGTGATCGTGACGATCGACGGCAAGGCCACCAAGGGCATGTCCACCGAGGATGCGGTGAAACTGATCCGCGGCCAGGCCGGCACCAGCGTGAAGCTGCAGCTGCGCCGCTCCGGCAAGGTGGTGGACACGGCCCTGGTGCGGGAGCGCATCGAGCTGCACGCCGTGGACAGCCGCGTGAACCCGGGCCCCAACGGCAGCCGCATCGGCTACATCCGCCTGAAGCAGTTCAACGCCAACGCCGCCAAGGACATGGCCGCGGCCCTCAAGGACCTGGAGGGCAAGGACGTGCAGGGCTACGTGCTCGACCTGCGCAGCAACCCCGGTGGCCTGCTGATGGCCAGCATCGCCATCGCCCGCCAGTGGCTGGATGAGGGGGTGATCGTCTCCACCAAGACCCGCGACGGCATCCAGGACATCAAGCGCGCCAATGGCCGCGCCCTCACCCAGCGGCCCTTGGTGGTGCTGGTGAACGAGGGCTCCGCCAGCGCCAGTGAGATCCTCTCGGGTGCCCTGCAGGACAACCACCGTGCCGTGGTGGTGGGGGAGAAGACCTTCGGCAAGGGGCTGGTGCAATCGGTGCGCAGCCTCTCCGATGGCTCCGGCATGACCGTGACCATCGCCAAATACCTCACCCCCAATGGCCGCGACATCCACAAGCACGGCATCGACCCCGATGTGCGGGCGCGGCTGAGTGCCACCGAAGCCCAGAGCCTGCGGCTGGAGGACCTGGGCACCAAGCGCGACAGCCAGTATCGGGTGGCGGAATCGACCCTGGTGAAGCAGGTGCGGGCCGCTGGCACAGTCACCAAGGCCAAGCTCTACAACCCCAACAGCGCCAACGTGCCGTCGGCGTTGACGCCAGGTTCAGACAGCTCAGGATCGGGGAACTGAGGCCCTCAGGCGGCGGAGCCCACGGGCTGCATCAGGCCGCCGCCCGGGGTGGAGTCGTCGTCGTCGTTGCCGGTGTCTTCCTGGAGCAGGGCCACGATGCCCAGGCCGGCCAGGGCCACCACGGCTGACACCAGGCTCAGGCCGCCGAAGCCGCCGGCTGCGAGGCCCGACACCATGTCGGTGCCCAGGTCGATCACGTCACCCAGCCCAGCTGCCATGGCGGCCGTTACAGAACTTCTCAGAATTGTAACGGATGTTTGCGGGTTTTAAACCGCCAGCACCGCCTCGTTCTGGGCGCTCTGCAGGGCGTTGCGCTGGCCGTCGGTGAGCCCATCGGCGCCGGGGATCTGTTCGGCCATCTGTTTCAGCCAGCCCATCAGCTCCTCCACCTGCTTCTCCATCGGCAGCACCCCCAGCCCCCGGGCCAGCACCTTGGCGGTGCTGCCGGCCCCGGCCTGATACACCAGGCGGCCATGCAGGTGCTGCGGCAGGCCCTGGCGCAGCAGCCGGAACGCCGGCTCCTCCATGGGGGTTTCCAGGGCGATGTTGGGCTTCTCCGGCTTGATGCGCGAGAAGCCGCAGCGCTTGGCGAGCAGTTTGAGTTCCATCAGCTGCAGCAGCGAGATCACCGGCGCCGGCATGGCGCCGTAGCGGTCCACCCAGTCCGCCGCCAGCTGCAGCAGGCTCTCCGGGCTGCCGCAGTCGGCCGCGGCCCGGTAGGCGGCCATCTTCTCGTCGTTGTCGGCGATCCAGTCGCCGGGGATGAAGGCGGTGATCGGCAGGTCGATCTGGGTGTCGTCCACCGCGGGGATGTCCTGGCCCTGGATCTCCGCGAGCGATTCCTGCAGCATCTCCATGTAGAGGTCGAAGCCGATGGCCTCCATCTGGCCGCTCTGCTCCACCCCCAGCAGGTTGCCGACGCCGCGGATCTCCATGTCGCGCATGGCCAGCTGGTAGCCACTGCCCAGCTGGGCGAATTCCTGGATCGCCCGCAGCCGCTGCCGGGCCGCCTCGCTCAGGGAGGCATCCCCGGGGTAGAAGAGCCAGGCGTGGGCCTGGATGCCACTGCGGCCGACGCGCCCCCGCAGCTGGTACAGCTGGGCCAGGCCGAAGCGGTGGGCGTCCTCGATCAGGATCGTGTTCACCCGTGGGATGTCGAGGCCGCTCTCCACGATCGTGGTGCAGAGCATCAGGTCGGCTTCGCCGGCGTTGAAGGCCACCATGGCGCTCTCCAGTTCCCCCTCGGCCATCTGGCCGTGGGCCACCAGCAGCCGCAGGCCCGGGATCATCTGCCGCAGCCCCTCGGCCACCTCCTCGATCCCCTCCACCCGCGGCACCACGTAGAAGATCTGGCCGCCCCGGTCCAGCTCCTGGCGGATGGCGCTGCGCACCGCCTCCTCATCGAGGGCGGTGAGGTGGGTCTTGATCGGCCGGCGCAGCGGCGGCGGCGTGGTGATCAGGCTCATCTCCCGCACCCCGGAGAGGCTCATGTAGAGGGTGCGGGGGATCGGGGTCGCCGACAGGGTGAGCACGTCAACGTCCTTGCGCAGGGCCTTGATCTTTTCCTTCTGGTTGACGCCGAAGCGCTGCTCCTCATCCACCACCAGCAGCCCCAGCTGCTTGAAGCTGGTGCCCTTGCCCAGCAGTTGGTGGGTGCCCACCACCACATCCACGGTGCCGGCGGTGAGCCCCTCCTGGATGGCCTTGCGTTCGCCGGCGGTGCGGAAGCGGTTGAGCAGGCTCACCTTGATCGGATAGGGGGCGAACCGCTCCGAGAGCGAGCGCCAGTGCTGCTGCGCCAGCACGGTGGTGGGGGCCAGCATCGCCACCTGCTTGCCGGCGGTGACCGCCTTGAAGATGGCGCGGATGGCCACTTCCGTTTTGCCGAAGCCCACATCGCCGCACACCAGCCGATCCATGGGCTGGGGTTGCTCCATGTCGCGCTTCACCTCACCGATGGCCTTGAGCTGATCGGGGGTGGGTTCGTAGGGGAACGAATCCTCCAGTTCGTTCTGCCAGGGGCCATCGGGGGGGAAGGGGAAGCCGGCGGCCTGGTGGCGCTCGGCGTAGAGCTTCACCAGGTCGAGGGCCACCTTGCGCACGGCCTTGCGGGCCCGCTCCTTGGCCTTGCTCCAGGCGGTGCCGCCCATGCGGTTGAGCTCGGGAGCCTGTTCGCTGGTGGCGCGGTAGCGCCCCAGGCTGCCCAGCTGGTCGGCGGCCACCCGCAGCAGGCCGTCGGCGTATTGCACCACCAGGTAGTCGCGGGACTCGCCGCTGATGGCGAGCTTCTCCAGCTTCAGAAACTTGCCGATGCCGTGGTTGCGGTGCACCACGAAGTCGCCGGGCCGCATCTTGTTGGGGTCCACCGTGCGGCTGGCGGCCTTGCGGCGGCGGCGCACATAGCCGGTGGCGGCCAGGGAGTGCTGGCCGAAGAATTCCCGGTCGGTGATCAGCGCCAGCCTCCAGGCCGGCAGCTGCAGCCCCTCCAGCTCGGCGGTGCCCCGGGTCTTGAGGGCCACGGGGGTGTTCTGCTCGATCAGCCGCTCGATCGAGGCCCAATCGGCGGCGTTGGGCACGAAGCGGGTGATGCAGTCGTGCTCCTCCAGCAGGGCCACGGCGCGGCTGGGCTGGGCCGAGAGCAACCACACCCGGGCCCGCTCCGCCTGGAACCCCTTCACCAGCTCCGCCAACTTGCCGAACTGGTTGGGGTAGGCGGGCACCGGCCGGCTGGCCAGGTCGAAGCCGTTGGGGTGGTTATCGCTCTCGTGCAGTTCCGCCAGGTCGAAGCCGCCGAAGCGCTCGAGGGCTGCCAGGGCCTCCTGGGGGCTGCGGTGCAGGGTGGGCAGCTCCAGCCCCAGTTCGGCGCTCACCTCCCCGTGGTGCTCCACGGCGTGGTCGAGCCATTGCTGGCCATGGGAGAGGCAGTGGCGCCGCTCATCCACCGCCACCAGGGTGGCCTCCGGCAGATAATCGAGCAGGCTGGCGGGGCTTCCCCAGGCCAGCCCCATCAGCCGCCGCAACCCCTCCGGCGTGCCCCCCTCCAGCAGCTGTTCGCAGGCCTCGGGGCTGAGCAGCTGGTCGAGCCCATCGGGCATGGCATCGCGCAGGGCCGCCGCGATCAGCGGGCCATAGCCGCTGGGGGTGAGCCGCACCAGCTCGATCGGATCGAGGGAGCGCTGGCTGGCGGGGTCGAATTCCCGCAGCTTCTCCAGCTCCTCCCCGAAGAACTCCAGCCGCACCGGCAGTTCGGCGCTCACCGGATACACATCCACGATGTCGCCGCGGCGGCTCCAGCTGCCCTCCTGCTCGATGCTGGTGACCCGCTCGTAGCCGAGGCGGGTGAGGGTGGCGGCGAGCTCCTCCAAGTCCACCGTGTCGCCGCGGCGCAGGCTCAGGCACTGCTCCCGCAGGGCCGGCGGCGGCGGCAGGTGGGGCTGCAGGGCCCGCTCCGTGGCCACGATCGCCGTGCGCGCCCCGCCATCCAGCAGTTCGCTGAGCACCTGCAGCTGCCCCCAGGTGATTTCGCTGGTGGGGTCAAAGGGCTCGTAGGGGCTGCCTTCGCTGGTGGGATAGAGCTGGGCACTGCCCCAGCCCATCAGCTCCAGCAGCGCCGCCCAGCGGCCCGCCTCCTCCAGGGTGGGTACCACCACCAGCAGCGGTGCGTCGGTGCTGCCCGCCAGGGCGCTGCTCACCAGGGCCCGGGCCGCGCGGCTGGCCCCACTGAGCCGCAGCCGCTCCTGCCGCCGGCTGCGCTGCAGCAGCTCGCCGGTGAGCGGCGCCTGCTGCAGTTGACGCACCAGGGCGGTGAGGGGCATGGGGCGATCGTGCACAGCCGCCCATCCTGACAACTGCCGCATGGGGCAGTGGTCTCCAGAATCGGGGCATGCGCAGCCCGGGATCACCGCCACCGCCGTTGCCCGCCGCCCTGGTGGCGGGGCTGCTGCTGCTGGGGGGTGGGCTGTTGAGCCACTGGCAGGAGCAGCGCTCCGGCGCCGGTGAGTCGGCCCCCGTGGCCCGTGCCGCCCCCAGCGGCCCCACCCCACCGCCCCTCCCGCCCCAGACCCAGCTGGACAGCGCCACCCAGGCGGCGTTGCTGGTGCAGCTGGAGCAGGCGGATCGCCAGTGGTTGCCGCGGGTGGAGCGCCTACCGGATGGGGGCAACCGCTATGTGTACAAGCGCCGCGCTGGCGATCCACCGCTCAACCTGGAGCAGGTGAAACAGCTGTTGCGCCACCCACCGCGGTTCGAACGCGAGCAGGGCGCCATCCGCACGCTGCTGGCCAGCCTCGAAGCCCGCGGTGTGGTGGTGCTGCTGGAGCAGCCCCGCAAGGGCGGCGCCGCCGGTGAATGGAACCCCCGCCGCGCTGAATTGCGCATCCGCCCCGATGTGCCCGGCAAGGGCAGTGCCGAATTCGCCCGGGTGCTGAATCACGAGAGCATCCATGTGGCCCAGAGCTGCCGGGGGGGTGGGCTGCGGGCCCAGCCGCAGCCGCTGGGCCTGCCGCGGCAACTGGATGACCGTGCCCGCCGCCACCTGGCGGAGCCGCTCTACGCCAAGGCGTCGGCCCGGGAGCGGATCCTGGAGGAGGAGGCCTACGCCGGCCAGGAGCAGCTCAGCCTGGGGGCGCAGCTGCTGGCTGCCCACTGCCGGCCTGGATGAGTTCCCCCTCCAGCAGCATGTTGAACTGCAGCAGCTGCTCATCGTTGAGCTGCTGACGGCTGCTGAGCTGGAAGTGTTGCTCCAGCAGATCGCGCCCCTGGGCCGCCTCCCAGCGCAGCGACTGCAGCAGCTGATCGCTCTGCTGCAGGAGTTCGCTGCGGCGCAGGGGCACGGCGGCGTTGGCGGGGGTGGCCCCCACCGGCAGGGTCCGCAGCCCCCGCAGGTAGCTCACCAGGTCGGCGTAGCTGGTGATGCGGCTGCGGCTGGGGTGGCCGAAGCAGCGCTCCAGGTACTGCCCCTCCTGGCTGCGGTCCCAGCCGATGCGCTGCAGCTGGATGTCCAGCTCCGCCAGCTCCTCGCTCCAGTCGTCGGGGTCCGCCTGGGGCTCCTGGGGTGCCACGGGGGCGGGATCACCGGCGGCGGTGTGGCTGCTGGGGGGAACCTTGGGCAGGCTGGGGGTGGCGCCGCCGTGGCGCACCAGGCTGGCCCGGGGGGCCGGGGCTGCGGCTGGTGGTGGGACCGGGGCTGCGACCGGTGGCGGGGCCACGGGCTGGGGCTGCTCCGGTGCGGTTTCCGTTGGCGGTTGCGGTTGCTTCAGGGCCGGGGCCGCTGGCGTTGCCTCCAGGAGCCCCTGCAGCCGTTGGCGGGCCCGTTGCTCCGCCTGCTCCGCATCGGCCGCCTCCCCGAGGCAGCTGCCCAGGCACTGCTCCCCCCGCCAGGCGCTCACCTCCACCACCCGGCTGCCGGGCTCGGCGTGGACCAGCCGCGCCTTCAGCAGCGGGGTGCTCTGCATGGCCGGGGGAATCGCGTGGGGGTTTCTACACTGCCGCGTCTGGTCTGGCTCTGCACGGCGGCATGGAAGCGGAGTCGATTCCTTCTCTCTCACCCCTGATCGAATCGGCGGATCAGTGGGGGGAGTTGCTGCTGCTGCTGCCGCTGCTGGTGGCCCTGGAGGCGGTGCTCTCCGCCGACAACGCCATTGCCCTGGCGGCCCTCTCCCGCCAGCTGAAGGACCCGCGCCAGCAGGGGCAGGCCCTCAACCTGGGCCTGGGCCTGGCCCTGCTGTTTCGTTTGCTGTTGATCGCCGCCGCCCGCTGGGTGCTGGATTTCTGGCCGCTGCAGCTGCTGGCGGCCGCCTACCTGCTCTGGTTGTGCCTGAGCAACCTGCAGCAGCGCTGGTTTGCGGCCAGCGGGGGGGGCGGGGCTCCGGCCAGTGGTGAGGCCGACGGCGCCGAGGCCCCTGCGGCACCTGGCCTGCAGGCCAAGGGCCTGGGGTCAGTGGTGGCCACCCTGGCCCTCACCGACCTGGCCTTTTCGCTGGACAGCGTGGCCGCCGCCGTGGCGGTGAGCGACAACCTCTGGCTGGTGATGGCCGGTGGGGTGATCGGGGTGGTGGCGCTGCGGTTCACAGCAGCCCTGTTCATCCGCTGGCTGGATCAGTTCCGGCATCTGGAGGCGGCGGGCTATCTGGCGGTGGGGCTGGTGGGCATCCGGCTGCTGTTGCGCCTGGGGGCGCCGCAGCTGGTGCCGCCGGAGTGGGCCCTGCTGGCGCTGGTGGGGCTGCTGTTCGCCTGGGGGTTCTCCAGCCGCAACGCGGAGGCCCAGCCGGAGGAGGTGAGCCCCTAGGCCATGCGCGTGGAACTGCGACAGGCCGGCAGCGATCGGCTGCTGGAGTGGCTGGAGCTGGAGGAGGTGCCGCAGCCGGGGCGCTGGCTGGTGGTGGACAACCGCAGCTTTCTGGTGTTGCAGCGCCACCACCGCTACCAGTTGCGCGGCGGCCGCTACGAGCTCAGCAGCGTGGCCCTGCAGGTGAAACCCCAGCGCCAGCCCGCCGATGCCCGCTGGTGGCAGGGGCGCTGGGTGATCGGCGACCCCAGCTGCCGCTTCAACGCCCGCTCCCCCCTGCTGCGCTGTGCGGTGCTGCCGGAGGGCCCCTGCGAGCGCTGCGACCACCACAGTGCCCGTGACGCTGCGGAGCACCCCGCCCATGGCTGAAGGGCTGCGCTGGTGGGAGGGGGAGTTGGTGGCGGGCCATGGGGTGGCCTCCGGCCGCGCCGCGGACAGCCCCTATCCCGCCGGCACCATCGCGCTGCAGACCCCCCACTTCACCGCCGCCGGCATCGACCTCAGCCCCTTTGAACCGGCCACCCTCAACCTGGTCTTCCGCGGCGGGCGCTGGCGGCTGCGGGAACCGGATCACCACGTCGAGCAGCTGCGCTGGACTGACCGCCATCCCCCGGAAACCTTTTCCTTCTGGCGCTGCCGGCTGCGCCGCGCCGCTGCGCCAGCCGTTTCCGTGCCGGCGCTGATCTACTACCCCCATCCCGAAACGAAGCGGGCACACCTGCAGCCGGAGGGCCTGCTGGAGCTATTGGCGCCGCCCCTGGGGCCGGTGCTCCCTGGGGAGCGCTTCGCGCTGGGGGTGGATCCGCGCCGCTGCCTGCTGCTGCAGCCGGCGCGGCTGCGGGCACGGCTGCTGGAGTTTCTGAAATTCCGGGTGTTGGCGGCCCAGGAGGGGTTCTTCCAGAACAACGACCCCGCCGCCCTGCGGGTCTGGCTGGGGCAGCACTGGCCCGAGGCCTGCCACCTCAACGATGGGGAGCTGGCGGCCACCCTGGAGCAGGCGCGGCAGTTGTACACGGAAACAGCCCCCATGGGCCCGCCGCCGCGGGACCCGTAGGGTGAGGGGATCTGCGGGGCCCCTGCCATTTCGCCGTCAACCCTGTCCGCGGATGCGGCGCTGAGCAGCTCCCCCTTTGCGGCCCTCGGCCTGGGCCGGCCGATCGTGCAGGCGGTGCTGGACAAGGGCTACACCGCCCCCTCGCCCATCCAGCAGCAGTGCATCCCGGCGGTGCTGGCGGGCCGCGATGTGATGGCCGCCGCCCAGACGGGCACCGGCAAAACCGCCGGCTTCACCCTGCCGATGCTGGAGCGGCTGCGCCACGGCCCCCACGCCCGCAACAACATCGTGCGGGCCCTGGTGCTCACCCCCACCCGCGAGCTGGCGGCCCAGGTGGGTGAGAACGTGGCGGCCTATTCCCGCCACCTCGATCTGCGCTCCGATGTGGTGTTCGGCGGCGTCAAGATCAATCCCCAGATGATGCGGCTGCGGCGCGGCGCCGACGTGCTGGTGGCCACCCCGGGCCGGCTGATGGACCTGGCCCAGCAGAACGCGGTGAAGCTCGACCGGGTGGAGATCCTGGTGCTGGATGAGGCCGACCGCATGCTCGATATGGGCTTCATCCGCGACATCCAGAAAATCCTGGCGCTGTTGCCGGCCCGCCGGCAGAACCTGCTGTTCTCCGCCACCTTCGAGGCTTCGATCAAGAAGTTGGCCACCGGCCTGCTGCACAACCCGGTGCAGCTGCAGGCCACCCCTGAGAACCGCACCGCCACCACCGTGGAGCATGTGCTCCACCCCTGCGACATGGCCCGCAAGCCCGAGCTGCTGTGCCATCTGATCCGCAGCAACGACTGGCAGCAGGTGCTGGTGTTTTCCCGCACCAAGCACGGCGCCAACCGCATCGCCGAGCGCCTCAGCCAGGAGGGCATGGAGGCGGCGGCCATCCATGGCAACAAGAGCCAGGGGGCCCGCACCCGCGCCCTGTCGGGGTTCAAGGCGGGGGAGGTGCGGGTGCTGGTGGCCACCGACATCGCCGCCCGGGGGATTGACATCCACCAGCTGCCCCACGTGGTGAATCTGGACCTGCCCAACCAGGCCGAGGACTACGTGCACCGCATCGGCCGCACCGGCCGGGCCGGCCACAACGGCCATGCGGTGTCGCTGGTGGCGGCGGAGGAGCATGAGCTGCTGCGGGCGATCGAGCGGCTGATCGGCAACCCGCTGCCCCGCCAGGAGATCCCGGGCTTCGAGCCCACGGTGCTCTCGGCACCACCCCTCGACCTCAGCGGTGGCCGTGGCCGCGGCGGTGGCGGTGGTGGTGGTGGCCGCTCTGGCCGTGGCGGGAGCGACCGCGGCGGTGCCGGGGCGCGCCGCGGCGGGGCACCCTCCGGCCGGGCCTCAGCCGGTCGCCCCGCGGCCCGCTCCTCCTCCTCCCCGTCCGCCCGGCCCCGCAGCGGCCGCTAACCCAGCCGATCCCCGGGGCTGGCCTGCAGTTGTTGCAGCAGCGGGCCGCCGGCGGCTGGCCCCTTGCCCTCCAGTTGCGCCGCCCGCAGCAACAGCGGACAGCCGCCGGTGGCCACCACCAGCCCCACGTTGGGCACCACCCGCAGCACCGTGCCCGCCGGGTGCGCCCCCGGCTCCTCGGGGGGCTGCAGCAGGGCCGTGGCCTCCGGGCTGAGCTGGGCCGCCAGCCGCTGCACCAGCGGTTCGGTGGCCAGCAGCTTCAGCCGTTTACCCCGCCAGCCGCTGGTGGCGCCGGGGTAGAGCCCCATCACCCGGCGGTGGATCGCCAGGGCCGATTGGCTCCAGTCGATCTGGAAATCCGCCTTCTCCAGCATGCGGGCGGTGGTGAGGCCCTCGCTGGTCTGGGGGCGCACCCCCAGGCGTGCGAGCCGCTCCGCCTCGGGGCCGGGCCCCGCCGCCTCAATGCGGGGCAGGGCCTCCACCAGGAGGTCGGCGGTGAGTTGGGCCAGCCGAGCCCCCAACTGCTGGGCGTTCTCCAGCAGCCCGATGGCGATCGTCCGCTCCAGCAGCACCGGCCCGGTGTCGAGGCCCGCCTCCATGGCCATCACCCCCACGCCGGTTTCGGCATCCCCCTCCAGCAGGCACCACTGGATCGGCCCGGCGCCGCGCCAGCGGGGCAGCAGGGATCCATGGCCGTTCCAGCATCCGAGGGGCGGCTGCGCCAGCACCTCCGGCGGCAGGATCTGCCCGAAGGCCACCACCACGGAGACGTCGGCCCCGAGGTCGGCGAGCTGCCGTTGGCAATGGGCATCACGGCGGATGCGCTCGGGGCAGAACACCGGCACCCCCAGCTCCAGGGCCCGGGCCTTCACGGGCGATGGCACCAGGGCCTTGCCGCGGCCCCGGCGCCGATCCGGCTGGGTCACCACCCCCACCAGCTGGTGCCCGGCCGCCACCAGCGCATTCAGGCTCGGCACCGCGTAGGCCGGTGTGCCCCAGAACAGCACCTTCATCGCCGGATCAGGCTTCGCCGGTGATCGAGAGCCCGTCCACCCACACCAGCGGGCAGAGGCCGTCGGGGGTGATCTTGGCTTCCCCTTCGAACCCCACGATGCCCTGCAGCACCTGGCGGATGTCGCCGGCCACGGTGGCCGCTTCGATGGAGCGGCACTCCCCGCCCCGCACGAGCCAGCCATCGAAGGGCAGGGAGAAGGAGCCCTGGCTGGCCTTCACACCCGCATGCAGGGCCGAGAGGGAATCGATCCACACCAGGGGCTGATCGGCCCCGAAGCGGTTGAGGCCCGCCTGGCCGCCGCCGCTGCCGGGGGTGGGGCCGATCTCGAACCAGTCGGGACCCACCGACACCTTGGCCCCGAGGCCGGCGTGGCCGGTGGGCTCAACGCCGAAGGCCCGGGCTGTGGCCTCCGAATGCAGGAAGTGGCGGATCACGCCACCCTCCAACAACGCCAGCCGCCGGGTGGGGGTGCCTTCGCCGTCGAAGGCGGAGGCGCCGATGTTGCCCGGGTGCAGGCCGTTGTCGTGGAGGTCGAGGAAGGGCACCGCCAGGGTCTGGCCCAGGGAATCGCGGTTGCTGAGGCTCACCCCATCGAGCACGGCCCGGGCATTGAACAGGCTGCTGAAGGCGCCGATCAGATCGAGGAAGGCCTCGGGGCTGAACACGCAGGTGTAGTGGCCGGTTTCGATTGGGGCGTAGTCGAGGTGGCTGATGGTGCGTTCCGCCGCTTCGTCGATGCAGCCGGCAACGTCGAGGTCGCTGGCGCCGTAGGCCAGCCGCATGGCTCCGGCGCTGCGAGGTTTACGGCCGGTCTCCTCGGCGCGGGCGTAGAGGTAGACGCTGGCGGTGGTGAGCCGCTGCTGGCGGCGGGCCCCGTCGCTGTTGAGGTAAAGCCGTTCGCTGCTGCGCTCCGCCAGGCCGTTGTAGGGCACGGTGCCGATGGCGCTGTGGCGGCCCAGCAGCTGCTGTTCCGCATCCTTGAGGGTGGTGAGCAGCTGCAGGATGCCCTGGGGCTCATGCAGGGGTTGGTCCAGGGTCGCCACGGGTGCCGCGGCCAGGGGGGAGAAGGCCGGGGTGTCGTCGGGGTTGCCGAAGGCACTGGCGGCATGGGCGCCACTGAGGGCGCGCTCCAGGCCTGATTCCGACAGGTCGGAGGTGCTGGTGGTGCCCACCAGTCCGTCGCCGTTCCAGACGCGCACGGTGATGGAGCTGCGCTGGGCCCCCTTGAGCTGCTTGGGCTCACCGCGGTCCACCTGAACCGAGGTGTCGCTGCTGCAGGCGGCCCCCAGGTCCCACTGGCGGATGCCGTTGGCCGCCGCCAGGCGCGCGAGGGTCTGGCCCAGCTGGTCGGCGTCGAGGCTGGCCATGGTCAGCGGCCCCCCACGGTGATCGAATCCACCTTGATGTGGGGCTGGCCGACGGTGACAAAAATGCTGCCGCTGACGGAGCCGCAGAAGCCGGCCGCCAGTTCCAGGTCGTTGGCGCACATGGAGATGCGGGGCATCACCTCCTTGGCTTCGCCGATCAGGGTGGCCCCCTTCACCGGTTTGGTGAGGGCGCCGTTTTCGATCAGGTAGCCCTCCTCCACGGCGAAGTTGAACTGGCCCGTGGGGCCGACGCTGCCGCCCCCCATGGATTTGCAGTAGAGCCCCCGATCCACGGAGCCGATCAGCTGCTCCGGCGTGTGGGTGCCGGCGGCGATGTAGGTGTTGCGCATGCGGCTGGCGGCCGCGAAGGAGTGGCTCTGGCGGCGGCCGCTGCCGGTGCGGGCATGGCCCGTGCGCAGCTCCCCGGCCCGGTCGCTGATGAAGCGCTTGAGCACCCCGTTTTCGATCAGCACGGTGCGCTGGGCCTCCATGCCCTCGTCATCCATGCTCAGGGAGCCGAAGGCACCGCTGGTGAGGCCCTCATCGATGGCGGTGACGGCGCTGTGGGCGATCGGCTCACCCACCCGCTCGGCGAAGGGGGTGGTGCCCCGCTCCACCTGGGTGGTTTCCAGCAGGTGGCCGCAGGCCTCATGGAAGATCACCCCGCCGAAGCGGTTGGCCAGCACCGCCGGCATCTGCCCCGCCTCCACGTAGTCGGCGTAGAGCATGGCGGCGGCGCTGTCGCACACCTCCTGGGCCGATTGCTGGGCATCCCAGCTGCGCAGGTCATCGGGGCGATCGGCGCTGCCGTAGCGGCGGCCCACGCCGGCCCGGTGGTCGCCATCCGCCGCCAGCACATTCAGCCCCACCGATTGGTGCAGGCGGATGTCGCGGCCGAAGGTGCCATCGCTGGCGGCCACCAGCACCTCCTGCCAATCGCGCGCATAGCTGCCGCGGCGCACCTGCAGGTGGGCGCCGCGGCGCTGCAGCTGCTGGGTGCCCCCCAGCAGGGCCTGGGTGGCCTCCTGCAGTTCGGGGCTGCGCTGCAGCCAATCACCCTTGCTGGCGGCGAAGTCGTTGAGGGCCGGCAGCCCTGCAAAGGCGCTGCGGCTGAGGGCCCCCAGCTGCAGGCCGAGCATGCCCAGGGCCTGCTCGAGGGCCCGTTGCAGGCCCGCTTCGCTGAGGTCGTTGGTGCTCACGAAGCCATCGCGGTGGCCGCGGAACACGCGGATCCCGGCCCCCATGCCGAAGGCTGGGGTCACGCTGGTGATCGTGTCCTGCTCCGCCAGCACTCCGAGGTGGTCGGTGCGCTCCAGGAACACCTCCACCAGGTCGGCGCCGGCTGCGGTGCCGATCCCCAGCAGGCTTTCGAGCCGTGGGGCCCAGCGCTGGTCGAGGGGGCCGTTGAGCAGGCTCTGCAGGGGGGCTGTCAGGGTCACGCGCGACTCAGCGCACGGCCGGTTGGAACCGTTCGCTGCGGATGGGGCTCATCAGGAACAGCTTGGCCATCTCGGCGGCGTTGGCGGCCCAGAAGGGCAGCTTGCGCAGCAGCTTCACCGGGGCCGGGGCGCCGCCCTGGTCGGTGGCGCTGAGCTGGTTGTTGTTGCGCACCAGGCGCTCGAGCCGCGTGTAGAACTTCGGATGCTCCACGTTGAGCACCACGGGGAACACCCGGGCCGAGGTTTCGTTGGTCTTGGCGATCACGTACTTGTCGTACTCGCGGGCATCGAGACCGAGGGCCTCATAGAACTCCTTGCGGGCCACGTCGCGCACGTACATGGTGGCGAACACGGCCAGCAGGAAGAAGCGGCACCACAGGCGTGCCCGCAGGCCGGTGACGCTCTTGGGCTGGGCCTTCATCAGGGCATCGAAGAAGTCGCCGTGGCGGTTCTCGTCCTGGCACCAGTTCTCGAAGAAGTTGAAGATCGGGAAGATCTTGCTGTCGGGGTTCTTCTCGAGGTGGCGGTAGATGGCGATGTAGCGCCAGTAGCCGATCTTCTCGCTCAGATAGGTGGCGTAGAAGATGTATTCGGGCTTGAAGTAGGTGTAGGCCTTGTTGGCGGTGAGGAAGCCGAGGTCGAGCTGCAGCCCGAAATCGCTCATGGCCTTGTTGAGGAAGCCGGCGTGGCGGGCCTCATCGCGGGCCATGTGGGCGAAACACTCCGCCAGCAGCGGGTTCTTGGTTTTGATGCGACGGCTCAGCTCCTTGTAGAGCAGGAAGCCGGAGAACTCGGAGGTGCAGCTCTGCTCGAGAAACTCGATGAACACCTTGCGGGTTTCCGGGTCGAGTTTGTCGGCGGCCCCTTCGAACTCCTCGTTGCGGACGAAGTGGTGGCGGTTGTAGTCCTTGCGGAACTCCTCGCAGATGGCCTCCAGCTCCACCGCATTGGGGCTGAGGTCCATGGCGGCCATGGCCTCGAAATCCGTGGTGTAGAACCGCGGCGTCAGGATCGTGTCCTTCACCGGGTCCTTGATCGCCGGTGCGTCGGGCGTGGCAACGGCGGTGGGAGGCACCATCGGTGGCATCGGGCGGACTAGGCCTTGCATCGTAGGCGGCCCCTGGGGGGTGGCGGTCCTCGTCAGCCCCCCTGTAACCGCGTTGGCTCAGTTGGCCCCCAGCCACTTCTGGCCGTTCAGGCGCTGCACCAGGCGCGACACCAGCAGGGCCAGGGTGGTTTTCTTCTCGTCGATCAGGAACGACTCCAGCAGACTTGGTTCGGCGCCGGTTTCGGCCAGGGCAATGGTTTTGGCGGAGCTGATGGCCTCCTGGGTGAAGCACAGCCAGAAGCGGCGGCCCCCCTCCAGCTGGCCCACCACCATCCAGCAGGGGCTGCCCACCACCGGCATCGGCCCCTGTTCCAGGCTGATGCTGCAGCTGGGGCCGCCATAGGCGCTGATCTCCTTCTGGAGGGCGGGGATCAGCAGCCCGGGCACGAAGGTGGCGAAGGGCTGGTCCTCCGGGGCCGGCGGCTTCGGGGCCGGTTTCTCAGCGGCTGGCTTGGCGGCAGGGGCTTTGTCGACCGCCGCCTTGGCGGCGCTGGGCTGCTTCGCCTCCGGCGTGGTGGCGTCAGCGGGGGCTGGCTTAGCGGAATCGGTCACCCTCGCTGGCCTCTGGCGTCTTGCAGGCGGAACTTTAGGGAGCCCGGCGCCGGCCGGGGTTCACCAGTCGTCGTTGGTGGGGGTGTTCCAATCCTCGGCGCCGCCGCTGCTGGGGGGCGCTGGGCGCGCCGTGGCTGACGCAGCCGCGGGCCTGCCGCGGCGGATCACCCGAAACGGCACTGACACGGTGGGCGGTGGATCGGAGGCGCCGCGGCTCGGGCCCGCCCAGGGGGCTGGGCCGCGCCCGTTCCGCGGTTGCTCGCCGCGGGGGCGCGGGCTGCGGGGTTCGGGGGGAGCCTCGGCCTCGGCCTCAGCCGCGCCGCGGCGCACCTGGCGCCGGGGCCGCAGGGATGGGCCCTGACCCTGCAGGGCCAGGGCCGTGCCGGCGGCGCTGAGGCCCGCCCCCACGGCCACACCGCTGGCCAGCCATCCCCCCAGGGGCCAGGCGGGGCTGGTCCAGGTGAGCAGCCGCAGGGCCACCCAGGGCCGTGGATTCACGGCGGCGATCAGCAGCACCGCCAGCAGGGGCGAGAGCAGCGGCAGCAGCAGCAGGCGGGTGAGCAGGGCGTGCACGGCGGGTGGCCCTCAGGGCTGGATGGGGCCGCTCCAGCGGCGCAGCTGGCCCAGCTCCAAACCGAGGCAATCGAACACCCGGATCACCAGAAAGTCCACCATGTCTTCGATGGTGCTCGGCTGGTGATACCAGGCGGGCACCGGTGGGGCGATGCGGGCCCCGGCCTCCGCCAGGGCGGTGAGGTTGCGCAGGTGCACCAGGTTCCAGGGCAGCTCCCGCGGGCAGATCACCAGCGGCCTCCCCTCCTTGAGATGCACATCGGCGGCGCGCTCCAACAGGTCGGTGGCCACGCCGCTGGCCATGCGGCCCACGGCCCCCATGGAGCAGGGCAGGATCACCATGCCGGCGGTGCGGTGGCTGCCGCTGGCGATGGCCGTGGCCTGGTCATTCCAGCGGTGGCAGCGCAGCTCGCCGGCCTCGGTGCCGGTCTGCTGGCGCCAGAAGCGCAGCTGCGCCTGGGGCTCCACTGGCACCTTGATGCCCAGCTCCGCCAGCCACACGTTGATGGCGCCGCGGCTCACCACCAGGTCCACGGTTTCGCCCGCCTCCAGCAGCAGCTGCAGGGCCCGCAGCGCTAGGGGCTGGGCACTGGCGCCGGAGATGCCCAGCACGATTGGCAGACGCGGCGGACTGGCCATGGGTCAGCTGTCGTCGCTGCCGCCATCGTTGCCGCCGTCGTCGCCCTCGCCGTCGGGATCGCTGGAGCCGCGGCGGTCGCGGTGGTCGGGCACGTACTCCTCGTACCCCTCCGGCAGCACCACCGCCAGGTCGATCTGGTGGCGCAGCACATCCACCTTCTGGATGATCACCTCCACGGCGTCGCCGAGCATGTAGCTGCGGCGGTTCTTGCGGCCCACCAGGCGGTTCTGGCGGGAGCGGTACTCGTACCAGTCGTCCTTGAGGGAGCTCACATGCACCAGGCCCTCCACCTGGGAGGGGGGCACCTCCACGAAGAAGCCGTAGCTCTGCACGCCGCTGATCACCCCGGTGAGGGTCTGGCCCACCAGGGGTTCCGCCTGGCGCGCCTGGGCCATGGCCAGGGCGTCGTTCTGCAGCTCGCTGACAAAGCGGCTGCGGCCGTTGAGGCGATGCAGCAGCGTGGCGCTGCGGCCCTCCTCCAGGGGTGCCAGCTGGGTGGGGGTGAGCAGGGGCCAGTCGATCACGCCATGGCTGCTGTCGCCGGCGATGTCGACGCGGGTCTTGTGGCGCACGGAGGGGCGGTCCTTGCCCTCGCTGAGCAGCAGCACCAGCAGGTGCTGGTTCCAGAGGTCGGCGTAGTGGAGGGCTGGGCAGCACCAGGGGGCGAAGGCCAGCGGCTCCGCCGCCAGGGTGTTGGGCCCTGGTTCAGCGCTGAGGCTCACCGGCTTGAGCGGATCGCGCAGCTGCTGCTGCAGCACCCGACTGCGGTCGCTGGCGGCGAAGGCGGTGGCCAGCTCCTGGGCGCTGGCGTTGCCGTCGGCCGCCAGCTCCAGGGGGATCTCCAGGGCCAGGGCCGCCTTGGCCACGTCGTTCAGGGCCTCCGCATCGGGGACGGGGTTCTGGGCGTAGAGGGCCGGCAGCTCCAGGGCGGCGCCATGGCGCCCCAGGGCCCGGTGGGCGCAGAGCACCAGCTCCCGCAGCAGGCCGCAGGGGCTCTGGGCGGGATCCAGCTGCACCAGCCAACCCTGGCGGCCCTCATCCGGTTCGGGGACGGCCAGGTCGCCGAGGCCGTCGATGGCGGGCATGGCCAGGTCGAGGTCGATTGAGCCGGCCCCCAGGCGCCGTTGGCGCAGGGTCTGGGCCAGGGCGATCAACCCCTCCAGCAGGGGCAGTTGATCCTTGAGGGCCTTGAGGGCCGCTGGGGTGGTGCGGGCCTTGGGTTTGCGCTCCGCCAGGGCCTGCAGGGCCTTGGCGTCGGCCTGGCCATCCACCTGGATGGTGCTGCGGCAGAAGCGGTAGTGCTGCAGCTCCCCCTCGGGGCTGATCTCCAGCAGCACCGACAGGGCGGCGGCGGCGCTGCCGGGCTTGAAGGCGGCGGCCTTGGTGAGGGCCGGCGTCAGCAGGGGCAGCCAGCTGGTGCCGAGGCAGAGGCTTTCGCCCTGGTCCCGCAGGAACAGATCCAGGGGGCTGGCGAAGCCGATGCGTTCGGCGATGGCGGGGGCGTGCACCCAGAGGCGATGGCCGTTTTCACCGCTCTCCAGGGACACCGCCGGCAGCACGGGCGCCTCGCTGCCGCTCCACAGCTCCAGGGCCAGGGTGGGCAGGGCCGTGAGGTCGTCGCGCTCCTTGCTGTCGGGGGTCTTGAGGGTGGCCTTGGGGGCCGCAGGCAGCTCCCGCAGGCCGTGTTTGGTGAGCAGCAGATCCAGGTCCGCCGCCGGGCCGGCGTTCACCGCCAGGCTGCGGGCCACATGGCCCTGGGGTGCCAGCTGGCCCACGGGGTAGCGGTCCACCCGCACCTCCACCACCGCCTCGTCGGCGGGTTTGAGGTATTGGCTGTCGCCGCTGGGGAGCTCGATGCTGGTGAGCAGGCGATCGTCCAGGGGCACCGCCACCAGGCGCTCGTTCTGCTGCTCCACATGGGCCAACAGGCTGGTGGTGTGGCGCTCGAGGATGCACTGCACGCCCCCCTCGGGGGAGCGGCGGCGGCCCCCCTCACGGGTGATGCGCACCAGCACCCGATCGCCGTTCCAGGCGTGGTTGAGCTGGTTGTCGCGGATGTAGATGTCCTCGCCGCCGTCATCCCGCAGGGCGAAACAGAAGCCCTTGCTGCTGCAGCGCAGCCGCGCCTCGATCAGGCCCTCGTCCTCGACGCGGCTCACCCCCTGGTCGTCCTCCGCCAGCACCCCCGCCTTCACCAGGCCACTGAGGGCGATGCGCAGGAGCTCCTTGTCGCCCTTGGCGCTCAGGCCCAGGGCTTTCTCCAACTTGCTGACGCTCAGCGGCTCCGCTGCGGGCAGCTGGTCGATCAGGGAGGCGACCGTGAATTTCATGACTTCCGGGAACGTGCCCTCGAGGAGGGCTGATCGGGCCGTTTGGCGGGATGGCTGGCGTCGGCCCTGGGGCGTCGGCGGGGTGGTTCAACCAGGGCTTCAACGGGTGGCGAGCAGCTCCTGAAGACGGCCAACGCCTTCGGGGTCTTTCGCAACTTCACAACTGTAGCCAGCTGTCGCCCCCTGCCAAGGGGGATGGGGCCTGCCCTCAGCCCGCGCTGGCGTCGTCGGGATCGGCCTCGGGTTCGGGGCGGGAGGCCTTGATCAGCAGGCGGGTGCCGATCACCAGGAAGCCCACGGAGGCGGCCAGCTGCAGCACATCCGGCCCGATCACCGAGGAGAGGGATCCCCCGGCGGCCGCCCCCAGCAGGCTGGCGAGCACCAGGGCCAGGGAGCTGCCGGCGAACACCGCCCCGCTGCGGCTGGAGGTGCCGCTGATGGTCACGATCGCCAGTTGGGTTTTGTCGCCCAGCTCCGCCAGAAACACGGTGGCGTAGGTGGAGGCCAGCAGGGGGAGGTCCATGGGTCAGGCCAGGGGGAACACGCTTACGGCGGCCTGTCGCCCGAGCCACAGGCCCAGGCCCACCATCAGGATGCCCGCCAGCCGCTCCAGCTGCTGGGGTGGCAACACCCGCGACAGCCAGCGCCCCAGCACCACACCCACCAGGCTGGAGCTGATCAGGGCCAGGGAGGCTCCGAAGAACACCAACACCGGCCGGCCCGACTCCGCCGACAGCAGCAGCGCCGCCAGCTGGGTCTTGTCCCCCAGTTCCGCCAGGAACACGGTGGTGAAGGTGGTGAGAAACACCGCACCGAAGGAGCCGGCCTGATCGGAACCCGGGCTGGGGATGGTGCTGGGGGTAGGGCTGGGCGCCTCCGGAGCGGGCTGCGGCTCGGTCATCAGGGTTCTGAGGGGGGCTGGCGGATGGCCTGCTCAAAACGCTTCATCACCATGCCACGACCGCCGTGTTCGCAGCGGATCTGCTGCCGGCAGCAGTCGATGGCGAAGCCGTTGGCCTCCTCGGGTGGCACCGCAAACAGCGCCGCCAGGTTGTCCACCCGGCAGAAGCTGGGGCGATCGGCATAGATGCGGCAGGTGCTGGAGCCGGTGTCGAAGTGGATGCACCAGCCATCGGGCCCCACCATCGAGAGGTAGAGCTCCTGCTGCTCGGGGCTGAGGGCCTCGATGGCCTCATGGCGCTCCCCCGGGTCCAGGCGGCAGCAGGCGCCGCAGCCGCTGATGCAGCGCCAGTGGAGCGGCTCAGCCATGGCGGGCGTCCCCCAGGGGCGAGGGCCCGCCCCGGCGCTGTGACAACCCGTCACAGGCGCGC
Source organism: Cyanobacteria bacterium M_DeepCast_200m_mx_001 (assembly GCA_016882415.1). GTDB lineage: Bacteria > Cyanobacteriota > Cyanobacteriia > PCC-6307 > Cyanobiaceae > Vulcanococcus. The sequence continues at coordinate 29,063 of VGQL01000001.1, forward strand.
TGCTTGGGCTGGGGCCGCCGCGGTTGCGGACCGTAATGTGGATGTCGACTTGTGCAGCTGCTGCGCCGTTCTCCCATGGGAATCGACTTCCATCTGATCGCTAATTTCGCTGCCCTGTTCCTGATCACCGTGGCCGGCCCGGCAGTGATCTTCATCCTCTTCTACCGCCGCGGCGCCCTCTGATCGGCGGCCGCCCTGCGGCACCCATCCAGCCGAAGCCCCCGGTCCGTGCGGCCCCCCTGAGGGCCACGGGCCGGGGGTTTTGTCTAGGCCGCCAGCCCCAGGGCGGTGGCCGCATCGGCAAACAGGGCCCGCACATAGGGGTGCTCCCCATCGGGGTGCTCCACCTCCAGGCGGCCGGGTCCGCAGCGGGCCCGCAGCTCCTCCCCGTCGGCATTGCGGATCACCAGGTGATCCTGCTGGCGGCTCACCCAGTAGCGGCGATCCCGCCGCCGCAGCACCAGGCTGTCGCTGCAGCTGGGCCGCAGGTCCACCAGCTCCAGCTGCAGTCGCTCCTCCCCCTGCCAGCGGTTGAGGCGCAGGTGGAAGGCCACATCCACCTCCTTGGGCAGGGTCCAGCTGCCGCCCCAACGCCAGGCGATGGCCCGCAGGCTGGTGTCCCCCTGCCGCAGGGTGAGCTGCAGGTGGCCGCCTCGGAGCTGGCGTTGCTGCTCCACGCTGCAGTAGCTGCTCCAGAACAGGGGCGTGGGGTGGGCAATCCCGAAGGGCTCCAGTCGCTGCACCTGCCCCCAGAAGTTCCGGTCCAGGGCGCTGAGGGGCACGTGGGCTTCGGGCCGCACCGCCCGCAGGCTGGCATCGCTCTGCAGCCAGGCCTGGGCCCGTTGGTTGAGCCGCTCATGCAGGGCGGCCACCCGCTCGGCCCGCACGGTGAACCCGCCGGCGGCGGGGTGGCCGCCGTGGCGTTCGAGCAGGTCGTCGCAGGCCGCCAGGGCCGCATCCACGGCGAACCCCTGGGGGGCCCGCACGGAGGCCCGCAGCCGCCCCTCCCCCTCGGAGGCCAGCAGGGCCACCGGCAGCCCGAAATGCTCCACCAGCCGGGCCGCCACGATGCCGATCACCCCGTGGTGCCAATGGCCCTGGGCCAGGAGCAGAAAGGGGCTGCGCTGCTGCCCGTCCGCCTCCACCAGGGCGCGGGCCTCCGCTTCGATGGCATCGCAGAGCTCGCGCCGTTGACGGTTGAGCTGTTCACAGGCGTGGGCCAGCTCCAGGGCCCGTTGCGGCTCATCGGTGGTGAGCAGCTCCACCACCAACTGGGGATCCCCCAGCCGGCCCACCGCATTGATCCGCGGGGCGATCTGGAAGCCCACGGCGCCCGCATCGAGGGGGGCTTCATCCAGCCCCGCCAGCTGCTGCAGGGCCTGCAACCCCGGCAGGGGGCTGGTCTTCAACCGGGGCAGGCCATCCAGCAGCCAGCGGCGGTTCACCCCCTGCAGAGGGGCCATGTCGGCGATGGTGCCGATGCAGAACAGATCCAGGGCCATGGCCAGGGCGCGCTTGGAGCGCTGCTGCTGGGCCAGGGCGCGGGCCAGCACGTAGGCCAGCCCCACCCCCGCCAGGCCCCGGTAGGGGGAGCCCTCGGGGGTGGTGGCGGGATGCAGCAGCGCCAGCAGCGGCGGCAGCTGGGGCGGCAGGGTGTGGTGGTCGGTCACGATCACCTCCACCCCCAGCTGCTGGGCCCGCTCCAGGGCCTCGCGGGCGGCGATGCCGTTGTCCACGGTCACCAACAGGGCGATGCCCTCCCCCGCCAACCGCTCCACCATGCCGGGATTGAGCCCGTAGCCATCATCCAGGCGGCTGGGGATCGCCGCCCTGGGCTTCGCCCCCAGGTGCCCCAGCACCCCCACCAGCAGGGCGGTGCTGGTCATGCCGTCGGCGTCGTAATCGCCGCAGATGGCCAGGGCCTCCCCCTGGCGGCAGGCCCGGCGCAGGCGCTCCACGGCGATGGCCAGGTGGGGGAAATGTTCGGCCGGATCCGGGGCCGCCGGGGGATCCAGCAGGGCCTGCACCGCCTCGGCCGTGGCGTAGCCGCGGCGCCGCAGCAGTGCCAGCAGCGGTTCAGCCAACCCCAGACCATCCAAGGCACAGGCCCCGGGCGCCTCGGGGGGCAGCGCTGCCGGCAGTTGCCAGCTGGGGGTGGTGGGCCGTTGCTCTGGGGTCAGGGGGAGCAACGCTGATCGGCCAAGTGCCCCCATTGTGGGGGGACCGCCGCGGGCGTCCAGCCCGTAGCCTGGCCCCCTGCTGAGCCTTGAGATCACCGTGCCGGCGGCCCTGCTCTGGGATGTGGATGGCACCCTGGCGGAGACGGAGCTGCAGGGACACCGCCGCGCCTTCAACCGGGCCTTCGCGGAGGCTGGCCTGCCCTGGCGCTGGGATGGGACGCGCTACGCCCAGCTGCTGGCCATCAGCGGTGGTCGCGAGCGCCTGCGCCATTTCCTCAGCCAGGCCACCGGCACCTGCCCCAGTGAGGGCCAGGTGGAAGCGCTGCAGAGCAGCAAAACCCGCCACTACGGAGCTCTGGTGGAGGCCGGTGAGCTGCAGCTGCGGCCGGGGGTGCGGCGGCTGATGGCGGCGGCGGCCGCCGCCGGCGTGGCCCAGGCGGTGGTCACCACCAGTGGCCGCGCCGCGGTGCGGGCCCTGCTGGATCGCCAGCTGCCGGAGCATCCCCGGTGGCTGCAGTTCTGGATCTGCGGTGAGGATGTGCAGCACAAGAAGCCCCATCCCGAGGCCTACTCCCTGGCCCTGCAGCGGTTGGCCCTGCCGGCGGCCACGGTGCTGGCCATCGAGGATTCCGCCAATGGCGTGGCCGCCGCCACCGCCGCCGGCCTGGCGGTGCTGGCCGTGCGCAGTGCCTCCAGCGCCGGCGAACCCGCCGAGGCCTTCCGCGCCGCCGCCGCCGAGCTCGACCAGCTCGGGGAGCCCGATGGCCCCGCCCTGACGGTGCGGCAGGGTCCGGCTTGCCCCGGGGGACAGGTCACGCTCTCCTATCTGCAGCAACTGCTGAGCGCCCCATGACCCCGCCGCCGCTGCAGGCCACCCGCTTTGACCGGCTGCTGCGCCAGCTGGCGGATGGGCTATTCGGCGGCCTGCGAGGCAGTTGGCGCCGGCGCAGCCTGGCGGTGCTGGGCCTGTTGATCGGTTTCTACTTGGGGCAGAACCTCACCTCCCTGTGGCTCACCCAGGTCGGGAAACGACCCGTGGCGGTGCTGGGGATCGTGCTGCTGATCGAGCTGGTGGTGCGCCTGCGCTCCCGCTGGGTGCGGGGGGTGGCGCCGCTGCCCTGGCTGGTGCTGGACAACCTGCGGATTGGGGTGGTCTACGCCGTGGTGCTGGAGGGGTTCAAGCTCGGCTCATGAGCCTGGAGGCCTTGCTGCTGGCCCATTGCCATGGGCGGCTGGCGGGGGGCCAGCGGCCGGTGATCGGGCTGAATGGGCCGGTGGGGGCCGGTAAAACCACCCTCAGCCGGCGGCTGCAGCACCACTTCGCCGCAGCAGGGCTGCGGCTGGCGGTGGCCAGCATCGACGACGCCTACCTCCCCCTGGAGGCACGCCGCCGGGCCATGGAGGGCAATCCCTTCGGGGTGTGGCGGGTGCCCCCCGGCAGCCACGACCCGGAGACCCTGGCGGATCCGATCCGCCGCTGGCGCCAGGCCCCCTCCGCTGACCTCTGCCTGCCCCGCTTCGACAAGACGCTGCAGGGGGGACAGGGGGACCCCACCCACCCCTGGATCGGCCCGGCCGATGCCCTGTTGCTGGAGGGCTGGCTGCTGGGCTGCGCGCCCCTGCAGGGGGAGGCCCTGGAGGGCCCCCTAGCGGATCCGGAGGGGCCGCTGGCGGGGTTCAGTCCCGAGGAGCGCCGCTGGCTGCGCCACTGCAATGGACGGCTGGCGGCCTATGGCCCGCTGTGGGCCGAGCTGGATCAGCTGGTGGTGCTGTGGCCCGTCCACTGGGGCCTGCCGCGGCGTTGGCGCTTCCAGGCGGAGGCCCGTCAACGGCGGTCCGGCGGCGCCTGGCTGCCGCCGCCGCAGCTGGAGGCGCTGGTGCGGGCCAGCCTGCGGTCGTGTCCGCCGGAGCTGTACCAACGGCCCCTGCTGCAACGGGCGGCGTGGGTGCGGCTCCTGGACGGTCGCAGGCGGGTGGTGTGGGAGGGCGGCGGGGCTGCCGCCCTGCCCGCCCAGCTGGCCACCCAGCAGGCCGCGCCGGGGGGCGGGGCCAGGGGGTGGGGCTAACAGAGACTCAGGCGTGGGGCTCAGGCCTCCTCGCCTTCCTCCTCAGCCACGGGGTACACGAAGCCCTGGGCACGGCCACTCAGCACGGCCTTGCCGATTGAGAGCGCCTTGCGGGCGGCCACGGCGGCCTTGCCCTTCCAGGTGGCATGGCGCTGGTTCCGCTTGCCTTTGGAGGTTTTCTTCTTGGGAACAGCCATCCCGCTCGCTCTCAGCCAAACCAAGATCTTCCTTGGCCGACTCGCCTTTCGTCAAATCGCTAAGCTCCCCGCAACGGCAGAGCCCAGTGAGCAGCGGCGGTTCCAGTGGCCCATCAGCGGCTGAGCAGGGCCCTCCGGCGCGCCTGGATCTGTTCCGCGATCTGGGGTTGAGTCGCACCCCCCAGCCCAGCTACAGCCAGCTGTTGCAGCAGCTCCGCCAGGGCAAGGTGAAGGAGCTGGTGCTCTCCCCCTCCCAGCGGGAGGTAGGCGTCACCTACGCCAACGGCTCCCGGGTGCAGGTGCCGGTGTTCAGCAACGACCAGGTGCTGCTGCGCACGGCCCAGGCGGCACGGGTGCCGCTCACGGTGCGCGATGACCGCCAGGAGCAGGCCAGCGCCAGCCTGCTGGCCAATGGCCTGCTGCTGTTGCTGCTGCTGGGGGGGCTGGCGCTGTTGATTCGCCGCTCCTCCCAGGTGGCCAACCGCACCCTCGGCTTTGGGCGCAGCAAGGCCCGCATGGTGCAGCCGGAGGCGGCGGTGGCGGTGCGGTTTGAGGATGTGGCCGGCATCGCCGAGGCCAAGGAGGAGCTCCAGGAGGTGGTCACCTTCCTGAAGGAGCCCGAGCGGTTCACCGCCGTCGGGGCCAAGATCCCCAAGGGGGTGCTGCTGGTGGGCCCTCCGGGCACCGGCAAAACCCTGCTGGCCAAGGCCATCGCCGGTGAGGCGGGGGTGCCCTTCTTCTCGATGGCGGCCTCCGAATTTGTGGAGCTGTTCGTGGGGGTGGGGGCCAGCCGTGTGCGGGATCTGTTCCGCCAGGCCAAGGAGAAGGCCCCCTGCATCGTGTTCATCGATGAGATCGACGCGGTGGGGCGCCAGCGGGGCGCCGGCATCGGCGGCGGCAACGATGAGCGGGAGCAGACCCTCAATCAGCTGCTCACGGAGATGGATGGCTTCGCCGAAAACTCCGGCGTGATCCTGCTGGCGGCCACCAACCGCCCGGATGTGCTCGACACGGCGCTGATGCGCCCGGGCCGCTTTGACCGCCGCATCGTGGTGGACCTTCCCGATCGCCGCGGCCGGGAGGCGATCCTGGCGGTGCATGCCCGCAGCCGACCCCTGGACCCGGAGGTTTGCCTGGCGGACTGGGCCAGCCGCACCCCCGGCTTCTCGGGCGCTGACCTCTCCAACCTGCTCAACGAAGCGGCGATCCTCACCGCCCGCCGCGAGCGCCCCTGCATCGATGAGGCGGCCCTCAATGACGCCCTCGAGCGCATCACCATGGGCCTCACGGCGGCCCCCCTGCAGGACAGCGCCAAGAAGCGGCTGATCGCCTACCACGAGATCGGCCATGCCCTGATCACCACCCTGCTGCCGGCGGCGGATCGGCTCGACAAGGTGACCCTGCTACCCCGGGCCGGGGGCGTGGGGGGCTTTGCCCGCACCATGCCCGATGAGGAGGTGCTCGATTCCGGCTTGATCAGCAAGGCCTACCTGCAGGCCCGCCTGGTGGTGGCCATGGGGGGTCGGGCGGCGGAGCTGGTGGTGTTCGGCCCCAGTGAGATCACCCAGGGGGCCTCCGGCGATCTGGAGCTGGTGAGCCGCATCGGCCGCGAGATGGTGACCCGCTACGGCTTTTCCCCCCTGGGCCCCCAGGCGTTCGAGGCGGAGGGGGCGGAGGTGTTCCTGGGGCGCGACTGGCTGCGCTCCGAGCCCGCCTATTCCCAGGAAACCGGCAACCGCATCGATGCCCAGGTGCAGCAGCTGGCCCGCCATGCCCTGGAGCAGGCGGTGGCGCTGCTGGAGCCGCGCCGACCCTTGATCGATGCCCTGGTGGAGGCCCTGATTGAGCAGGAAACCATCGAGGGGGCCGCCTTCAGCGCCATCGTGGAGCGCTTTGAGGCCGTGGGCGGCGGCCCCTCAGCTGAAGCGGATGTCGAGGCTGCGCAGGTAGGTCTGTAGGCCGGCGTCCTGAATCGGCAGCAGCCAGGCGGGTGATCCGCTCTCGTTGATGTGGGCATGCCAGTGGCCGGGGGGCGTGATGAAGGCCCCCCCCGCCTGCCAGTCGATGCGCCGTGGGTTGCGGATGCTGCCGTCGTCGTTGAGTTCGGAGCCCACCAGGGTGTACACCCCGGGTTGGCAGTCGATGATCAGATCCAGCGCCACCGATTGGTGGCGGTGGGGGGCCTGGGTGGCCCCGGTGGGCACCAGGCCGAACATGGCCCAGAGCACGTGGGTCACCGTGCGGGTGCTGGGTAGGTCGCGGTTGGCCAGCAACAGGCTGAGGCGGTTGCTGCGGGCGCTGCCCGGATCCGCGGCGAGGGTTTCGAGTTCGTGCCGCAGCCAGTCGGCGCCGTAATGGGTGGCCTCGAAGCGCGGTTGGCTGGGGGTGACCCCCAGATAGCTGAGCAGGGGGGCGTCGTGCACCCAGTAGAGAACGCTGGTGCTGTCGGCGTGCAGCAGCGGGTCGGCTCCGGCCGGCAGCACGAACAGGTCGCCCGCGTTCCAGCGCAGGCTGCAGGCGGGGCTGGGGCCCTCAGCGCCGCGCTCGCAGCTGCCGCTGCCGCTGAGCACGAAGAACAGGGCGCTGGTGGCCTGGGCCGCCGCCTTCACCCCCTCATGGGCCTGGATGCGGATGAAGTGGGCCGCCAGGGCGGGGCTGGTGGCGGGTCCAGGGCTGCCCAGCCGTTGGCTGAGGTCCAGCGGCAGGATGGCGCTGGGGCCGCTGGCGTGCAGCTCGGGCCCCCAGCTGCAGTAGGGGATGGGCTCGGTGAGCCCCGGTCGCACCGGGTTGGCGGCGGCCCGGTAGTCGAACAGCAGGGCCTTGTTCGCGGCTCTGTTCTCTGCTGTGTTCGCGGCTGTGTTGTTGGCCGGGTTGGCGGCTGTGGTGCTGGCGTGCTCAGGGGTCTGGGTCATCGCACCACAGGGGAACAACGGATGTTGACGCTATTGAGCCTGACGATCCCGATGGGGACTGCAGGCATTGCAACCGAATCAGCCGCCGGCCACGGCGGGCACGATGCTCACCTCATCACCATCGCTGAGGGCGGTGGCCTGGTTGTCGAGGAAGCGGATGTCCTCGCTGTTCACGTAGACGTTGAGGAAGCGCCGCAGTTTGCCGGCCTCATCACAGAGGCGGCCCTTGAGGCCGGGGTAGCGGCCATCGAGGGCATCGATCAGGGCGTCCACGCTGGCGGCCTCCAGGCTGACGCTCGCCTCGTCGTTGGTGAACTTCTGCAGGGGGGTGGGGATCAGAACCTGAACGGCCATGGTCAAGGGTTGGGCGTGGGGGCGAAGGGCGCTGGGGAGCTCAGACCGAGGCCTGGGCCCGTTGCCAGGCGGCGTTGAAACTGTCGAGCTGGGCTTCGATCGTGTAGGGCTGGCCGATGGCGTCCACCACGGCTTCGGTGGTCTTGAGGCCGTTGCCGGTGATGTAGGCCACGGTGCGCTCTTCGGGGTTGATCCTGCCCTGTTCCACCAGCTTCTTGAGCACCGCGATGGTGGTGCCGCCGGCGGTTTCGGTGAATACGCCCTCGGTTTCCGCCAGCAGCTTGATGCCCTCGACGATCTCGGTGTCGTTCACCGCGGCGATGGTGCCGCCGGTGCGGTTGGCGATGTCGATGGCGTAGGGGCCGTCGGCGGGGTTGCCGATGGCGATCGACTTGGCGATGGTGTTGGGCTTCACCGGGGTGATGAAGTCACGGCCCTCGGCGAAGGCCTGGGCGATGGGGCTGCAGCCCTCCGCCTGGGCACCGCTGAAGCGCACGGCCTTCTCATCCACCAGGCCGCACTTGATGAATTCATCGAAGCCCTTGCGGATCTTGGTGAACAGGGAACCGGAGGCCAGGGGCGCCACGATGTGGTCCGGCAGTTCCCAGCCCAGTTGCTCGATCACCTCGTAGCCGAGGGTCTTGGAGCCTTCGGAGTAATAGGGGCGCAGGTTGATGTTCACGAAGCCCCAGCCGTAGGTGTTGGCCACCTCCGAGCACAGGCGGTTCACCTGGTCGTAGTTGCCCTTCACCGCCATCAGGGTGGGGTTGTAGATCAGGGTGCCGAGCACCTTGCCCAGCTCCAGGTCGCTGGGGATGAACACGCAGCACTCCAGGCCGGCGTGGGCGGCGATGGCGGCGGTGGAGTTGGCCAGGTTGCCCGTGGAGGCGCAGCTCACGGTTTTGAAGCCCAGCTCCCGAGCGCGGGTGAGGGCCACCGACACCACCCGGTCCTTGAAGGACAGGGTGGGCATATTGACGCCGTCGTTCTTGATGTAAAGGCTCTTGAGCCCAAGGCGCTTGGCCAGGTTGTCGGCCTTCAGCAGCGGGGTGAAGCCGGTGCCCACATCGATGGGGTCGCCGGCGATGGGCAGGAACTCCCGGTAGCGCCAGATGGAGGCGGGGCCGGCTTCGATGGTGGCGCGGCTGACACGGCCCTTGATGGCCTCGTAGTCGTAGACCACCTCCAGGGGGCCGAAGCAGACGTCTTCACAGACGTGGCGGGCACCGGCTTCGTAGGGCTGGCCGCACTCCTTGCAGCGCAGACCCGTGAAGGTGGGCCCGGCGGTGGAGCGGGAGAGGGTCGCCGTCACGATCGCACCCAGGACAGTCGCAGGACGCTAGCAGCGCCTCCCGATCCGTCGAATTAATCCCGATTTTCAGGATCGGGTATGAAAAAGGAGGCAGGGTTGGCGCCGTCGTTGGTGGCGACTTGACCCGCTGGCCTGCGTTCCTAGCCTCCGCTGGTGATCGGACAGCCCTGTGCAGCCCCCCGCTGAACGCCTGACCCGCCCGCTGCGTTGGCTGGCGTGCCTGGGGCTGCTGCTGGCACTGGTGGTGGTGCTGCCCCGGTTGGTGATCGAGAGCCAGTGGTTTGCTCAGTTCGGCGCCGAGCCGGTGATCCTGCGGCGCTGGCTGCTGCAGCTGCTGGGCTTCGGCCTGGTGCTGGGGCTGGGGGTGCCGTTGCAGCTGCAGCAGCTGCGCCGTTGCTGGCGCCTGCGCCAGGGGGCCGCCCGCAAACAGCTGCCGGAGGCCCCCCTGCTGCGGCTGCGCCCCTGGGCCCTGCTGCTGCTGTTGGCCGGGCTGCTGCTGCTGCTGGCCGGTGGCCTCAGCTATCTGCTGGTGCAGGCCCGCGACCTGATTGCCGCCCCCTTCAGCGGCACGGTGATCACCGGCATTCCGGTGTTCGCCGACCTGCCCCCCTGGCTGTTCGTGGGGTTGGTGCTGGCGCTGGTGCCGCTGCTGCTGTGGGCGCCCTACACCAGCCTGCGGATCATCCTGGCGGCGGCCCTGGTGGCCAGCGCCACCGCCGTGGCCCGGGGCTGGAGCCTGTGGTTGCCGGCCCTGCTGGCGGCCCCCTTCGGGGAAGCGGATCCCCTCACCGGGTTTGATCTGAGCTTCACGGTGCTGCGGCTGCCGGCCCTGCACCTGCTGGTGAGTGTGGTGCTGGCCCAGGGCATGGTGGGCCTGGCGGGATGCCTGTGGCTCACCCTCAGCGAGGGCACCAGCCTCACCGACCTGCGCTTCCCCGGCCTCAGCCGTGATCAACAGCAGGTGCTGCAGCCCCAGTTGGCGGTGCTGGCGCTGATGGCGGCCCTCAGCAATGCCCTGGCCCCCTTCGACCTGATGGTGCAGGGCAGCGGCGTGGCCGCCGGCGCCGGCTTCGTGGATCTGCACGTGCGCCTCCCCCTGCGGCTGGTGCTGGCGCTGCTGCTGGCCCTCACGGGGCTGGGGCTGCTGGTGCCCACCCCTCGCAGCTGGTTGCGTCGGGTGGCCCTGGTGCCCCTGGTGTCCACCGCCCTGCTGGTGCCCTTCATGGAGTGGGTGGTGGCCCCGGTGGTGCAGCGCATCTGGGTGCAACCGCGGGAGCTGGAGCTGGAAACCCCCTACCTGCGCCGCAGCATCGCTGCCACCCGCCGTGCCTTCGGCCTCGAGGCGGTCCGGGATCTGGTGCTGCAGCCCCGCCAGGGGCTCACCGGCGCCGACCTGCAACAGGCCCCCGGCACCCTGGCCAACGTGCGGCTCTGGGACAGCATTCCGCTGCTGGAGGCCAATCGGCAGCTGCAGCAGCTGCGGCTCTACTACCGCTTCACCTCGGCGGCGGTGGATCGCTACCCCCTCAACGGTGATCCCCAGCGCCAGGGGTCGCAGCAGGTGCTGATCTCGGCCCGGGAGCTGGACAGCTCCGCCCTCACCCAGGACGCCCGCACCTGGCTGAACCGCCATCTGGTGTTCACCCATGGCTACGGCTTCACGGTGTCGACGGTGAACACCGCCGGCCCGGACGGCCTGCCCCTCTATTTCGTCAAGGACCTGGGCCGCGGCCAGCAGGTGCAGGGCATTCCCCAGCTGGGCATCAGCGACCGGCAGGCCCAGGGGGCCCTGCCGGTGGGTCGCCCACGCCTCTACTACGCCTCGGCCCCCTCCCCCTATGCGATCGCCCCCACCCAGGTGCGGGAGTTCGACTACCCGGAGGGGGAGCTCAATGTGTACTCCCACTACGACGGCGGCACGGGGGTGCCCATCCACGGACCCCTGGATCGCCTGATGGCGGCCCTCTACCTGCCGGAGCCGCGGCTGCTGTTCACCGGTTCGCTCAGCCCCTCCTCACGGCTGCTGATCCGCCGCCAGGTAAACCAGCGGCTGGCGGCCCTGGCCCCCTTCCTGCGCTTTGAGAGCAAGCCCTATCTGGTGACGGCCCGGGTGCGCAACAGCCCCGGCTTCCGGCCCGAGCACCACCAGTACTGGCTGCTGGATGGCTTCACGGTGAGCCGCAGCTACCCCTATTCCGACCCCAACCCGGCGGGGATCCGCTATTACCGCAATCCGGTGAAGGCGGTGGTGGACGCCTACAACGGCCAGGTGTGGATGTACGTGAGCGATCCCACCGACCCCCTGCTGCGCACCTGGCGCCGCGCTTTCCCGGAGCTGTTCCGCCCCCTGGCGGCCATGCCCCCCGAGCTGCTGGCCCACATCCAGGTGCCCCAGAGCCAGTTCCAGGTGCAGGCGGAGCGGTTGCTGCGCTACCACGTCACCAACGTGCGCACCTTCTACAACGGGGACGACGTCTGGGCGATCCCCCAGGAGATCTACGGCAGCACCACCACCGCCGTGCGGCCGTACCACGTGACCGTGCAGCTGCCGGGCCAGACCAGGCCGGAGTTTGTGCTGCTGCTGCCGTTCACCCCCCTGCGGCGCCCCAACATGGTGGGTTGGCTGGCGGCCCGCAACGACCCCCCCCACTACGGGGAGTTGTTCCTGGTGCGCTTCCCCCAGCAGCGGCTGCTGCTGGGCCCGCAGCAGATTTCGGCCCTGATCGAGCAGGACCCGGCCATCAGCTATCAGTTCGGCCTCTGGAACCGGGAGGGGTCCCGCCTGGTGCGGGGCAACCTGCTGGTGTTGCCGGTGGGCCAGGGGCTCCTCTATGTGGAGCCCATCTACCTGCAGAGCACCAGCAACGCCCTGCCCACCCTGGTGCGGGTGGTGGTCACCGATGGCCGCCGCTTCGTGATGGAGCGCAGTCTGCAGGATGCCCTGCGCAAGCTGGTGGCCGGCTGAGACTGGGGGCGGAGCCAGGCGAAAAAAAAGGGGCCCGCAGGCCCCCGGTGTGCTTGATCGAGCCTGGGGTCAGGCGGCAACGGCGGTCTTGGGGTCGAGGGCGCCCTTGGCGTACAGATCGGCGTAGTAGTTGATGTCGCGCTGCTTGATCTTGCTGGCGTTGCCGGCGCACCAGAACTGCTGGTAGCGATCCAGGCACACCTGCTTCATGTAGGCCCGGGCGGGCTTGTTGAAGTGGCGGGGATCGAAGTTGGCGGGATCCTTGGCGGCGGCCTCACGGATGGCGGCGGTGAAGGCCAGGCGGTTATCGGTGTCGATGTTCACCTTGCGCACGCCGTTGCGGATGCCCTCCTGGATCTCCTCCACGGGCACGCCGTAGGTCTCGGGGATGGCACCGCCGAACTTGTTGATCATGTCCAGCCATTCCTGGGGCACGGAGGAGGAGCCGTGCATCACCAGGTGGGTGTTGGGGATGGCCTTGTGGATTTCAGCGATGCGGCTGATGGCCAGCACTTCACCGGTGGGCTTGCGGGTGAACTTGTAGGCGCCGTGGCTGGTGCCGATGGCGATGGCCAGGGCATCCACCTTGGTCTTGGCCACGAAGTCGGCGGCCTCGGCGGGGTCGGTCAGCAGTTGGCTGTGGTCGAGCTTGCCCTCGAAGCCATGGCCGTCCTCGGCCTCACCCATGCCGGTTTCCAGGGAGCCCAGGCAGCCCAGCTCGCCCTCCACGCTCACGCCGATGGCGTGGGCCACATCCACCACTTCTTTGGTGACGGCCACGTTGTACTCGTAGCTGGCCGGGGTCTTGGCGTCGGCCATCAGCGAGCCGTCCATCATCACGGAGGTGAAGCCGTTGGCGGCGGCGCCGTAGCAGGTGGCGGGGCTGTTGCCGTGGTCCTGGTGCATCACCACCGGGATGTCCGGGTAGGTCTCCACGGCGGCCAGGATCAGGTGGCGCAGGAAGCTCTCACCGGCGTACTGGCGGGCGCCGCGGGAGGCCTGCAGGATCACCGGGGAGTCGGTTTCGTAGGCCGCCTCCATGATCGACTGCACCTGCTCCAGGTTGTTCACGTTGAAGGCAGGGATGCCGTAGCCGTTTTCAGCGGCGTGGTCCAGCAGCAGCCGAAGCGGAACGAGCGCCATGGGGAGAAACCGTGTTGGGAATGCGGGGGATCCTAACTGGCGCCTTTTCGGCAGCCCCCCGGCTCAGATGGGCTGCCGCAAACCGCTGTCGGCGGCCTGCAGGGCCCGGTCGCACACCCGTTGGCTGAGCACCGCCTCCCCCAGGCCCGGCAGCATCGGACGGCGCTCCAGGGCGGCCTCGGCCCACCACTGGATCAACCGCCGCACCGGCGCCACCCGGCCATCGGGCCAGGTGTGGCCAAAGGCCAGGGCCGGATCGGGCGCTAACTCCAGCAGCTCGCCGCCATTGCGGGAGCGCCACAGCTGGAAGCCGTGCACGTAATCCGCCTGGTTGGGGGAGCCCAGCACCAGGGTGCCCGCACTGCCGTACACCTCAATCCAGTAGCCCCGGCCGGGTCGGGTCACCGCCGCCAGGCTCACCTGGGCCGGCAGCCGCCGCCCGCTGCCGGTGTCCAGCTCCAGCTGCAGTAGGGCGATGTCCTCCGCGTCCACGGCCCCAAGGCGGCCGCTGCCATCCGGCAGGGGGCGCTCCGGGATGGCGGTGCTGCGCAGGGCGCTCACCGAGCGGGTGGGGCCCACCAGCCAATGGAGCGTGTCAAAGGCGTGGGTGCCCAACGACCCCAGCACTCCACCGCCGGCGGCCCGCTGGGAGTACCAGTTCCAGGGGCGTGAACCATCGGCGCGGCTGCCCATCAGCCAGTCGAGCTTCACCAGCCACGGATCCCCCACGGCCCCCTGCTGGAGCAGGGCCGCCAGCTGCTGAAAGGCCGGCACCGCCCGGTATTCGAAATCCACCGCCACGGTGACCCCCGCCGCCAGGGCCTGGCGCTGCAGCTCCTCGATCTGCTCGGCCTCCAGGGCCACCGGTTTCTCCAGCAGCAGGTGTTTGCCGGCGGCGATGGCCGCCTGGGCCAGGGCGAAACGGGGCTCCGGCGGCGTGGCGATCACCAGGGCCTGCACCCGTGGGTCCTCCAGCAGGGCTTCGAACTGGGCAAAGCCCGGCAGACCCGTGGCGCTGCAGGCCTGCTGCAACCGCTCCGGCCGGTGGTGCCAGAGGGCCACCGGCTCGGTGAGCGGGCAATCGATCAGGGCCGGCAGGTGCACCTTCTCGCCGAACCCAAGCCCCACCAGGGCCACCCCCAGGGGCCGCGGAGCAGTGGCGCTGGAAGCGGGTGAGGCGATCACGGGCTGGGGGGCGGGCTGCTCAGGAGCCTGCCAGCAGGTCGACCCCGGCGGCGCAAACCGCTTCGATGGTGGCTTCGATCAGGCCATCACCAGCGGCCACCTGCCAGCTGCTGCCCCACTGGGGAATGCCGTTGATGGAGGTGTCGCGGAACAGATCCTGGCCGCAGTCGATCTCCATCACGTAGAGGTCGCTGGCGGGGGGGCGCGGTTCGCTGCCGTCGCGGTTCAGAGGCTGATCGGCGGGGGGCGCCGGCTGGAAGCGGCTGAGCACCGTGAGGTTGCCCTCGCGGTTGATCCGCAGGCTGCCGGCATCCCACCACTGCCGGCCCTCGGGCCCCTGGGCCACCTCGTGCCAGTCCACCGGGCCGGCCCAGGCCGGCGCGGCCAGCAGCAGCAGACCTGCGCTCAGGACAGCGCAGAGGACTGTGCAAAACGCCGCCAGAAGGCGCCTCAAGCGGCCACCGGCTTGGCGCAGCCGTGGATGGCCATCAGGCTGGCGAGGGTGCTGCGCAACTTGGTGCGGGGCACGATGTGATCCACGAAGCCGTGGTCCCGCAGGTATTCGGCGGTCTGGAAATCCTCGGGCAGTTTTTCCCGCAGGGTCTGCTCGATCACGCGGCGGCCGGCGAAACCGATCAGGGCCTTGGGTTCCGCCAGGATCAGGTCGCCGAGCATGGCGAAGCTGGCGGTGACCCCCCCGGTGGTGGGGTGGGTGAGCAGGGGCATGTAGAGCAGGTTGGCCTGGCGGTGCCGGTCGAGGGCGCCGGAGATCTTGGCCATCTGCATCAGCGAGAGCATCCCCTCCTGCATGCGGGCGCCGCCGGAGGCGCACACGATCAGCACTGGGTAGCGGCGGGCGGTGGCCTCCTCGATCAGGCGGGTGAGCTTCTCCCCCACCACCGAGCCCATGGAGCCGCCCATGAAGCGGAAATCCATCACCCCCAGGGCCAGGGGGCGTCCTTCCACCCGGCAGAGCCCCGTGATCACGCCGTCCTTGAGGCCGGTGGAGCGCTGGGTGTCGCGGATGCGGTCGGCGTAGCTGCGGCGATCCTTGAAGGCCAGGGGATCGGTGGGGCAGAGGTCGGCATCCAGCTGCTCAAAGCTGCCCTCGTCGGCGATCAGCCGGATGCGCTCTTCACTGAAGATGCGGTGGTGGTAGCCGCAGCCGCTGCACACACTGGCGTTGGCGGCCAGGTCCTTGCGGTACACCACCAGGCCGCACTCGGGGCATTTGCTCCAGAGGCCGTCCTCCTCATTCACCTCCTGGGCGTTGCGCACCGCCGGGGCGGTTTTGCGGCGGTCGGCGAACCAGTCGAACAGGGACATGCGGGTGGGCGGTGTCCGTGACACTGAAGGTCAATCCATTAAAGGGTGGACCAGCCCAGTGGGCCCCCCAGTTGTTGCAGCCAGAACGGGTTGCCGAGGCACCACACCGCCAGGCCACCGATGGCCAGGAAGGGGCCGAAGGGGAAGGGCTGACCGCGCTTGAGCCGGCCGCTGGCCAGGCCGATCAGACCGATCAGGGCGCCGGCGAACACCGCCAGCAGCACCGCGAGCCCCAGGCCGGTGGGGCCGAGCCAGGCCCCCAGCAGGGCCGCCAATTTGGCGTCCCCCAACCCCAGGGCGGGCTTGCCCAGCAGCCGTTGGGCCAGGGCACTGGTGGCTTCAAACCCCAGCAGGCCGGCGCTGGCCGCCAGCAGATGCCAGAAGAGCAGGATGCGGCCGGGGCCATCCCCCTGGCTGAAGCCCGCCACGGCGGTCACCACCAGCCCCAGCACCACCCCCCAGCGGCAGAGGGGCTCCGGCAGCCAGAGGTGGTCGAGGTCGATCAGCAGCAGCGGCACCAACAGCGCCACCAGCAGCCCGCCCGCCAGGGGCGACAGCCCAGCCGGGGCCCCCGCCGCCAGCGGGGAGGGCGCCGCCAGGGCGGCCGCCACGAACAGCCCGGCCACCAGCAGCTCCACCGCCGGGTAGCGCAGGCCGATGGGGGCACGGCAATGGCCGCAGCGGCCCCGCAGCAGCAGCCAGCTCAGCACCGGAATGTTCTCAAACCAGCGCAGGCGGCTGCCGCAGTGGGGGCAGTGGCTGCGGGGGTGCACCACCGATTCCTGCCGCGGCAGGCGCCAGGCCACCACGTTGAGGAAACTGCCCACGCAGGCCCCCAGCAGGGCGATCCACAGCAGGGCCAGGGGTGGTAGGGCCATGGGCGTCAGCTGCGCACAACGGGGCGGTTGGGCCGGCTGCGACCCTGCCGGCCCCGCACCAGTTCCAGGGGGATGAACTGTTCGGCGGGCAAGAGCACCGGCAGCTCAAACACCACCCGGCCAGCGCCGGCGTCTGCGGCGATCACAATGCCGAGGGGATCACTGGATCCGGAGCAGCGCTCCAGGAAGGCGTAGTAAATGCGACGGGCCCGGCCGATGGCCTCGGCGCTGTTGATGCGATCCCAGCGGGGCTGCAGCCCCGCCGCCGAGGGCGGAGCACCACCCGCCCCGTGGATCACGAAGGACGGGGGGCGCTGAGGCTCCGGTGGACTTGGTGCAGGGAACGGAATGGGCCCGGCCGGTGGCTCCGTTGCGCCTCAGGTTAGGCGCAGCGGGCCATCAGGCCAGTTTCTTCTCCTCAATCATGCGGTGGATCACCGGGGTGAGGATCAGCTCCATGGCGAATCCCATTTTGCCGCCGTTCACCACGATCGAGGTGGGGCTGGACATGAACGAATCGTGGATCATGTCGAGCAGGTAGGTGAAGTCGATCCCCCACTTCTCCCGGGCCCCCTTGCGGAAGTGAATGATCACGAAGGATTCATCCGGGGTGGGGATGTTCCGGATCATGAACGGGTTCGAGGTGTCCACGGTGGGCACCCGCTGGAAGTTGATGTCCGTCTGGCTGAACTGCGGGCAGATGTGGTTGATGTAATCCGGCATGCGGCGCAGGATCGTGTCCACCGTGGCTTCGGCCGAGTAGCCCCGTTCGTGGTTGTCGCGGGCGATCTTCTGGATCCACTCCAGGTTCACGATCGGCACCACGCCCACCAGCAGATCCGCCAGGCCGGCCACGTCGTAGCCGTCACCCTTCACGCCTCCGTGCAGGCCCTCGTAGAAGAGCAGGTCGGTGCCGGAGGGGATGGTTTCCCAGGGGGTGAACTGGCCGGGTTCCAGGTTGGTGCCGAGGCGGGCGTTGTGGTCGGCCGCCTCCTCCACGGAGTGCAGGTAGTAGCGCTTCTGGCCGCTGCCGGTTTGGCCGTAGGTGCGGAACAGCTCCTCGAGCTTGTCGAACAGGTTGGCTTCCGGGCCGAAGTGGGAGAAATTTTCCCCCTTGGCCAGGGCGGAGGCCATGGCCTCCTTCATGGGGCCGCGCTCAAAGCGGTGGTAGCTGTCGCCCTCCACCACCGCCGGGGTGATGCCTTCGCGCTTGAAGATGTGCTCAAACGCGCGTTTGACCGTGCTGGTGCCTGCGCCGGAGGAACCGGTGACGGACACGACCGGGTGACGCTTCGACATGCGCAGGATCAGCAGAACATGGGGGAGTTTGGCAGGTCGCCGCCCCGGTTCAGCTCTCCAGGGCGGCCAGCAGGTGATCCCCCATGGCGCGGCAACCCACCAGGGTGCAGCCCTCCGCCATCAGATCGCCGGTGCGCAGCCCCTGGGCCAGCACCCGGTCCACCGCCTGCTCCAGGTCGGTGGCGGCGGCGTCCTGCTGGAGCCCCACCCGCAGCAGCATGGCGGCGCTGAGCACCATGGCCATCGGGTTGGCCTTGTCCTGCCCGGCGATGTCGGGGGCGGAGCCGTGGATGGGCTCAAACAGCCCCGGCCCGCTGGAGCCCAGGGAGGCGGAGGGCAACATGCCGATGGAGCCGCTGAGCATGGCGGCCTCATCGCTGAGGATGTCGCCGAACAGGTTGCTGGTGAGCAGCACGTCGAACTGGCGGGGGTTGCGCACCAGCTGCATGGCGGCGTTGTCCACGTACATGTGGCTGAGCTCAACGCCGGGGTAGCTGGCGGCATGCAGGGCCTCCACCCGGTCGCGCCACAGCTGGCTCACATCCAGCACGTTGGCCTTGTCCACGCTGCAGAGGCGACCGCTGCGTTGTTGGGCCAGGTCGAAGCCCACCTTGGCGATGCGGTCGATCTCATCGTCGAAATAGGCCATGGTGTTGAAACCGCGCACGCGGCCATCGGCCTCAACGCGGCCCTTGGGGGTGCCGAAGTACACCCCGCCGGTGAGCTCCCGCACCACCAGCAGGTCCACCCCTTCGATCACCTCGCGTTTGAGGGTGGATGCGTCGATCAGGGCCGGAATGATCTTCACCGGCCGCAGGTTGGCGAACAGCCCCAGCCCGGCCCGCAGCCCCAGCAGGCCGGTTTCGGGCCGCTTCTCCCGCGGCAGGCTGTCGTACTGGGGAGAGCCGATCGCCGCCAGCAGCACCGCATCGGCGTTGCGGCAGGCCTCCAGGGTGCTGGCGGGCAGTGGCTCGCCGGTGGCGTCGATGGCGCAGCCCCCCATGGGCTGCTCGTCGTAGTGGAGGCTGAAGCCGTGGCGGCGGCTCACCGCATCCAGCAGCTGCCGGGCCACCGCCGTGATCTCCGGGCCGATGCCATCGCCGGGGAGCAGGGTGATCCGGTAGCTGGTCATGGTGTACGGCGGTGGCCAGGCCGCGAGGCTACGCGTCGGTGGGGGTGCGGCCTTTCTCCAGCTGGCGGATGGCTTTGGTGAGCTCCGGCAGTTTGTTGAAGGCGGCGGAGCAGCGCAGCCAGAGACGGTTGGGGATGGCGGGGTAGCCGCTCACCACCTCGCCGGCGGCCACCTCGCCGTGGATGCCCGATTTGGAGGAGGCGATCGAGCGGTCGCCCATCACCGCCTTGTTGGCCAGGCCCACCTGGCCCGCCAGGATCACGCCGTTGCCGAGCCGGGCGCCGCCGGCGATGCCCACCTGGGCCGCCAGGGCGCAGCCCTTGCCGGTGGTCACCCCGTGCCCCACATGCACCAGGTTGTCGATCTTGGTGCCGGCGCCGATGCGGGTTTCGCCCACCGACGGGCGATCGATGGTGCTGCCGCAGCCCACCTCCACGCCGTCCTCCAGCACCACCAGGCCGGTCTGCGGCATCTTGCGCCAGCCGCTGGCGGTGGGCACGAAGCCGAAGCCCTCGCTGCCCACCACGGCGTTGGAGTGCACCACGCAGCCCCGCCCCAGGCGGGAGCCGGGGTGCAGCACCGCCCCGGCGTGCAGCTCACAGCCCTCGCCGATCTGCACGTCGTCGTAGATCACCACCTGGGGGTGGATGGTGCAGCCGGCACCGATCTGCACCGCCGCACCGACCACGCTGAAGGCGCCCACATGGCTGCCCATGCCCACCACGGCGGAGGGGTCCACCACGGCGCTGGGGTGGATGCCCGGGGGCTTGGGTTGGCGTGGGTAGAGGGCATCGAGGGCCTCGGCGAAGCCCAGGCGCGGATCCGCTAGGGCGATCCAGGCCATGCCGGCGGCCGTGGCCTGGCTCTGCAGGGCGGCGGCCTCCTCCCCCTTGGAGGGCAGCAACAGGGCGGAGGCCTGGCTGGCGGCCAGGGCCGCCGCCAGGGCATTGCCCGGCTCCAGGAAGCTGAGCTGCCCTGCCTGGGCCTGGTCCAGGGCGGCGGCGGCCAGGAGCTCGGGGTCCGGCCCCAGGTGGTGGGCCAGGGCCGTGCTGCCGAGTCCGCCGCCGGCCTGCACTTCGCTGAGGCGGTTGAGCAGGTCGCTGAAGCGCATGGAACCCCGGGCCGTCGGCCGGATCGTAGGGCCGCTGGCTAGGGGATCAGCACCAGCTGATCGCGGTGCACCACCAGGCCCCGCTGCCCCTTGCACCGCTGCAGCTCGGCGCTGTCCATGGCGCTGAGGCCGCGGGCCAGTTCACGGCCGTCGAGGCTGAGCACCCGCACCGGTTCATGGCGGGCAAACTCCCCCTCCACGGTTTGCACCCCCGCCGCCAGCAGCGAGGCCCCCTGGCGCAGCAGGGCCTGTTCGGCACCGGCATCCACGGTGATCGAACCCTTGGGCACCAGGGCATGGGCCAGCCAGCCCTTGCGGTGGCTGAGGGGGGTGGTGCTGGCGCGGAACAGGGTGCCCACGGCCTCCCCCGCCAGCAGCCGTTCCAGCACCTGCGGGTCGCGGCCGTCGGCCAGGCGCACCTGGATGCCGCTGGCGGTGGCGATGCGGGCCGCCGCCAGTTTGGTGGTCATGCCGCCGGTGCCCCAGCGGCCGCCGCCCCTGGCCACACCGCTGAGGGCCTCCAGCTCCGCCAGGCTGTTCACCACCGCAATCGGCCTGGCATCGGCATCGCTGCGGGGGTCGCCGCTGTAGAGGCTGTCGATGTCGGTGAGCAGCACCAGCTCATCGGCCTCCACCGCTACCGCCACCAGGGCGGAGAGGGTGTCGTTGTCGCCGAACCTCAGCTCTTCGGTGGCCAGGGTGTCGTTTTCATTGATCACCGGGGTGACGCCCCAGGCCAGCAGCTGCTCGAGGGTGCGGCAGGCGTTCTGGTAGCGGCGGCGGGAGGCCAGGTCGCTGCGGGTGAGCAGCACCTGGGCGACGCAGCGGCCGTGGCGGGCGAAGGCCTGGTCGTAGAGGGTCATCAGGCGGCCCTGGCCCACGGCGGCGGCCGCCTGCAGTCCCTCCAGTTCGGCAGGCCGCTGGCCCAGGTCCAGGGCGTGGCAGCCGAGGCCCACGGCGCCGCTGGTGACCAGCACCACCGGCTCCTGGCGGCCCCAGAGCCCGCAAAGGCTGGTGGCCAGCTCGCCGATCACCGCCTCGGTGCCGCGCTCCGGCGAGCCCCGCAGCAGGCTCGTGCCCACCTTGATCACCCGGCGGGTTCCCATCTCAGCTGATCGGGGCCCCCGAGAGCCGGGCCAGGCTCACCTCGAGCCGCTGCCAGCGGTCGTGGCGGCAGGGTTGTCCGTCGGCGTTCACCGGCTTCACCAGCACGGTGAACAGCCCCAGGCGGTTGCCCACCAGCACATCGGTGAACACGCGGTCGCCCACCAGGGCCACCTGGGCGGGGGGCAGCGCCAGCCCATCCAGCACCCGCCGCAGGGGCCCGCGCCGTGGTTTGCCGGCGCTGGTGGTGAAGGGCACCCCCAGCTGCTCGGCCACGCCGCCGATGCGGCTGCGGGAGGGGTTGTTGCTGAACAGATGCAGGGGGAGTTGCGCCTGCGCCTGCCGCAGCCACTGCTCCATGGCGGGCGGCAGTTCGCAGCCGCGATGGGGAAGCAGGGTGCGGTCCACATCCAGCACCAGGGCACGGATGCCGCGCTCCAGCAGATGCTCAAGCGGGAGCTCCGCCAGGGTGCCCTGGGCCACCCAGTCGGGCTGCAGCAGGTCGGTGAGGGAGGCGCGGCTCACGGCTGGGGTGTCCTCAGTCGTCGCCCAGTTCACGCTCATCCAGCTCGGCTTCGATGCGGGGCTGCACCCGCTCGAACTCCTCACCCTCCACCAGCACCCCCTCGCCGTTGGCCATGCGGGCCACCACGAAGAAGGGATCCAGGGGGATGAACAGGCCGTATTCCTGCTCGTTGTGGCGGAACTGGATCAGCATTTCGTAGAGGTCGCTGTCCTCGTCGTCCTCCTCGTCGAGCTCCTCCTCCAGTTCCTCGGGGTCGGGTTCCTCCAGTTCACCGCTCACGGTGAGGGTCACGGCGGAGCGCACCAGGGTGAGGTCGTGCTCCTGCAGCACCACATCCGCCACCGAGAGGATGGCGCCGGCGCCGTCCAGCTCCTCGATCACCTCGTCCTCACCGTCCTCATCGGCGGCGATCTTCACCAGGCAGACGGGGGTGTCCACCGGCGTGAGCAGGGCGTAGTCGTGGCCGTCGAGGGGAATGAGCTGCTCCAGGAAGCACAGCAGCTGCCGTCCGGAGGCATCGCGCACCAACACGGTGGGCACATCCCCGGAGCCGTTGCTGCTGGGGGTGTCGGTGCTCATGGGGCGGAAGCGGATGCCTTCAGGATGCCTGGGCGTCTGACCCCTGGCCAAGGGCGGGGGTCGCCGCGGCGACCGGCAGGGGTTCCGGGCCCTCCTGCAGCCACTGCTCCAGCAGCAGAGCCGCGGCGGCACTGTCGAGGGCGCCGCTGCGGTCGCCGTGGAGCCCATGGGCCTCGCCGGCGGCCCAACTGCTGCTGTGTTCGTTCACCAGGGCCAGGGGCAGCCCCAGGCTGCGGGCCAACCGTTCGCCGTAGCGGCGGCAGTGGTCCCCCTGCTCCGTGGGTTGCATGGCCTGATCCAGGGGCAGCCCCACCACCAGCGCCTGCACCCGCCGTTGCTGGGCCAGGGCCCGCAGCTGTTCGAGGTCGGCGGTGTAGCGCCCGCGCCGCAGGGCGGTGAGCGGGGTCACGGTGAGGCCCAGGGGGTCACAGCCCGCCAGCCCGATCCGCCGCCGCCCCACATCCAGGGCCAGCACCGACCGGGGGGCAGGCGGTCGGGCCGCCACTCAGCGCCCCAGGGGGGTGGGGATGGGCCGTTGCCGCGGCTGCAGTTGCCCCAGCACCGCCTCCAGCCGCTGCGCCATGGCCTGGGTCTGCTGGGGGGCGTGGCGGCGCCAGACGCTGCGGGCCATCAGCACCTCCTCCCCCTCGGGGGCCGTGCCGAGCTGCTGCAGCCAGGCGGCCCGCTGCGCATCGAGGCTGTCGGCCCGCACCAGCACCTGCTCGGCGCCGGCGCCGCAGTGCTCCAGCAACAGCTGCAGCGGCCCCCCCAGCAGGTGCGACCAGCCGGGGTGCAGGCTCAGCTCGATCTCCACCACGGGCCGTTGCCCCTGGCGCAAACGCCGGGCGCCGGCCACCGCCTGACGACGGTTGACGTCGATCAGCATCAGGCTGGGTTGGTCGCTCTGGTCGAGCAGGTCGTCGACGCTGCGGTCGAGCAGTTGGCGCAGCTGGGCGGGCAGCACCGCCTGCTCCAGCTGCCAGAGGTCACCGGCGTTGCGGCGGCTGAGGCGGCTGAGCTGCAGGTCGCTGGGCAGGCTGGCGGGGTCGAGCCGGGGGGCGTCGCTGGGGGGATCCCAGCGCCAGAGGGTTTCCCGGCGCAGGGGCTGAAAGCCCAGCTGGCGCAGGGCCGCCAGGCGCACGGTGTCGGCGCTGGCGCTGGTGGCGATCCAGCTGGCGGCGGCGCGGCTGCGCTGGATGGCGGCGCGCACCAGGGCCGCCTCAATCGCCATGCGGCCCGCCTCACCGGCCTGCAGGCAGGCGCCGCCGCTGCGCAGATGCTGCAGCTGCCAGCAGCTGCCGCTGCGGTTGAACCGTTCGCTCACCACCACCCCCAGGGGCTGCTGGGGGTCGCGGTGGGCCACCAACACATCCGGGGCCAGGGAGGGCCGTGGCGCCAGGCTGTGCAGCAGCCGTTCGGGCCCCTGCAGCAGCAGGGCCCGCTGCAGCAAAGGCAGCAGATCGTCGTAGTCGCCGTCCTGCAGCAGCGGCAGGTGCCAGGCCTTCAGGGGCTGCACGCAGAGCTGCCCGCCGGCCGGAAGGCTGGGTGTGGTCGGCGTGGATGGCACGGGAGGCACGGGCTGCCCAGAGCTGGCCTCCACCCATGCTATGGGCGAATAGCCCTACGGGCGAACCAGCACCAGCGGGGTGCGCTCATTGGCATTGCCGGCGGGGTTGGGGCGCAGGGCCCGCATCAGCAGGGCCTCATCGCAACCGGGGCTGGAGGCCAGCACCTTGACGCGGCCCAGGTCGTTCACATCCACCACCGCCACGGCCACCCCCAGCTCCGCCGCCAGCTGGCGGCACACCTGCTGGCTGTGGCTGGGGCCCAGCACGATCGTCTGGTCATAGGGGGGGGTGGTGCCGGTGACGTCGTCGATCAGGCGTGCCTGCTCTCCGGCCAGCCGATAGAACCAGCCCTTCGAACCCACCAGCTTGAGGGCCGTGCCCACCAGCCAGGCGCACAGCACCCGCGCCGGGCCGACGTTGTCGATCAGGGTCTGCAGGCCGCAGGCGGTGGCCAGGGAGCTGGTGGGGTGGAACACCCGGCACAGCAGCCGCGCCAGGCTGGAGGGCTCCAGGTTGGCGGGGTGGTTGTAGCGGCCCTGCATCACCGCCAGCGGCGTTTCGCCGATGGTGAGCACGTCGCCCGGTTGGAGGACGGCCCCGGCGTAGTGGCGCAGCACCTCCGCCGGATCGTCGAGGCTGCCCAGCAGGTGGGTGCGGATCGGCAGCACCTGGCAGCGGTCCCCCTGGCGCCAGCGGTCGCTCTGGGGCTGGGCGGGGGCCGGCCGGCGCAGGGGCACCAGCACGGCATCGCGCCGCTCCAGGCGGCCGAAGGGGCCGTAGTGCACCCAGCGGATCTGCAGCCAGAGGGTGTCCAGCAGGGTGCGCAGGTCGGTGCCGGCGGGGGCGCTGATCCGCACGCTCAGTTCGGCTGCGGTGCTCTTGCGCCCCTTCACGATGTAGGCAAACCAGTAGCCATCGGGCCGGGCCTGCTCATCGGGGTGCTGGGGGGTGATGGCGGTGGTCACCGTGAGGCCGCCCAGGTCGCCGCGGCCCAGCAGGGTGGGCTCCAGCTGCAGCTCCGGCACGAACACCTCCATGCGCGGATGGGGGTTGTGGATGCGGATGCGGCCCTTCACCACCACCAGCTGATCCGATTTCTGCTTCACCTTCCAGCCGTCGCTGCTGAGCTGCAGCGGCGAGGCGGGCCGCAGCCGGTGGCGCGCCTCCAGCCACAGCAACGCCAGGGCAAACACCAGGGCGGCGATGAGCAGAACGGCGATCAGGGGATGCAAGGCCGGAGCGTTGAGTTCTGCGGGAGCGTAGGGCTTGCAGCCGGAGAAGCCTCCTAGCGTTTCGGCATCGCTACGGGAGGCCCTCCATGCGCAAGACCTTCGTTCTCGACACGAATGTGCTCCTGCATGACCCCCAGGCCCTCACCCGTTTCGAAGACAACGCGGTGGTGATTCCCATCGAAGTGGTGGAGGAGATCGACCGCTTCAAGCGCGATCCTTCGGAGAAGGGCCGCAATGCCCGTCAGATTTCGCGGCTGCTGGATGGCCTGCGGGAGAAGGGCAACCTGGCGGATGGCGTGGCCATCGATGGCAATGGCGGCACGCTGCAGGTGGTGTTCTGCCGCAGTGAAACCCTGGCGCAGCTGCCGCCGGAGCTGAAGGGGGGCAACGGCGACAACAACATCCTGGCGGTGGCCCTGGAGCAGCTGCGCTCCGGCCTGATCGCCGACCAGCCGCCGGTGGTGCTGGTCACCAAGGACACCAACCTGCGCATCAAGGCCGATGCGGTGGGGCTGACGGCACAGGACTACACCACCGACAAGGTCGACATCGCCGACCTCTACCCCGGGGTGTGCGAGCTGAGTGCCAGCGCTACGGCGATGGAGACGCTCATGGCCGAGGGGGGGCTGGCCCTGGCGGAGCTGCCGGCGGCCCAGGGGGTGACCCTGCAGGCCAACGAGGGGGTGACCCTGGTGGATCAGGCCCAGCCCAGCCACACGCTGCTGGCCCGTTTCGATGGCCGCCGCCAGAGCCTGGTGCCGCTGCAGCGCGCCGGCAAGGTGCGCCTGGGCAAGGTGGGGGCCCGCAACCGGGAGCAGACCTTCGCCCTCGATCTGTTGCTGGATCCGGCGGTGCAGCTGCTCACGCTGGTGGGCAAGGCGGGCACCGGCAAAACCCTGCTGGCCCTGGCGGCGGGGCTGCACCAGGTGGCCGATGAACATCTCTACGAGCGCCTGCTGGTGACGCGGCCGGTGATTTCCCTGGGCAAGGAGATCGGTTTCCTGCCCGGCAGCCTCGAGGAAAAGATGGGCCCCTGGATGCAGCCGATCATCGACAACCTCGATTTCCTGCTCGGGGGCACCAGCGACGAGGAAGCCCCCCGCGCTGGCGGCAACCGTGGCGGTGGCAATCGGCCGCCCCGCAGCAACTGGACCGACCTCAAGGGCATGGGCCTGCTGGAGGTGGAGGCCATCAGCTACATCCGTGGCCGTTCGATTCCGCGGCAATACATGGTGGTGGACGAAGCCCAGAACCTCACCCCCCACGAGGTGAAGACGATCGTGACCCGCGTGGGTGAGGGCACCAAGATCGTGTTCACCGGCGATCCGTATCAGATCGACAACCCCTACGTGGATGCCGAAAGCAATGGCCTCACCTGGCTGGTGGAGCGCTTCAAGGGGCAGAGCCTGGCGGGCCATGTGACCCTGATCCGCGGCGAGCGCAGTGAGCTGGCGGAGCTGGCGGCCAACCT
>VGQL01000002.1 GCA_016882415.1 Cyanobacteria bacterium M_DeepCast_200m_mx_001
GATCCCGGCCCCCCCGCCGACGGGGAGGACCACACCCCGCCCCTGCCGCTGGAGCCCGATGGCCGCGTCACCGCCACCACCCTTCCCCGCGACCCCCTGCTGCAGCTGCGCTGGTGGACCCACCTGGACCGGGCCCTGCGCCGCCGCCTGCGCAACCTCTCCCACGCGGTGAACGTGGAACTGCTGCGGGTTGGACTGGCCCAGGGGCTGCTGCCCATGGGACTGCTCGATGCGGTGCTCGACGGCCAGCTGGAGGCGCTGCCGGCCCCCGCCAACCTGCTGCGCCTGCCCTTGCCCCTGCCGGAGGGTCAGGGACTGGCGGAGGGGTTGCCCAGCCAGGTGCTGGCGCTGCTGTTGCGCTGCGGCGATCTCGAGTTTGAGCAGCCCCGCTTGCGCAGTTGTCGCAAACGACTCGAGCAGCGCCGGCGTGCATTGCGCACAATGGCCAAACGCTATGGCGGCTGGCAGCGCCGGCTGCGGGCGCTCCAAGCCGAACAGCAGTGGTTTCAGGACAGTGCCCCACCCCCGATCCCCCCGGCGCCCCAGCGCTGAGGCCGGAGGCCTGGTTCCGCCCGCTGCAGCAGGGTCTGCTGCTGGAGGCGGACCGGGGCTTCGGTGATCTGCAGGGGCGCCGCGAACCCTTCCATGGCTTCCTGGCCCGGGAACTGCGCCAGCCCCCCAGCGGCCTCACCCCGGCCCAGGCCCAGCCGCTGCTGGAGTTGGCGGATCGCTTCGATGGCTATGGGGCCCTGACCCTGGCCCAACGGCAGGCGCTGGTGCGCCGCACGCGCCAGCAGCTGCATGAGCTGCAGCGCAGCCTGGAACCCCCCAGCCCCGTGGCCCCGCCGCGCCTGAAGCTGGTGTCCAACGCCGCTGCAGCGCCCGCGGCGGACCGCACCATCC
This sequence comes from Cyanobacteria bacterium M_DeepCast_200m_mx_001, assembly GCA_016882415.1. GTDB lineage: Bacteria > Cyanobacteriota > Cyanobacteriia > PCC-6307 > Cyanobiaceae > Vulcanococcus. The sequence goes on from VGQL01000002.1 coordinate 904, forward strand.
TCCCCGACACGCCCCTGGCGGATGTGCGGGGGGTGGGGCCCAAGCTGGCCGCCAAGCTGGCGGCCCTGGATCTCTGGCTGGCCCGGGATCTGGTGCGCTATTACCCGCGCGACTACCTCGATTACGCCCACCTGGTGCGCATCGCCGCCCTGGAGCCCGGGCGCACCGCCACCATCGTGGCCACCGTTCGGCGCAGCCACAGCTTCACCAGCCCCCGCAACCCCAACCTCTCGATCCTGGAGCTGCAGCTGGTGGATGTCACCGGCCGGCTCAAGGTGTCGAAGTTCTTCGCGGGCAAACGGTTCAGCTCCCCGGGCTGGCTGAAGCTGCAGCAGCGCCAGTACCCCCCGGGGGCCACGGTGGCGGTGAGCGGTCTGGTGAAGGAGACCCCCTACGGCCCCGCCTTTCAGGATCCGCTGATGGAGGTGCTGGCCAGCCCCTCCGCCCCGGTGCGCAGCGAACAGATCGGGCGCCTGCTGCCCGTCTATGGGCTCACGGAGGGCCTCAGCGCCGATCGGCTGCGGGCGCTGATGCGGCCCGTGGTGGTGGCCGCCCGCGCCTGGGGGGATCCCCTGCCCGAGGCCCTGCGCCAGCGCCTGGGTTTGCTGCCCCTGGGGGAGGCCCTGCAGCAGATTCACGCCCCCGACCACCAGGCCAGCCTCAGCGCCGCCCGGCGCCGGTTGGTGTTCGATGAGTTTCTGCTGTTGCAGCTGGGCCTGCTGCAGCGGCGCCACGCCCTCACCAGCCGGCCGGCGCCCGCCTTGATGGCCCCGGAGGGTGCCCTGCTGCAGGCCTTCCTGGAGTTGCTGCCCTTCCCCCTCACCGGCGCCCAACGGCGCGTGCTGGCGGAGATCCGCGGCGAACTGCAGCGGGATCGCCCCATGGCCCGGCTGGTGCAGGGGGATGTGGGCAGTGGCAAAACCGTGGTGGCCATTGCGGCCCTGCTCACCGCCATCGAGGCCGGGTGCCAGGGGGCCCTGATGGCCCCCACGGAGGTGCTGGCGGAACAGCACTACCGCAAGCTCTGCGAGTGGTTGCCGCAGCTGCACGTGAGCTGCGCCCTGCTCACCGGCTCCACCCCGGCCCGGCGCCGCCGCGCGCTGCTGGCGGATCTGGCCAACGGCAACCTCCAGATGCTGGTGGGCACCCATGCCCTGCTGGAGGACCCCGTTCAATTCCAGCGGCTGGGGCTGGTGGTGGTGGATGAGCAGCACCGCTTCGGCGTGCACCAGCGCAACCGCTTGCTGGATAAGGGTCTGCAGCCCCACCTGCTCACCATGACGGCCACGCCGATCCCCCGCACCCTCGCCCTGTCGCTGCATGGCGACCTGGAGGTGAGCCAGATCGACGAACTGCCCCCGGGCCGCACCCCCATCCGCACCAGCCTGCTGTCGGCGGGGCAGCGCCAGGAGGCCTACGACCTGATCCGCGAGCAGGTGGCCCTGGGGCAGCGGGCCTATGTGGTGCTGCCCCTGGTGGAGGAGTCGGAGAAGCTCGATCTGCGCTCGGCGGTGGAGGTGCATGGGCAACTCAGCCGTGAGGTGTTCCCCGACCTCAGCGTGGGGCTGCTGCACGGCCGCCTCTCCAGTGCCGACAAACAGGCGGCGATCACCGCCTTTGCGGAGGGCCGCAGCCAGGTGTTGGTGAGCACCACCGTGGTGGAGGTGGGGGTGGATGTGCCCGCCGCCAGCGTGATGCTGATCGACCATGCCGAGCGTTTCGGCCTCGCGCAGCTGCATCAGTTGCGGGGCCGCGTCGGCCGGGGGGCGGCCGCCTCCCATTGCCTGCTGGTGCATGACAGCCGCCAGGCCCTGGCCCGCCAGCGGCTGGAGGTGCTGGTGCGCTCCACCGATGGCTTTGAGATCGCCGAGATGGATTTGCGCCTGCGGGGGCCCGGCCAGGTGCTGGGCACCCGCCAGAGCGGCCTTCCAGACCTGGCCCTGGCCAGCCTCACCGAGGATGGCGAGGTGCTGGAGCTGGCCCGCAGCATCGCCCAGGAGCTGTTGCACAACGACCCGCAGCTCGCCCAGGCCCCCGCCCTGGCGGCGGTGCTCAGCGACCAGCGCCATCGCCTGGCGTCGGGGGGGCGGCTCAACTGATGGCCCCGCGTCCTTGGAGCCACATCCCCATCGCCGACAACGGTGAGCCCCTGCAGGCGCTGCCCGCGGCCCTGTTTCGGCTGGAACCCCACCCCTATGTCGCCGTCGGTGCCCCCTATGGCGAGCAGGCCTCGCCGTTTCGGCTGCGGCAGGGGGTCATCGATCGCCTGCTCACCGCCCAGCACTGGCTCCAGGATCAGCACCCCCAGTGGCGTCTGGCGGTGTTTGACGCCTGGAGGCCCCTGGAGGTTCAGCACTTCATGGTGCAGCACGCCATCCGCGGCGAGTGCGCGCGACTCGCTGTCGATCCGGAACAGCCCAGCCCCCAGCGGGAGGCGGTGGTGGCCGAGGTGGGCCGCTTCTGGGCTCCCCCCAGCGCGGACCCGCGCACCCCACCCCCCCACAGCACCGGTGCGGCGGTGGATCTCACCCTGATCACCGCCAACGGCGAGCCGCTGCCGATGGGATCGGAGATTGATGCCATCGGGGCCGTCTCCGAGCCCGACCATTTCCAGCGGCGGGCTGCCGATCTACCCGCCGGCCCGGAGCGGGAGCAATGCCTGCGCTGGCACGGCCACCGGGAGGCCCTGGCGGCGGCCATGGCGGCCGCCGGCTTCGCCCGGCACCCCAATGAGTGGTGGCACTTCAGCCACGGCGATCAGCTCTGGGCCTGGCTGCAGCAGCGGCCCCAGGCGATCTACGGCCGCTGGGGCCTCAGGGGGTAGCGCTCAGGACCCGGCGCCCAGCAGGGCAACAACCTGATCACGCCCCAGCCTGTGCACGTAGTCCCCGAAGCTGCGGCGCCCCCCGACGGCCTTCCAGCCCAGCAGCAGTGGCTCCAGGGTGGTCTCCAACCGCTCCAGCGGCATCCGCTCCAGGTAGGGCTCCGCCAGCCGCTGCAGGTTTGGGGTGCCCCCGAGCCACAGCTGGTATTGGTTGACGCCATCGCCCACCAGGCCCAGCTCCGCCATGTAGGGACGGGCGCAGCCGTTGGGGCAGCCGGTCATGCGCACCAGGATTGATTTGCCGATCTCCAGGCGCCGCAGTTGGGCATCGAGGCGATCCAGCACGTCCGGGAGAATGCGCTCCGCCTCTGTCACCGCCAGGCCGCAGAGGGGCAGGGCAGGGCAGGCGATCGCATGGCGCGCCAGCAGGGAGGGCTCCTCGGGGGTGGTGATCCCCAGGGCCGCCAGCGCCTCCCGCAGGGTGCTGCGCTGGGCGGTGCCGATGTTGCACAGCAGCAGATCCTGGTTGGGGGTGAGCCGCACCTCCAGTTGGTAGGTGGCCACCAGCTCCCGCAGGCCGCGCTTGAGTGCGCCGGAGAGGCGTCCACACAGCAGCGGGATGCCCACAAACCAGAGGCCGGAGCTCTGCCGGTGCCAGCCCAGGTAATCCTCCAGCTTGGCCTTGGGCTCCAGCCGCATCCCCTTGATCGGATGGTGGAAGTACTTCGCCTTGAGCTCCGCCTTGAACCAGGCGATGCCCTGGTCGTTGATCAGGTATTTCATCCGCGCGTGGCGGCGGGTCTGGCGGTCGCCGTAGTCCCGCTGCAGCGCCAGGATCGCCTGCACCAGGTCGAGCACGTGCTCCGCCTCCACGTAGCCGAGCGGATCGGCGGTGCGGGCGAAGGTTTCCTCCTTGTTGTGGGTGCGCCCCATGCCGCCCCCCACGTAGACGTTGCAGCCCTTGAGGGCTCCGCTGGCGTCGGCGAAGGCCACCAGGCCGATGTCCTGGGTGAGCAGATCCACCGAGTTGTCACCGGGCACGGTGACGGCGCACTTGAACTTGCGTGGCAGGTAGGTGCCGCCATAGAGCGGTTCGCTGGCGTCGCCGCTGAACACGCCCCCCGCCTGCTGCCGTTCCCGCACCTGCTTGACGGCCTTGCGGGGCTTGAGGCGATAGCTCAGCTCCCCATCCACCCAGAGGTCGAGATAGGCCCCCTCGGCCGCCTGGGGGGCGAGGGTGTCAGCGATGTCATCCGCCAGCTGCCGCGCCGCCGGATAGGCGCCCTTCTCGTAGGGGGCGGCGGGGCTCATCACGTTGCGGTTGATGTCTCCGCAGGCCGCGAGGGTGGAGCCCATGGCGCGCACGATCGAGCCGATCACCTCCTTGAGGTGTTGTTTGCGCACGCCGTGCAGCTGGAACGCCTGGCGGGTGGTGGCGCGCATGGTGCCGTTGCCCAGCCGGTCCGCCAGCTCGTCGAGGGCCAGGTAGAGGGAGGCGGGGATGCGGCCACCGGGGCTGCGCAGCCGCAGCATCATCTGCCAGTCCTTGTCCTGCCCCTTCTGGCGGTTGTCGCGGTTGTCCTGTTGATAGCTGCCGTGGAACTTCAGCAGCTGCACGGCCCCATCGGTGAAGTTGGGCTGTTCATTGCCCAGCTCCTCCAGCAGTGGATTCCGCAGGTAGTCGCTGTCGGCCTTGAGCTGCTCAAACTTGCTGCGCTCGGCCCCGGTGGCGATGCAGGGGGAAAACTGCCGTTCTGTCCCTGCCGTCACGGTCACACGCTGCTCTGCTGCCGACATCCGACCGTAGCGAAACACCGTTCCCAGCTGGCTTGGACAGGGCTCCTCGCGCTGATCCCTTCAATACAGTGGGCGGCTGCTGTGGCCTGCCTGCGTGTCGACCTTTCTGCTGGAGATCGGGACCGAGGAGCTGCCGGCAGACTTTGCCCGCCTCGCCCTGCCCCAGCTGGAGCAGATGCTGCGGCGCGATTTCCAGGAGGCCCGCCTCGGCCATGGCGCGATCCACTGCACCAGCACCCCCCGCCGCCTGGCGGTGACGGTGGAGCAGATGGAGGCCCGCACGCCCGACCTCCAGGAGGAGCGCAAGGGCCCCCCGGCCGCCCAGGCCTTCCGGGATGGGGTGGCCACGCCGGCCGCCGTGGGTTTCGCCAACCGCTGCGGCCTGGCGGCTGAGGCCCTGGAGGTGCGGGACACCCCCAAGGGCCCCTTTGTGTTCGCCACGGTGCTGGAGCCCGGACGCTCCGCCCAGGAGCTGCTCACCGCCTGGATCCCCCAATGGATTCAGGGGCTGCAGGGGCGCCGCTTCATGCGCTGGGGGGAGGGGGAGAGCCGCTTCTCCCGACCCGTGCGCTGGCTGGTGGCCCTGCTGGATGGCGCCGTGCTGCCCGTGGTGCTGGAGGGCAGCGACCCCCCGGTGCGCGCCGGCAACCTGAGCCGCGGCCATCGGCTCCTGGCGGCCTCGGTGCCGGTCGACCATGCCGACACCTACGCCCACTGCCTGGCTGCCGTGGGGGTGCAGGTGAACCGCGACACGCGCGGCCAGTGGATCCGCACCGCCGTGGAGCAGGCCGCCGCCCGGCTTGAAGCCGAGCCGGACTGCCCGACAGCCCTTTACGACGAACTCACCGATCTGGTGGAGGCACCACTGCTGATCGAGGGGCAGATGGATGCCCATTACCTGGATCTCCCGGCCGAGGTGCTCAGCACCGTGATGCGGGCCCACCAGCGCTACGTGCCGCTCTACCGCCGTGATGCGGCCCGCGATCCCCTGGCCCTCGACGCCCGCGCCAGCCTGCTGCCCCGTTTCCTCTGCATCGGCAACGGCCTGCCGGAGGCCAGCCCCACGGTGCAGCGGGGCAATGAACGGGTGCTCAAGGCCCGCCTGGCGGATGCGGAGTTCTTTGTTCAGGCCGACCGTGCCGTCCCGAGCATCGACCGCCGTGACCAGCTGGCCCGGGTGACCTTCGCGGAGGGGCTCGGCTCCCTGCTGGATCGCGTCGAACGGCTGGAATGGTGCACCGATGTGCTGCTGGAGCAGCTGGGCATCGGCGGCGCCACCGCCGTGGCCGCCCGCCGTGCCGCCCACCTGTGCAAGCACGATCTGGTGAGCCAGATGGTGGGTGAATTCCCCGAACTGCAGGGGGTGATGGGCGGCAAGTACCTCCTGGCTGAGGGGGAGAGCCGCGAGGTGGCCCTGGCGGTGCTGGAGCACTACCTGCCCCGGGGTGCCGGTGACGCCCTGCCCGACTCCGAGGCCGGCGCGGTGGTGGCCCTGGCGGAACGCCTGGAGCTGCTGTTGAGCATCTACGCCAAGGGGGAGCGGCCCAGCGGCTCCTCCGACCCCTACGCCCTGCGCCGGGCGGGCAATGGTCTGCTGCAGATCCTCTGGAGCCGTGGCTGGTCCCTCGATCTGCTGGCGTTCCTGGAGCGGGCCACGGCCCACTGGGCGCAGCTGTTGCCGGCCTTCGGGGTGGATGCCCGGGCCCTGGCCCTGGAGCTGGCGGAATTCCTACGCCAGCGGCTGCTCAGCCTGCTGGAGGAGGCGGGGGTGGATCCTGATCTGGTGCAGGCGGTGGCCGGCGACACGGTGCCCCTGGAGCGGGTGCTCCGCGATCCCGCCGATGCGCGCCAGCGGGCCGATCTGCTGGTGGCCCTGCGGGCCAGCGGTGCGCTCGCGGCGGTGCAGGCGGTGGTGACGCGGGCCGCGCGCCTGGCGGAGAAGGGCAGCCTGCCGGCCTCGGTGCTCTCCGCCAGCGGGGTGGTGGATGCCGGCCTGTTTGAGCAGCCCAGTGAGGCGGGCATGCTGGCGGTGCTCAACGGCCTCGAGCCCATTGCCACCGGTGGCGCGAGCGATCGCTACGGCCGCCTGGCCGCCGGGCTCAGCGCCGGAGCCGCCGCCCTGGCTGCTTTCTTCGATGGCGACCAGAGCGTGATGGTGATGGCCGACGATCCGGCGATCCGCAGCAACCGCCTCAATCTGCTGGCGGTGCTGCGCAATCAGGCGTCGGTGCTGGCCGACTTCAGCCGCCTCAGCGGCTGAGGGCCGGCTCCCGGGTTTCGGTGTCCTTGGCGTCGCCCTTCTGGCCCCGCACCCGGATGCCACCCTTGATGGTGCTCACCGCGAGCATGGCGTTCACCTCCGCCTCATCGCGCACGGCACTGGGCACGGGCTTGTACCCCTGGGGAGCCAGGGCATTGCCCCGCAGCACTGACCCCAGGGTGAGCAGCGTCAGCTTGAGCTGCTGCCAGGGGTTCATCATCACCACCCGCTTGTAGAGGTAGCTGTCGAAGGTGAGGCGCTGCACGTCCTTGTCATCGCACATCTCCACGAAGGCCTCGCGGGCCGCATCGTTGCGGTAGAAGATGTTCTGGAGGATCTCCAGCACCTTGTAGGTGGCGCCGTACTGGCGATCCCATGTCCTGATGTACTTCTTGAGATCCGCCTCGCTGGGCACGCGGCTGCCCCCCTGGCTGGCTTCCACGATCTGCTCGGCGCACATGCGGCCGCTCTTGGCGGCGAAGTAGATGCCTTCGCCGGAGCTTTTGGTGACGTAGCCGGCGGCATCACCCACCAGGGCCATGCGCCCCACCACCCGGCGCGGCCGGGGGTGCTCGGGGATCGGGTGGGCCTCCACCTTGATCACTTCACCATTCACGAGACGCTTCTTGGCCCGTTCGCGGATGCCCTCCTGCAGGCTCTTGATCAGGCCCTGGTTCTCCTGCATCGTGCCGGTGCCCACGGCTACGTGGTCGTATTTGGGGAACACCCAGGCGTAGAAGTCGGGGGACACATCGGTGCCCACATACATCTCCGCCAGGCTTTCGTAGTACTTCATCTCCTCCGGCGGCAGCTTGATGCGCTCCTGGAAGGCGATGGCCACGTTGTAATCGCCGGCGTCCATGGCCTTGGCCACCCGGCTGTTGGCGCCGTCGGCGCCGATGATCACGTCCACCTCGAGGGTTTTGGTGTCGCCGGTGGCCTCCCCTTCGCTGTAGTCGGAGTAGGTGAGGGTGTAGGGGCCCTGGCGGTTGGCACCGGTGTCGATCTTGGTCACCAGGCCATTCACCAGCTGGGCCCCCAGTTCGGCGGCACGGTTGCGCAGGAAGGCGTCCATCACCTCACGCCGGCACATGCCGATGTATTCGTTCTCGTTCTCGAGATTGATGTCCACCTCCCGGTTGGAGGGGGAGATCATCTTCATGTTGCGGACCTTGCGGTCGATGATCGATTCCGGCAGGTCGAACTCGGCCACCATGCACAGGGGAATGGCCCCACCGCAGGGTTTGGCGTTGTCGAGCTTGCGCTCGAAGATCCAGGTCTGAATGCCCGCCTTGGCCAGCACTTCGGCAGCACAGGATCCGCTCGGGCCGCCGCCCACCACCGCGACTCGCAACATCTTGAAACCCGCTCCACCAAACGGTTGTTGGGCCGAAGCTAACACCGCTGCGCGGGCCACCGCTGGCGGCTTCGGGCCCCGCCGGTAGCATCGCTCCATCCGTGATGTCCGGGAGATCAGGCTTGCCCAGCTCCGGACGGGCCCCGAACACCATGCCGCCGGACCGCCGTCCCGTCGCATCCCTGCGGGCGGTGGATCCCCTCGAGCCTGCGGAGATCCCCCTGGCCCGTCGCACGGTGCCGAAGGCGCTGCAACGCCGCTTCAGCTGGCGTACGGCCCTGCTGGGGGCGGGGGGCGTGGTGCTGGTGGCCACCGCGGCCGCCCTGCTGATGCCCCAGCCGGTGCGGCGCCTGTTGGCCCCTCCGCCCGTGCAGGGGCTCAAGGCGCGGTTGAGCCTCGATGGCCGTCTGCTCGGCCACTTCCCCTACGCCGAGGTTCCCGCCGCCGATCTGGTGAGCATCGTGCCGGGGATGGCCCTGCACCGCGATGCCGCCGAGGCCCTGCAGGCGATGCAGGCGGCGGCGGCGGCCGAGGGCATCGACATCCGCGTGCTCAGCGCCTTCCGCTCCATTGCCCTCCAGAAGCAGATCTTTTTTGATGTGAAGTCGGAGCGCAATCAAAGCTCCCTCGAACGGGCCCAGGTGAGTGCCCCTCCGGGGTTCTCCGAACACAGCACCGGCTATGCGGTGGATCTGGGCGATGGCCGCGCCCCCGGCACCAACCTCTCCCCCAGCTTTGACGAAACCGCAGCCTTCCATTGGCTGCAGGCCCATGCCAACCGCTTCCATTTCCACCTCTCGTTTCCCCAGGCCAACCGCCAGGGGGTGAGCTACGAACCCTGGCACTGGCGGTTTGAAGGCTCCGCCGAAGCCCTGCGGGTGTTCGAGGCGGCCCAGCGGCTGCAGCGCTGATGGGGCCCACGCCCGAACTGCTGGCCCCGGCGGGCTGTTGGGCCTCCCTGCGGGCGGCGGTGGCCAATGGCGCCGACGCGGTCTACTTCGGCGTCGACCGGTTTAATGCCCGCCTGCGGGCCGAAAACTTCCGCCTCGAGGATTTGCCGGAGGTGATGGCCTGGCTGCACCGGCGTGGCGTGAAGGGTTTCCTCACGCTGAATGTGCTGGTGTTCACCCACGAGCTGCCGGCCGCCGCGGAGCTGCTGCTGGCGGCGGCCAGCGCCGGTGTGGATGCGCTGATCGTGCAGGACATCGGCCTGGCGGTGCTGGCGGCCCAGCTGACGCCCGAACTGGCGGTGCATGGCTCCACCCAGATGTCGATCACCAGCGCCGCCGGGGTGGCCATGGCCGCTGAACTGGGGGCGGTGCGGGTGGTGCTGGCGCGGGAACTGGGCCTGCGGGATCTGGAGCGGCTGCAACGGCAGCTGCAGCAACGGGGGCTGGCCATGCCCCTGGAGGTGTTTGTGCACGGGGCCCTATGCGTGGCGTATTCCGGCCAGTGCCTCACCAGCGAAGCCCTGGGCCAGCGCAGTGCCAACCGCGGCGAATGCGCCCAGGCCTGCAGGCTCCCCTACCAGCTGGTGGTGGATGGTGTGGCCCGCGATCTCGACGACCGCCGCTACCTGCTCTCCCCCCAGGACCTCGCCGCCTGGGAGCTGCTGCCCCAGTTGCAGCGGGCCGGTGTGGCGAGCCTCAAGATCGAAGGCCGCCTCAAGGAGGCCTCCTATGTGGCGGCGGTCACGGAGGCCTATCGGCGTGGTCTCGATCAGTTGGGGCTGGAGCCGGCCGACCCTGCACGGCTCGATACCCGGGGCTGTGCCGCCGTGCGCCGTCAGCTGGAGCTGAGCTTCTCGCGGGGTCTGGGCACCGGTTGGTTGGAGGGCATCGACCACCAGCGGCTGGTGCAGGGCCGCTGGAGCAAGAAACGGGGCCCCCTCGTGGCTCGGCTGGTGGCGCTGGAGCCCCGCGGCGTGTTGGTGCTGCGCAGCGACCAACCGCTCAAGCCCGGTGATGGGGTGGTGCTGGAGCTGCCCGGCCGCGACCCCCTGCAGCCGCCCCAGGAGGTGGGGGGGCGGCTGATGCGCGTGGACCCGAGGCCCCGGGGCTGCATCGCCGTCACCCTTGGTCCGGGCCGGATTGCGCTGGAGGGCCTGGCCCCCGGGGCCCCCTGCTGGCTCAGCAGTGATCCCCAGCTCGAGAGCCAGCTGCAGCGCTTGGCGGAGCGGCCAGCCCCCGAGCGCACCCGGGCCCTCCGCCTGCGGGTCCATGGCCGGGCCGGTGAGCCCCTGCGGCTGGAGGTGCTGGAGGCGGAGGGGTTGCCCCATGGGGCCTGGACCGTGGCGTCCCAGCAGCCGCTCGAACCCGCGCGGGATCAGGGCCTCGATGCTGAACGGCTGCGCCAGCAGCTGGGGCGCCTGGGGGGCACCCCCTGGCACCTGGCGGCTCTGGAGCTGCAGCTGGAGGGGGCCCTGTTCCTGCCCCTGGCCCAGCTCAATGCCCTGCGCCGCCGCCTGGTGGATCAACTGGCCGAGGCCCTCGAGGCCAACGCCGCCCCTGGGACGTCAGCGCCGCAGGCCGCTCCCCCCCAGGCGGCCGCCGTGCTGGAGCCGCTGCTGCAGCGGGCCCGGGGCGCCGACAGCACACCAGCGGCCTGCGAGTCCGATGGCCCGTCGCTGACGGTGCTGGCCCGCAGCCTGGAGCAGCTGCAGGCTCTGCGGGGCCAAGCCGTGGATCGGGTGATCGTCGAACTGGAGCAGCCCGCCGAGCTGCGCCAGGCCGTGGAGCTGGGGCGGGGCCACTGGCCCGGGGGCATCTGGTTGGCGGGACCTCGCATCTGCCGCCCCGATGAGGCCTGGACCCTCGAACCCCTGCTGCGGGCCGCCCCCGATGGCTACCTGGTTCGCAATGCCGACCAGCTGGAGCGCCTCACCCCCCATGCCCCCTGCCAAGGGGATTTCTCCCTCAACGTGGCCAACCCCCTGGCGGCCCACTGGCTGCTCAAGCGCTGGGGATTGCAGCGGCTCACCGCCAGCTACGACCTGGCCCTCGAGCAGCTCCTGGATCTGGTGGCCGGCTGCCCCGCCGGCAGCCTCGAGATCACCCTGCACCAACACATGCCGCTGTTCCACATGGAGCACTGCCTGTTCTGCGCCTTTCTCTCCGACGGCCACGACCACACCGATTGCGGCCGCCCCTGTGAACACCACACCGTGCTGCTGCGGGACCGCAGCGGAGCCGAGCACCCCCTGCGGGCCGACCTGGGCTGCCGCAACACCCTGTTCAATGGCCGCGCCCAGACGGCGGCCGAGGCGCTGCCCCAGCTGCTGGCCGCCGGGGTGCGCCATCTGCGCCTGGAGCTGCTGCAGGAATCGGCGGCCGATGTGCAGCGCCGGGTGCAGCTCTACGGCCAGGCCCTCGCCGGCCAGATCAGTGGCCGCGAGGTGTGGCAGCGGGAGCAGCTGGAGAACCGCCTGGGGGTGACCCGCGGCACCCTGCTGGAGCGCCGCTGAGGCGGCGAAAGGCCCTGCGATAGCATCACGCGACGCACCGTTGGACCATCGGCTTCGGCACGCCGAGACCGCATTCAGTGAGCCACTCCGTGGCGGATCAATCCTTGATCCAGTAGTTGATCAACCCTTGATCACCATCTTTGATCCGAGCGTTTTGGATTGAGGCTCTGATCACGATCCGGGAGATCCACTGATGACATCCCGCTGCACGGAATCCGCCGTTGATTCCGTTTCCATCCTGTTCCTCCCCATCTCCCCATGAGCGGCCAGCACCCGGGTACACCGATCCGCAACATCGCGATCATTGCCCACGTTGACCACGGCAAAACCACGCTCGTGGATGCGCTGCTGGCCCAATCGGGCATCTTCCGCGACAACGAGGCGGTGCCCACCTGTGTGTTGGACTCCAACGACCTGGAGCGGGAGCGCGGCATCACGATCCTCTCCAAGAACACCGCCGTGGATTACGACGGCATCCGGATCAACATCGTGGACACCCCGGGCCACGCCGATTTCGGTGGTGAGGTGGAGCGGGTGCTGGGGATGGTGGATGGCTGTCTGCTGATCGTGGACGCCAACGAGGGCCCCATGCCCCAGACCCGCTTTGTGCTCAAGAAGGCCCTGGAGAAGGGCCTGCGCCCGATCGTGTTCGTGAACAAGATTGACCGGGCCCGCGTCGATCCGGAGCAGGCGGTCGACAAGGTGCTTGACCTGTTCCTGGAACTGGGTGCCGACGACGACCAGTGCGACTTCCCCTACCTGTTCGGCAGTGGCATGGGCGGCTACGCCAAGCCGGACATGAAGACCGATAGCGAGAACATGCTGCCGCTGTTCGAAGCGATCCTGCGCCATGTACCGCCGCCGGTGGGTGATCCCGAGAAGCCCCTGCAGCTGCAGGTGACCACCCTCGACTACAGCGATTTCCTGGGCCGGATCATGATCGGCCGCATCCACAACGGCACCATCCGCGCCAACCAGCCCGTGGCCCTGCTGCGGGACGACGGCAGTGTCAAGCGCGGGCGCATCAGCAAGCTGCTGGGCTTCCAGGGGCTGCAGCGGGTGGAGGTGGAGGAGGCCCGCGCCGGTGATCTGGTGGCGGTGGCCGGTTTCGACGAGGTGAACATCGGCGAGACCATCGCCTGCCCCGACAACCCGGAGGCCCTGCCCCTGATCAAGGTGGACGAACCCACCCTGCAGATGACCTTCGTGGTCAACGACTCCCCCTTCGCGGGCAAGGAGGGCAAATTCGTCACCAGCCGCCAGGTGCGCGACCGGCTCCAGAAGGAACTGCTCACCAATGTGGCCCTGCGGGTGGAGGACACCGATTCCCCGGACCGCTGGGCCGTCAGCGGCCGCGGTGAGCTGCACCTGGGCATCCTGATCGAAACCATGCGCCGCGAGGGCTACGAGTTCCAGGTGTCCCAGCCCCAGGTGATCTTCCGCACCATCGACGGCACCCCCTCCGAGCCCTTTGAAACCCTGGTGCTGGATGTGCCGGAGGAATCCGTCGGCGCCTGCATCGAGAAGCTCGGCATCCGCAAGGCCGAGATGCAGAACATGGAGAACACCAACGACGGCCGCACCCAGCTGGAGTTCGTGGTGCCCTCCCGGGGCCTGATCGGCTTCCGCGGCGAGTTCATCCGCGCCACCCGCGGTGAAGGGATCATGAGCCACTCCTTCCTCGATTACCGCAAGATGCAGGGCGACTTCGACGCCCGCCGCAATGGCGTGCTGATCGCCTTCGAGGAGGGCACCGCCACCTTCTATGCCCTGAAGAACGCCGAGGACCGCGGCCAGTTCTTCATCACCCCGGGCACCAAGGTGTACAAGGGCATGATCATCGGCGAGAACAACCGCCCCCAGGACCTCGAGATCAACGTCTGCAAGACCAAGCAGCTCACCAACATGCGCTCCGCCGGCGCTGAGGAACTCGACACCCTGCAGGCCCCCCTGCAGATGACCCTGGAGCGGGCCCTGGAGTACATCGGCCCCGATGAGATGCTCGAGGTCACCCCCGAGTCGATCCGTCTGCGCAAGCTTCCCGCCAAGAAGCCCGCCAAGCGTTGAGCGCTGCGCTCGATCCCGACGAGCAACCGCTGATGTCCGACCCCCGCTTTGGGCAGGCCGTGGACCTGTTCAACGCGGGGGAGTGGTACGCCTGCCACGACGGTTTTGAGGAGCTCTGGCACGAATGCCAGGGCCCCAGCCGCAGGGCCCTGCAGGGCATCCTGCAGATCGCGGTGAGCCAGTTGCACCTGCAGCGGGGCAACCTGCGCGGCGCCACCGTGCTGCTGGGCGAGGGGCTCGGCCGGCTCCAGGCCTATGGCCCCGTGCAGCTCGGTCTCGACCTCGACCACCTGCGCCAGGGCGCCCAGGCCCTGCTGCGGGCCCTGCAACAGCAGCAGTCCGTGGCAAGCCTGCCGCCGCCGCAGCTGCGGACGGCCCGATGACGCGGGATACGATGGCCGCCAGTACAGCGGACGGGCACCGGGTGAGCAGCGGACCCCAGCAGATGCACCGCTCCACCTGGGCTTCCGCCGGGTTCGCCGCCCTGGCTCTGGCCCTGCTGGCGCCGATCTCCGCCCGCGGCAACACCCTCCAGGGGCCGTCCCAGCCCACCCCCTTGCCGGTGCAGCCGGCCGCAGCGACGGAACAGCCCGCCCCGCCGGCCCGCGTGCGCACGGGGCTGGTCACGATTGAGTCCGACCTGCAGCGCGCGGACCAGTCCACCGGCGTGATCACCGCCAGCGGCAACGTGCGCATCGTGTACCCCGATCAACGGGTGGTGGCCACCGCCCGCCAGGCGCAGTATTTCAGCCGTGAGGGCCGCGTGGTGCTCAGCGGTGATGTGGACATCGTCCAGGAGGGCGGCAACCTGCTGCGGGCCGAACGGGTGATCTACCTGGTGGAGCGTGACCGCCTGGTGGCGATCCCCCCCACCGGTCAGCAGGTGTACAGCCGCGTCAGCCTGCCGGCGCGGCAGCGGCCCGCCAAGCCATGAGCCTGGAACTCAACCGGGTGGCCCTCACCATCGGGGGACGCCCCCTGGTGAAGCAGGTGAGCCTCAGCCTTCAGCCCGGGGAGGTGGTGGGTCTGCTGGGCCCCAACGGCGCCGGCAAAACCACCACCTTCAACCTGGTCACCGGCCTGCTGCGGCCCGATTCCGGTGATGTGGTGATGAACGGCGCCAGCATCGCCGACCTGTCGATGCCCCTGCGGGCCCGGGAGGGCATCGGCTATCTGCCGCAGGAGGCCAGCGTGTTCCGCAACCTCAGCGTGCGCGACAACCTGCTGCTGGCCCTGCAGGAAAGCGGCCTGCCCCCGGGGGAGCGGCGCCAGCGGGCCGAGCGCCTGATCGACGACTTCCACCTCAGTGCCTTCGCCCACCGGCGCGGCTTCCAACTCTCCGGGGGTGAGCGCCGCCGCTGCGAGGTGGCCCGCGCCCTGGCGGTGGGGGAAGCGGGCCCCCGTTATTTGCTCCTCGATGAGCCCTTCGCCGGGGTGGATCCGCTGGCGGTGGCCGATCTTCAGGAGCTGATCGCCAGCCTGCGGGACCGCGGCATGGGCATCCTGATCACCGACCACAACGTGCGCGAGACCCTGGCCATCACCGACCGGGCCTACATCCTCACGGAGGGCAGCATCCTGGCCAGCGGCTCCTCCCGGGAGATGGCCAGCGATCCGCTGGTGCGGCGCCACTACCTCGGGGAGGACTTCCGGTTGTGACCCCCACCCCCTCCCCGCTCGCCGCCCTGCTGCATCGCCCCCTGGAGCAGCTCCGCCGCCAGTGGCTGCGCATTCCCCTGCTGGACCGCTGGCTCACCTCCGAGTTGATCGCGCCCCTGCTGTTCGGCATCGCCGCCTTCACCGCCGTGTCCCTGTCGGTGGGGGTGGTGTTCGAGCTGGTGCGGATGGTGGCCGAATCGGGCATGCCGCTGCTGGCGGCAGGCCAGGTGCTGGCCCTGCGGCTGCCCGGCTTCCTGGTGCTCTCCTTCCCGATGGCCACGCTGCTGGCCACCCTGCTGGCCTTCAGCCGGCTCTCCGCCAACAGCGAGCTCACGGCCCTGCGCAGCCTCGGCGTCAAGACCTGGCGGATGGTGTTGCCGGCCCTGGTGCTGGCCCTGTTGATGAGCCTGCTCACCTTCGTGTTCAACGACGTGATCGTGCCGGCGGCCAACACCGCCGCGTCGCTCACCTTTGATTCCGCCCTGGGTCGGGCCCTCTCCGCGAAAACCGGCAAGAACATCGTCTACTCCCGCTTCGGCCCCATCGCCCCCAAGAGCCCCGGCGATCCGCAGGAGGATGGCCTCACCCAGCTCTTCTACGCCCGGGAATTCAAGGACGGCACCATGAGCCAGGTGACGGTGCTGGATCTCTCGCGGGCCAGCATGCAGCAGGTGCTCACCGCCCGGTCGGCCGTGTGGGACGAGCGCAAGGCGATGTGGGAGTTCCGCAACGGCAGCATCCTCACCGTTGACCCCGACAGCGATATCACCACCTCGGCCAAATACACGAGCTACTTCTATCCCTTTGTGCGCACCCCCATCGATGTGGCGGAGCTCCCCAGCGACGCCGCCCAGATGACCGTGGGCCAGGCCATGCGGGCGGAGGCCCTGCTCAGCCAGGCCGGAGACCAGAAGGAGGCCCGACGCCTGCGGGTGCGGATCCAGGAGAAGTTCGCCTTCCCCACCATCTGTCTGGTGTTCGGGCTGATCGGCAGCAGCCTGGGGGTGCGCCCCAACGCCCGCACCAGCCGCAGCCAGGGCTTCGGCATCAGCGTGCTGCTGATCTTCGGCTACTACCTGATGAGCTTCATCTTCAGCTCCCTGGGGATCAAGGGCACCCTGCTGCCCTTCTTTGCCGCCTGGATGCCGGTGTTCATCGGCCTGGCGGGCGGTCTTCAACTGTTGCGACAGGCCAGCCGCTGAAGCCGCTCGCCCAACCCGTCCTGCACGGCAGACTGGGCGCCGGTCTTCCTGCAGCCCTCCCCGACGTGTCCGATCCGGTACTGGCCCTGGGCCTCGGCGCCTTTGCCCTGCTGCTGCTGGCCTTGCCGCTGTCGTTCTGGAGCGTCAGCAGCGCCGGCCAGGGCAGCACCGTGGTGCGTCTGCTGGTGGCGGCCGCCAACCTGGCCCTCACCGCCCAGCTGGTGCTGCGTTGGTGGCAGTCGGGCCACTTCCCGATCAGCAACCTCTACGAATCCCTCTGTTTCCTCGCCTGGGCCAGCACCCTCACCCAGCTGCTGGTGGAGCGCAGCTACCCCAGCCCGGTGGTGGCCGCCGCCGCCACCCCCATGGCCCTCGGCGGTGTGGCCTTCGCCAGCTTCGCCCTGCCCGATCAGCTGCAGCAGGCCGCGCCCCTGGTGCCGGCCCTGCGCTCCAGCTGGCTGGTGATGCACGTGAGCGTGATCATGGTCAGCTATGCCGCCCTGCTGGTGGGCTCACTGCTCTCCCTGGCCGTGCTGGTGACCGACCGGGGCCAGCAACTGGAGCTGCGCAGCAGCTCCATCGGCAGCGGTGGCTTCCGCCAGGCGGAGCTGGCCGGTGTGGCCGGCGGCGCCGGCTTCAACTTCAGCAGCGGCAGCCTCTCCCTGAGCGAGCAGCTCGACAGCCTCAGCTACCGCACGATCACCGTGGGCTTCCTGCTCTTGTCGGTGGGCATCGTCAGCGGAGCCGTGTGGGCCAATGAGGCCTGGGGCAGCTGGTGGAGCTGGGATCCGAAGGAAACCTGGGCCCTGATCTGCTGGCTGGTGTACGCCGCCTACCTGCACACCCGCCTGAGCCGCGGCTGGCAGGGCCGCCGGCCCGCCCTGGTGGCGGTGGCGGGCTTCGTGGTGATCTGCGTCTGCTACATCGGCGTCAACCTGCTGGGCATCGGTTTGCACAGCTACGGCTGGTTCCTGAGCGCCTAAATCAAAAGGGGCCCTGAGGGGCCCCCTGTGTTGCGTTGGGCCCTGGGGGCCTCAGGCGGCCACCGCCACGGGGCGCTTGCTGTTGCGGATGCCGGTGATGGCGTCGGCGTAGCTGGGCTGGTTGAACACGCCCGAGCCGCTCACGATGGCGTTGGCGCCGGCTTCGATCACCTTCCAGGCGTTCTCGGCCTTGATGCCGCCGTCCACCTCGATCCAGGGGTCGAGGCCCTTGGCATCACAGAGGCGGCGCAGGTCGCGGATCTTCTGCACCTGGCTCTCAATGAAGCTCTGGCCCCCGAATCCGGGGTTCACACTCATCACCAGCACCAGGTCGCACAGCTCCAGGCAGTACTCCAGGGTGTCGATCGGGGTGCCGGGGTTGAGCACGGCGCCGGCCTTCTTGCCCAGATCCTTGATCTGGCCCAGGTTGCGGTGCAGGTGGGTGCAGGCCTCCACCTGCACCGAAATGATGTCAGCGCCGGCCTTGGCGAAGTCCGCCACGTACTTCTCCGGCTCCACGATCATCAGGTGCACGTCCAGGGGCTTCTGGGTGACCGGCCGCAGGGCCTCCACGATCATCGGGCCGATGGTGATGTTGGGCACGAAGCGGCCGTCCATCACATCCACGTGAATCCAGTCGGCACCGGCGGCGTCCACGGCCCGCACGTCCTCCCCCAGTCGGGAGAAATCGGCGGAGAGGATCGAAGGGGAGATCACCAGGGGCTTGGTGCTCATGGGTGCCACCGGGGGGACAGAGAACGGGGATTGTAGAAGCGGCCTTCGGGCAACCCCCGCGGCGGGCCTCTTGGGAAGCACTGATACAGTGGGCGGCGCTCAAAGCCCGAGAGGGCCTGCAGCTGCTGGACTGTCGGCTGGTTCCCCCAGGCGCCAAGCGTCAGCTGCACCCCCTCCCGCCTGCGCTACCCCCTTCCCTTTGCCGGATCTGACGTGGATCGCACCCTGATTCAGGAAATTCTCGAGGTTGTTGAACAGGCCGCGATCGCGTCCGCGAAACTCACCGGCATGGGCCTCAAGAACGAGGCCGACGCCGCCGCCGTGGAGGCCATGCGCGAGCGCATGGGCAAGATCCAGATGCAGGGCCGCATCGTGATCGGTGAAGGCGAGCGCGACGAAGCCCCGATGCTTTACATCGGTGAAGAGGTGGGTAGTGGCACCGGCCCCGGCGTGGATTTCGCCGTGGACCCCTGCGAAGGCACCAACCTCTGCGCCAACAGCCAGCGCGGCTCCATGGCCGTGCTCGCCGCCTCCGACCGCGGCGGGCTGTTCAACGCCCCCGACTTCTACATGAAGAAGCTGGCTGCCCCCCCGGCGGCCAAGGGCAAGGTGGACATCCGCAAGTCCGCCACCGAAAACATCAAGATCCTCAGCGAGTGCCTCGGCCTGCCCGCCGATGAACTGGTGATCGTGGTGATGGACCGCGCCCGCCACAAGGATCTGATCAAGGAGATCCGCGCCACCGGCGCCCGCGTGCAGCCCATTTCCGACGGTGATGTGCAGGCCGCCATCGCCTGCGGTTTCGCCGGCACCGGCACCCACTGCCTGATGGGCATCGGCGCCGCCCCCGAGGGCGTGATCTCCGCCGCCGCCCTGCGGGCCCTCGGCGCCCACTTCCAGGGCCAGCTGGTGTACGACCCCGCCGTGGCCCAGACCTCCGAGTGGGAGGGGCTCACCAAGGAGGGCAACCTGGCCCGCCTGGCGGAGATGGGCATCAGCGATCCCGACAAGGTCTATGAAGCCGAGGAGCTCGCCAGCGGTGAGAACGTGATGTTCGCCGGCAGCGGCATCACCGATGGTCTGCTGTTCGACGGCGTCAAGTTCGAGAAGGACTGCACCCGCACGAGCTCCCTGGTGATCAGCACCCTCGACAACACCGCACGGTTCACCACCACCGTGCACATCAAGGACGGCGCCAAGAGCATCGCCCTGCGCTGAGCGAACCCGCTCCCGAGCCGTCTATCCCTGCCCCGGTGGCGGGGGAGACGGCTTCCGTCTCTTGTCCCAACACACCGTCCATGCACATTGCCGTCGTCGGCCTGAGTCATCGCACGGCCCCGGTGGAGATCCGGGAGCGGCTCAGCATCGCCGAGCAGAGCATGGAGGAGTCGCTCCAGCGCCTGCGCTCCGACGAGCAGGTGCTGGAGGCCTCGATCCTCAGCACCTGCAACCGGCTGGAGATCTACACCCTGCTGCGCCACCCGGAGCTGGGGGTCAGCGCCGTTGGCAGCTTCCTCAGCGACCTCTCCGGGCTGCAGGTGGAGCAGCTGCTCCCCCACCTGTTCACCTACCACCATGACGAGGCGGTGGCCCACCTGATGCGGGTGGCGGCCGGCCTCGATTCCCTGGTGCTCGGCGAGGGCCAGATCCTCTCCCAGGTGAAGAAAATGGTGCGCCTCGGCCAGGAGCACCAATCCATCGGTCCGATCCTCAACCGCCTGCTCAACCAGGCGGTGAGCACCGGCAAGCGCGTGCGCACCGAAACCAACCTGGGCACCGGCGCCGTCTCGATCAGCTCCGCCGCCGTGGAGCTGGCCCAGCTCAAGGTGGGCCAGGCCCGCGGTGTCGACGACCTGGTGCCCCTCGACCAGGAGCAGATCGCCGTGGTGGGGGCGGGGCGCATGGCCCGTCTACTGCTGCAGCACCTGCAGGCCAAGGGGGCCCCGGGGGTGGTGCTGCTGAACCGCACCGTGGAACGGGCGGAGCTGATGGCGGCCGATTTCCCGGCGCTACCGGTGCAGTGCCGGCCCCTCGCCGACCTGGACCACTGCCTGAGCACCTGTTCCCTGGTGTTCACCAGCACGGCCGCCGACGAGCCGATCATCGATGCGGCCCGGCTGGGCAAACTCAACCGCCGCTCCGCCCTGATGCTGGTGGACATCGGTGTGCCCCGCAACATCGCCGCGGATGTGAGCGCCCTGCAGGGGGTGGCCTCCTTCGATGTGGACGACCTGCAAGAGGTGGTGGCCCGCAACCAGGAGGCCCGCCGTGAGATGGCGGCTGAGGCGGAGCTGCTGCTGCAGGACGAGGGCCGTCAGTTCCTCGACTGGTGGGATGGCCTCGAGGCGGTGCCGGTGGTGAATCGTCTGCGCACCCAGCTGGAGGACATCCGCGAGCAGGAGCTGCACAAGGCCCTGAGCCGCATGGGGCCGGATCTCTCGGCCCGGGAGCGCAAGGTGGTGGAGGCCCTGAGCAAGGGCATCATCAACAAGATCCTGCATACCCCCGTGACCAACCTGCGGGCCCCGCAGCCGCGTCAGCAGCGACACATCGCCATGCAGGTGCTGCAGGACCTGTTCGACCTCAACGAACCTCCTAGCTGATCGCGACAGGACACGGTGTCCTTCGCGACACCCCCATTTGGGTGAATCTTGTGCTGTTTTGAAGGGACCAACAGGGCAGTTCCTTCAGTTTTCAGCCAATCTGCAGAAACGCGCCCGGGCCCCCCTTCCCATCGCTTACGGTGCTGCCGCACAGGGCAACTGGGAGCTGGTATGAAGCGCGTTCTGGCCATCATTCTCGGCGGCGGCGCCGGCACCCGCCTCTACCCGCTCACCAAGATGCGTGCCAAGCCCGCGGTGCCGCTGGCGGGTAAATACCGGCTCATTGATATTCCGATCAGTAATTGCATCAACTCGGGCATCATCAAGATGTACGTGTTGACCCAGTTCAACAGCGCCTCGTTGAACCGTCACCTCACCCAGAGTTACAACCTCTCCGCCGGATTCGGCCAGGGGTTCGTGGAGGTGCTGGCCGCCCAGCAGACGCCGGAGAGCCCCAGCTGGTTCGAGGGCACGGCCGATGCGGTGCGCAAGTACCAGTGGCTGTTCCAGGAGTGGGATGTGGACCACTACCTGATCCTCTCCGGCGACCAGCTCTACCGGATGGATTACAGCGCCTTTGTGGACCACCACATCAGCACCGGCGCTGACGTCAGCATCGGCGCCCTGCCGGTGGATGCCGCCCAGGCGGAGGGCTTCGGCTTGATGCACACCAACGACCACGGCCGCATCCAGGAGTTCCGCGAGAAGCCCAAGGGTGAGGCCCTCAAGGCCATGTGGGTGGACACCTCCCGGCTGGGACTCAGCGCCGATGAGGCCCTCAAGCGCCCCTATCTCGCGTCGATGGGGATCTATGTGTTCAGCCGCGACACCCTGTTCGACCTGCTGGCCCAGAACCCCACCGCCACCGACTTCGGCAAGGAACTGATCCCCGCCTCCCTGCAGCGTGGTGACCACCTGCAGAGCTACCTGTTTGACGACTACTGGGAGGACATCGGCACCATTGGTGCCTTCTACGAGGCCAATCTGGCCCTCACGGCCCAACCCAACCCCGCCTTCTCCTTCTACGACGAGAAGTTCCCGATCTACACCCGGCCCCGCTACCTGCCCCCCAGCAAGATGCTGGACACCCAGGTGACCGAGTCGATCATCGGTGAGGGCTCCATGCTCAAGGCCTGCAGCATCCACCACTGCGTGCTGGGGGTGCGCTCCCGGGTGGAGGACGAAGTGGTGCTCCAGGACACCCTGGTGATGGGCAACGACTTTTTTGAATCCTGTGAGGAGCGCGCCGTGCTGCGGGAACGGGGCGGCACCCCCCTGGGGGTGGGCCGGGGCACCACGGTGAAGCGCGCCATCCTCGACAAGAACGCCCGCATCGGCCGGGACGTGACGATCGTCAACAAGGACCGGGTGGAGGAGGCTGATCGCCCCGAGCACGGCTTCTACATCCGCAACGGCATTGTGGTGGTGGTCAAGAACGCCACCATCCCCGACGGCATGGTGATCTGAGCGGCGCCAACGTCGACCCGTCGGTGCCGAGCCGTTGACAGTTGCCAACGGGCGGCTGCACAGCCCCCGCACGCTCGCCACACTGCAGTGAATCCTGGAGGCATCCAGCCATGGACAAGGCCCACTTCGGCCTGATCGGTCTTGGGGTGATGGGCGAAAACCTGGTGCTCAACGCTGAGCGCAACGGGTTTTCCAGCGTCGTCTACAACCGCACCTACGCCAAGACCGAGGAGTTCCTGGCGGGGCGCGGAGCCGGCAAGCGGATCATCGGCGCCACCTCCCTGGAGGACTTCATCGCCAAGCTGGAGCGGCCCCGCCGCATCCTGATGATGATCAAGGCGGGCGATCCAATCGACGCCATGATCCAGCAAATCTCCCCACTGCTTGAGGAGGGGGATCTGCTGATCGATGGCGGCAATTCCCTCTACACCGACACCGAGCGGCGGGTGGCGGAGCTGGAGAGCCGCAGCTTCGGCTACATCGGCATGGGGGTTTCCGGAGGGGCGAAGGGGGCCCTGGAGGGGCCGAGCATGATGCCCGGCGGTACCCGTGCCGCCTACGACGCCATTGAGTCGTTGGTGTGCAAAATGGCCGCCCAGGTCGACGACGGCCCCTGCGTCACCTACATCGGCCCCGGTGGCGCCGGTCACTTCGTCAAGACCGTCCACAACGGCATCGAATACGGCGTTGAGCAGATCCTGGCCGAGGCCTACGACCTGATGAAGCGCTGCTCCGGCATGGATGGCGACGCCATGGCCGCCGTGCTGGCCCAGTGGAACGGCACCGAGGAGCTCTCCTCCTTCCTGGTGGAGATCACCGAGATCTGCCTGCGCACCAAGGATCCCGCCGATGGTGGCGATCTGGTGGAGAAGATTGTGGATGCGGCCGGCCAGAAGGGCACCGGCCTCTGGACCGTGGAGAGCGCCCTGCAGATGGGGGTGCCCGTGCCCACCATCTATGCCGCCCTCAACGCTCGGGTGCTCAGTTCCATGCGGCCGGAGCGGCTGGCGGCCGATGGGCTGGTGCCGGCTCCGGCGCTGCAGCCCGTGGCCATCGATGCCCTGATGGATGCCTGCGTGCTGGCCTCCATCGCCAGCTATGCCCAGGGGATGGCGCTGCTGCAGGAGGCCTCCAAGCTGCACAGCTATGCGCTGGACATGGCGGCGATCGCCCAGATCTGGAAGGGGGGTTGCATCATTCGCGCCCGGCTGTTGCAGCGGATCCAGAACGCCTACACCGCCCAGGCCAACCTCCCCAATCTGATGGTGGACCCGTGGTTCGTGGAGCAGATCCGCCGGCGGCTGCCCGGCCTGCGTCAGGTGGTGGCCACCGCCGCCCATGCCGGCGTGCCGGTGCCGTGCCTCGGCAGTTCCCTCGATTACATCGACAGCTATTTCACCGGTCGCCTACCCCAGAACCTGGTGCAGGCCATGCGTGATTGCTTCGGCTCCCACACCTACGAGCGGGTGGACCAGCCCGGCAGCTTCCACACCGAGTGGATGTGAGATGACCCCACCCACCACCTACCGGTTGGACGTGGTCAGCGACGCCAACCTGCTGGCGAAGCGCTGTTCAGAGCAGGTGGCCTCCCTGATCGACCTGGCCCTCGACGAACGGGATCGGGCCCACATCGCCCTCTCCGGCGGTTCCACCCCGGCAGCGGCCTATCGGCTGCTCAACCGGGAACACCTGCCCTGGTCGCGGGTGGATGTGGTGCTCGGCGATGAGCGCTGGGTGAGCGCCAGCGATCCCGCCAGCAATGCCCGCATGCTGGCGGAAACCCTGCTCAACCCTGAGGGGCCGGGGGGGCAGGCCCGTTTCCATCCGGTGCCCACCCAACTGGAGAGCCCCCAGGCGAGCGTGGACGCCTTTGAGCAGTACGTGCGGCAGCTGTGCCCCGGGGATCCCCCCTGTTTTGACGTGATGCTGCTGGGCCTCGGCGATGACGGCCATACCGCGTCGTTGTTTCCCGGCACCGCCGCCACCCAGGAGCGGCAGCGGGCCGTCACCATCGGCGCCGGCAAGGGGATGGAGCGCATCAGCCTCACGGCCCCCGTGCTGAGCGCGGCCCGCCAGGTGATCTTCCTGGTGAGTGGAGCCGCCAAGCGCCAGGCGCTGCAGCGGCTGTTGGATCCGGCGGAATCGGCGCAGCGCACACCGGCCCGGTTGGTGCAACCCCGTTCGCCGGTGTTGGTGCTCGCCGACGCCGACGCTGCGGCAGGGTGTTGATCGCTGCGGCCCTGTCCATGCTCACGCCCCTGTTGATCGCCAGCGGCGACGGATTTGCCGGCTGGCAGCCCCTCAACGACACGATCATGGGGGGGCGCAGCCAGGGCAACTGCCAGGCCAGCTCCGCCGGTCTGCTGATGGATGCGCTGGTGGAACCCGAGGGGGGCGGCTTCGTGAGTTGCCGTTCACCGGTGTACACGCCGCCGTTGGACCTCTCCGCCTACGGGGCCCTGCAGCTGGAACTGGATGGCGACGGACGCCGCTACAAGCTGGCGGTGGCCTGCCGTGATGGGGTGGCGGGGCTCACTGAGCTGATCCCGGGGGGATTGCGCTGGGTGGCTGAGTTTTCCACCCAGAGCAGTGGCACCTCGGTGGTCACCATCCCCTTCAACCGCCTCACCCCCAGTGTGCGGGCCACCCCCGTGGGGTTGCCCCTGCGCTTTGACGCCGCCGGCATCACACGGCTGCAGATCCTGCATTCGAAGTTCGGCGACATCGGTGGACGCAACCCCGGCTTCCGCCCAGGGGAGCTGCGCCTGCTGGTGCGTGCGATCCGTGCCGTTCCCTGACGCCGCCGTGGCCCTGACGCCTGATGCGCCGCTGCTGGAGCTGCTGGCCAAAGCCGCGGATGTCTGCCTCAAACCCGCTCGCCATGCGGTGCGCTTCACCGGCCCCGAGCCCAGCACCATCGGCGACTGCAGCGATTGCTGCCTGCGCATCGAAGCCCGGGATGAAGCGGGAGGCCGCCTGCCCGAGCGCGACCTGGAGCTGGAGATCTACCGCAGCGGCGCCGACCTCAACCTGATGCTCACCCGGCTGGGGGATGAGCAGGCTCCCCTGCTCTGGCATGGCAGCCATGCGGTGTGGATGCGGGCCAGCAGCGGTGAGCGCTGCGAACGCCCCCCCGACGGCGCCCCCCTGGAGGGGTTCTGCCGGCGGGTGCGGGCCCTGCTCAGTCCACAGGATCCGTAACGGCCCCCTTGCTGCTGGAGCTCACCAGGCGGGCGTATTTGCCCAGCACTCCGGTGCGGTAGCGGGGCTCCGGGGCCACCCAGGCCTGTCGGCGCCGGTCCAGTTCAGCGGCGTCCACGTTCAGCTGGATCAGCAGCTGATTGGCATCCACGGTGATGCTGTCGCCCTCCTGCACCAGGCCGATCGTGCCGCCCACCGCCGCCTCAGGGGCGATGTGGCCGATCACCAGGCCGAAGGATCCACCGGAGAAGCGGCCATCGGTGATCAACGCCACCGAATCCAGCAGCCCCTGGCCCACGATGGCGGCCGTGGGGCTGAGCATCTCGCGCATGCCGGGTCCGCCCACGGGGCCCTCATTGCGCACCACCACCACATCACCGGGGTTGATGCGCTTGTCGAGGATCGCCGCCAGGCAGGTTTCCTCGCTTTCGAACACCCGGGCCGGGCCCGTGATCACCGGATTCTTGACACCGCTGATCTTGGCCACGGCCCCCTCCTCCGCCAGGTTGCCCTTGAGGATCGCCAGGTGCCCCTTGGCATAGAGGGGATGGCTGAGGGGGCGAATCACGTCCTGACCGGCGGGGGGCTCGGAGGGCACATCCGCCAGCACCTCCTGGAGGGTTTTGCCCTCGATGGTGCGGCAGTCGCCGTGGAGCAGCCCCGCATCCAGCAGCAGCTTCATCACCTGCGGAATGCCGCCGGCCCGGTGCAGGTCCACCGTCACGTAGCGGCCACTGGGTTTGAGGTCGCAGATCACCGGCACCCGCTGGC
Organism: Cyanobacteria bacterium M_DeepCast_200m_mx_001; assembly: GCA_016882415.1. Lineage (GTDB taxonomy): Bacteria > Cyanobacteriota > Cyanobacteriia > PCC-6307 > Cyanobiaceae > Vulcanococcus. Next base: position 27,293 of record VGQL01000002.1, read on the forward strand.
GAATCGCTTCAAAGTCGTCGATGCTGAGCTCCACCCCGGCGGTGCGGGCCACCGCCAGCAGGTGCAGCACCGAGTTGGTGGATCCCCCCACCGCCATGATCACGCTGATGGCGTTTTCAAAGGCCTTGCGGGTGAGCAGGTCGCGGGGGCGGATGTTGGCCGCGATGGCCTCCGCCAGCACCTCGGCGCTGCGGGCGGCGCTGTCGGCCTTCTCGGGGTCCTCCGCCGCCATGGTGGAGCTGTAGGGCAGGCTGAGCCCCAGCACCTCAAAGGCGGCGCTCATGGTGTTGGCGGTGAACATGCCGCCGCAGCTGCCGGCCCCCGGGCAGGCGTTCTTCTCGATGGCGGTGAGCTCCTGCTCGTCGATGCGGCCACCGCTGTACTGACCCACCGCCTCGAACGCACTCACCACCGTGAGGTCACAGGCGCCGAGCTTGCCCGGCTTGATGGTGCCGCCGTAGACAAAGATCGACGGGATGTTCATGCGCGCCATGGCGAGCATGGCGCCGGGCATGTTCTTGTCGCAGCCGCCGATGGCCAGCAGGGCATCCATGCTCTGGCCGTTGCAGGCGGTTTCAATCGAGTCGGCGATCACCTCGCGGCTCACCAGGGAATACTTCATCCCTTCGGTACCCATGGAGATGCCATCGCTCACCGTGATGGTGCCGAACAGCTGTGGCATCGCCCCGGCTGCGTGGGCCGCCTCCTCGGCACGGCGCGCCAGATCGTTCAACCCCAGGTTGCAGGGGGTGATGGTGCTGTAGCCGTTGGCGATGCCGATGATCGGCTTGTTGAAGTCGCCGTCACCGAAGCCCACCGCCCGCAACATGGCGCGGTTGGGGGAGCGTTGGATCCCCTGGGTGATCGCGGCGGAGCGGAGCATGGCTGCGGCGGAGTCGTTCCAGCAACCTACCGAGCGGTGTGGCTCAGTTTTGGGGGGTGAGACCCTCGAGCTGCCGGCGCACATCGTCGATGGCCTGGTTCAGCTGTTGCACCTTGTCCTGCAATTCGATCTCCCGGCCTGGCCGCAGTCCGTCGTGCTGCAGATCCAGGGCCCCATCGTCGGGGCCGGAAAGGCGGCTGAGGCGCAGGTTGCGCTCCTGGCGGCTGCGCTGCTGGCGCCGTTCCGCTTCCGACAGCAGCCACCAGGCCAGGCCGGCGGCGCCGATCACCGCGCCGGCCACCAGGGTGCCGAGGGATCCGGAGCCGCTGTCTCGTGCCATCGCTGTGGGGGTCGGGCCTGTGCTGTCGCCTCAGCCTACGAAGCCTGAGCCGCTCAGGCCACACAGACGGTCCCCGGGATCCCCCAGACCCGGCAGGATCCGCTGCTCCGGGTCCAGCTCCGCATCAATGCAGCCGGTGTAGAGGGTCAGGTCGCCGTAGCGCTCCCCCAGGCGCTTCAGCCCCGGGCTGGAGGCCACGCAGGTGATCACCCGGACCCGCACCCCCTGCACCCCGCGGCGTTCCAACTGCTCCAGCACATGCAACAGGCGGGAGCCGGTGGCCACCTGGGGGGCGAACACCAGCACCCCGGCCCGGTCGGGGATGCTGCCGGGCAGGCCGTTGAAGGGGCTGCTCACGGTTCCCGTGGCGGTTTGCTCCAGGGCCATCGGCGCCAGGGCGGCATGGGGTAACACCGAGCGGGCCCCCTCCCACAACCCCAGGCCCCCACGGAGCAGGGGCACCGCCAGCAGCGGCACCGAGGCATCCACCACCGTGCCCTCGGTGGGGGCGAGTGGGGTCTGCACGGCCACCCGTTGGTAGGGGATCCAGTCGCGCAGGGCCTCGTACGTGAGCCAGCGCCCCAGTTCGGCCATGGCGGTGCCAAAGAGGGCGGATGGGGTGTCCTGATCGCGCAGCAGGGTGAGCCAGTGGCCAATCAGGGGATGGGGTGGCACCACCACGCGCAGGGCTTTGCTCATCGGTCGCGCTGGGGCCGCCGCCTGCAATAACTTGAGCGCCCCAAGCTAGTGGTGCCGTGGAACCCTTCCCCCTGCCGCGAAGGCTGCTGAGCGGCCTCGCCCGTGGCGGATGTGCCCTGGCGTCACTGCTGCTGCCGTTGCTGCTGCCTCTGCTGCTGCTGGCCTGGGCGCCGCTGCCGGTGGAGGCGATCACCGCACCGGAATTGCGCGGCGGGCGCAGCCTGCAGGATCTGCAACCCGACATGCACGGCCGCAATCTGCAGCAACAGGAATTTCTCAAGGCCTCCCTGGAGGGGTTCGACCTCAGCGACACGGATCTGCGCGGGGCCGTGTTCAACACCGCCAACCTTCAAAACGCCAACCTGCGCGGCGCTGATCTCGAGGATGCCGTGGCCTTCGCCAGCCGCTTCGATGGTGCCGACCTCAGCGGCGCCGTGCTGCGCAACGCCATGTTGATGAACAGCAAGTTCACCGCCGCGCTGATCGAGGGGGCGGATTTCACCGACGCGGTGCTGGATCTACCCCAGCAGAAGGCCCTCTGCGGCCGCGCCTCCGGCACCAACCCCCGCACCGGGGTGGACACCCGTGACAGCCTCGCCTGCCGTTAGGGCGGCTCCGGTGGGGACGGCCTACATTGCAGGTGTCCGGTTCCCCGGGGGATCAGCCCAGGGAGGTAACGGGGAAAGTCCGGTGGAAAACCGGCGCTGTCCCGCAGCTGTGAAGGGTGGTTCGCCTTCGGCGACAGCCCCAGCCAGAACGCCCGCCGGCGCTGACCAAACCCTTCAATCCCCTGGCGCGGACCAGGCCTCCGGATGACCCAACGCCCCACCTGGCTGCTGCCCGTCAGCGCCGCCGGCCTGCTGCTGCTCTCCGCGGCTCCGGCATCCGCCCACCACCTGATGGAGTTGTTCCATCAGCAGCAACCCACCCCCCTGGCGGGGCTGCTCAGTGGCCTGGGCCACCCCCTGCTGGGTCCGGACCACCTGCTCTTCCTGCTGGCCCTGGCCCTGGTGGGTCTGCAGCGCTCCAGCCGTTGGATGCTGGGTCTGTTGGCTGTTGGATTGCTGGGCACCCTCCTGGGCCTGCTCACCCCCCAGCTGCCCGCCGCCGAGCTGTTGGTGGCCCTCACCCTCGTGGTGGAGGGGCTGGTGGTGATCGGCCGGCTGCCCGCCCCCCTGTTGGTGCCCTGCTTCGCCCTCCACGGCTACGTGTTGAGCGCCGCCGTGGTGGGTTGGGACACCGGTTCGGTCGGTGCCTATCTGGTGGGTCTGTTGCTGAGCCAGGGGGCCCTGCTGCTGCTCTCCCTGGGGCTGTTGCGTCGCACCGCCGCCGCCCTGGCCCCCACGACCCGCACCCTGTTGGCCGGAGGCCTGATGGGCATCGGCGCGGCCTTCGGCTGGTCGTTGCTCGTTCCCTAGATCCCCGTCCCCCGTGACTCCCTTCTCCGCTGGCCGCGTGCCGGTCACCGTGGTGACCGGCTTCCTCGGTGCCGGCAAATCCACCCTGCTGCGTCAGCTGCTGATCAGCAGCGGCCTGCGCTTGGCCGTGCTGGTGAACGAATTCGGGGAGGTGGGCATTGACGGCGAGCTGATCCGCAGCTGCCGCGTCTGCCCCGAGGATTCCCCCGAGGACTCCCCAGCCCCCGTGGTGGAGCTGGCCAACGGCTGCCTCTGCTGCACCGTGCAGGACGAATTCCTGCCCACCATGCAGCTGCTGCTGGAGCGGGCCCATCAGCTCGACGGCATCGTGGTGGAGACCAGCGGTCTGGCCCTGCCCGTGCCCCTGGTGCAGGCGTTCCAGTGGCCCGAGATCCGCACCCGCACCCGGGTGACCGGCGTGGTGACCGTGGTGGATGGTGAAGCCCTCGCCCAGGGCAGTGTGGTCGGGGATCCTGCTGCCCTTGAGGCCCAACGGTTGGCGGACCCCAGCCTGGACCATCTCAATGACCTGGAATCCCTCTTCGCCGACCAACTGGAGGCGGCGGATCTGGTGTTGCTGAGCCGGGCTGATCGGCTGGAGATGTCGGTGCTGGAGAGCCTCAAGTCACGGCTCGCCGACCAGTTGCGGCCGGGGGTGGCGGTGCTGCCGATGGAACGGGGCCAGGTGCCCGCTGCCCTGCTGTTCGGTCTGGAGCGCCCCGATGGCGATCACCACCCGGGCCACCACGAACACGATCACGACGACCATCACCACCACCATGACCACACCCATGTGGCGATGCAGTCGGCGGTGCTGCACTGGCCCGGCCCCCTGCAGCGCGAGGCGCTGGAGCGGTTGCTCCCCCAGTTGATCCAGGACCACCAGCTCCTGCGCCTGAAGGGTCGGGCCTGGTTGCCGGGCAAGCCCCACCCCCTGCAGATTCAGGCGGTGGGCCCCCGACTCGAGTGCTGGTTTGATCCGGTGACCCGCGCTGACGGCGACCCTGACCAGGGGCTGCAGTTGGTGGCCCTGGGGCTGGATGTGCCGGCCCAGACCCTCCAGGAGCAACTGCAGCAGGCCCTAATCCAGGGGTAGGTCCCCCTTGGCGCAGATCCCGTCCCAGCAGAGGGAACCAGGCTCCCGCCAGACGGGTTGCACGCTGCGGCGCACCCCGTTGCCCCCACTCACGGTGATGCTGCCGCGGCCATCACTGCGGAATTCGAGCCGCTTGGTCCCCACCTGCAACCACCAGTGCTCGCCGAACCGCTGGATCGTCATCGTGCAGGGGCTCCAGCCCCCCTCGCCGATGCGGCACTCCAACGGCACCGTGAGGGCCGCCTGGGCGCCGGCAGCCGCCCCTGGCACCAGCGGGGCCAGCAGCGCCAGGCAGGTTCCGAGGCGGACAACGGCGGGCAACGGTTCGCGAGATTGGGGGCTCTCTCCAAACTGACCAGAGCCGTGGCCGTCGTCAGCCGGCCTGCCAAGATTTAACAATCCTCGTGGAGCGCAGGTGCCCGTCTACTCCGCCCGTGTGCTGGTCTCGTTGCGGCCGTCGGTGCTCGACCCGGCGGGTGAGGCCACCCGCGCCGCCGCCGCCCGCCTCGGGGTCACGGGCGTCAGCACCCTGCGCATCGGCAAGGCGGTGGAGGTGGAGCTGGAGGCCCCCGACGCCGCCGCAGCCCGGGCCCAGCTGGAACTGCTCAGCGACCGCCTGCTCGCCAACCCGGTGATTGAAAACTGGACCCTGGAACTCAAGGGTGACACCGCCGCGGGAGCCTGAGCCATGAGCCTCGGTGTGGTGGTGTTCCCCGGTTCCAATTGCGACCGGGACGTGCAGTGGGCCGCCCAGGGCTGCCTGGGGATTGAGACCCGCTTCCTCTGGCATGAGGAGCGGGACCTCAGCGGCCTGGATGCCGTGGTGATCCCCGGCGGTTTCAGCTACGGCGATTACCTGCGCTGCGGTGCCATTGCCCGGTTCGCCCCGGTGCTGCAGGAGGTGAAGGCCTTCGCAGAGCGCGGGGGCCGGGTGCTGGGCATTTGCAATGGTTTTCAGGTGCTCACCGAAATGGGTCTGTTGCCCGGCGCCCTCACCCGCAACCAGAAGCTGCACTTCCTGTGTGAGCCGGCCGAGCTGGAGGTGCAGCCCGGCCGTTGTGCCTGGCTCCAGGGGTACAGCAGTGGCCAGCGGCTCAGCTTCCCCATCGCCCATGGTGAAGGCCGTTACCAGGCGGACCCTGAACTGCTGGAGCAGCTGCAGCAGAACGGCCAGGTGGTGCTGCGCTACACCCGCAACCCCAATGGCTCCGTGGGGGATGTGGCGGGGCTCAGCAACCCCCAGGGCAATGTGCTGGGTCTGATGCCCCACCCGGAACGGGCCTGTGATCCGGCCACCGGCGGTGTGGATGGTCGGGCTCTGCTGGCGAGTCTGCTGGGCTGAGGGGGCAACTCCCTTCCGGACGGGCCAACGCCTGGCCTGCCAGGCCAATAAAAAAGGGGCCCCTGGGGGCCCCTGGGCGGCGATCAACGCGCTCAGTTGACGGCGGCGAAGAACTCCTTGCTCTTCACGGGATCGGGATTCATGGTCTTTTCGCCGGGGGTCCAGTTGGCGGGGCAGACCTCGTCGGGGTGGTTGCGGATGTGCTGGAAGGCCTGCAGCAAGCGCAGGGTTTCGTCCACGCTGCGACCGACGGGCAGGTTGTTGATGGTGGATTGCATGATCACGCCATCGGGATCAATGATGAACAGGCCGCGCAGGGCCACGCCGGCGTCCTCATCGAGCACCTCGTAGGCCCGGGCGATGTCCTTCTTGAGGTCGGCCACCAGGGGGTAGGCGATATCGCCCAGTCCGCCATTCTTGCGGTCGGTCTGCACCCAGGCCAGGTGGGAGAACTGGCTGTCGACGGACACGCCCAGCACCTCACAGTTGCGGCTGGAGAAGTCGCTGTAGCGATCCGAGAAGGCGGTGATCTCCGTGGGGCAGACGAAGGTGAAGTCCAGCGGGTAGAAGAACAGCACCACGTACTTGCCGCGGTAGGAGGAGAGGGTCACCTCCTTGAATTCCTGGTCCACCACAGCGGTGGCGGTGAAATCCGGAGCTTGCAGACCGACGAGCCTGGACATAGTCGCTGAAGAGGGTGATCAGGCGGCTTGGTGCGGTTCGGGCCGATTCAGGGGACAACCCTTGTGCAGGGGAACATCCGCCTTGAACAAGGCGTACTCGATCCGACTACCAGATAGCACGGGTACAAGCTATCACGCTTCGACAGCGGTCGGTCGCCATAGGCTTATGGAACTAAAGAAGCGACCACCGCCGATGTCCTGGGACCCGTCCCTGCTGCGCAAATACAACATCACCAGCCACTTTCGCCTGCTCAACCAGGTGCGCAGTGAGCTGCGGGAACAGCCCATCCAGCGTCCCCTCTCCGGTACCCGGCCCGAACCCTCCTCCCGCCGTGGTGGCGCCAGCCGTTCCGCGGAGGCCGGCGGCCGCCGCCGCTCGAGCTCCGGCCGCGCAGCCTCCGCCCCCCCAGCCCCTGTTTCCCAGGCCCCATCGCCGGAGAGCAGCTTCGATCCGATCGTGCTGGTACCGGTGATCACCGACGCCTTTGAGGCCCATTCCTGAGGGGTCGCAGCGCAGGTCCTATGACAACAAAAAGCCCCGCCGAGGCGGGGCTGATGGAAACACACGATGGCTCGGGGGAGACTTGAACTCCCGACCTTGGGGTTATGAATCCCACGCTCTAACCAGCTGAGCTACCGAGCCGCGGTGAAGCCATTGTAGAGGACGGTGCCAGCGGCCTCAGGCCCGTGGTGGCAGGAACTGCAGCGGGTTCATGGCGCCGCGGCCCGGGGGCAGAATCTCGAAATGCAGGTGTGGGCCGGTGCTGCGGCCGGTGCTGCCCATCAGCGAAATCACGCTGCCCTGGTTCACCTGGTCGCCGGGGCGCACCAGGATGCGGCTGTTGTGGGCATAGCGGGTGAGGGAGCCGTCGCTGTGCTGCACCTCCACCAGATAGCCGTAACCGCCGTCATTCCAGCCGGCGGAGACCACCTGGCCGGAGCGGGCCGCCAGGATCGGTGTACCCACGTTGTTGGCGATGTCGATGCCCTTGTGCATCCGCCCCCAACGCCAGCCGTAGCCGGAGGAGAACACCCCCTGGGTGGGCCAGATCCAGCCGGTGTCGGCGAAGGGCTGACCGCCCCCGAAGCCGGTGCCATCACCCAGGCCGAAATCGGGGCTGTCGGGCCAGCTGAGTCCGCCGGAACCCACCGGTTTGAGGCCCAGCAACAGGCGGCTGCGGCCAGGGGAAGACTGGGCCAGGCGAATCTGGGTGCCGACCACCAGCCGGGCGGCGCGCAGACCGGGATTGAGCTGCAGCAGCTCGCTGATGCTGAGGTTGTAGCGCTGGGCGATCTTGATCAGGCTGTCACCGAACCGCACCCGGGCCGGTTCCTGGGGTTCGGGCGGCGCCGCCAGGGGCGGGGTGCGCCGCAGTTCACTGGTGTCAATCTCGGCCAGTTGCTTGGCCTGTTTGATCGACAGGCTCGGCAGCACCAGCCAGTCGCCGCTGCTGAAGCGGTGATCCTCATCAACCTCGTTCAGCCGGGCCAGCTTGCTTTCATCCTGGGCGAGCTGGGAGGCCAGATCCTCGAGGCTGATGCTCTGGCGCACTTTCACCCACAGCCGATCAGTCGCCGCCGGCAGGGCGGCGATCCACCCATCCGTAGGCAGTGCGACCGGACGGGAATCAGCCAGGGAAGGAATGACCGCCGTGCCGGCGACCGCAAGGGCCGCTGTGCTGGCGAGGGTGGTCAGTCCAAAATGGACAGGCTTCATGCAGTTTGGCCAGAGGTCAAAACCCGGTGGAGAAGCCAACATCCCCGAGTCGACACGAAAGTAACGGCCTGAACACTGCCTGGCAAGTTGCCGTGGTCACTCTTTCGATTGACCAAAGGAAAAGATCCTGTGTTATGGGGCCTGGAGCTGCCGTAGGGCCTCAAACAGCACCACCCCAACGGCGGTGGCCAGGTTGAGGCTGCGGACCCCGCCGCCCCGGTCCACCCCGCCGGCCATGGGGATGGTGAGCCGGGCATCCGCCGTGTCCAGCACGGCCTGGGGCAGACCGCTGGTCTCCTGGCCGAACAGGAGCCAGTCGTCGTCGCGGTAGCGCAGCTCGGTGTAGGGCCGGCTGGCATGGCGGCTCAGGGCCAGCAGCCGGCCCCCACGCTGCACGTGCAGGGCCCTGAAGGTGTCCCAGTCGCTGTGGCGGTGAAGATCCACCCAGGGCCAGTAATCGAGGCCCGCCCGCCGCACGGTGCGATCACTGAGCTCAAACCCCAGGGGCTCCACCAGGTGCAGTTCGGTGCAGGTGGCGGCGCAGGTGCGGGCCACATTGCCGGTGTTGGGTGGAATCTCCGGTTGGAACAGCACCAGCCTTGGCATCTCAGGCCTCCGGCACTGGCACGCCCAGCTGCAACAGGTCCAGGGCACGGCCCCCCACCACCAACCAGGCCTCGGACGCCAGGGGCATCAGGCGTTGCTGCAGGGCACCCAGGCGGTCGCGGAACAGCCCACCGATGGCCGTGGGCGGGACCACACCCCAGCCCGTCTCCTCCACCACCAGCAGCAGCGGCGGCCCCGGGGCCGTCAACAGGGCCACCAGACGATCGCAGCGCTGGCGCCAGGGGCTATCGCCCTCCTCCAGATGCCACGCCAACCAGCTGCCCAGGGAGTCGATCAACAGCAGCTGATCCCGGCCGGGATGCTGGGGTTGAAGCCTCGCCTCCAGGGCCTGCTCCAGTTGCGGGCCCACCTCCAGGGTGCCCCAGCCTGGGGGGCGCCGCAGCCGGTGGCTCTCCACCCGCTGCGTCCAGGCGCCATCGGAGCCGTCCGCCGTGCCTCCAGTGGCCACGTACAGCACCGGCAAGGGTTGTTGACTGGCCAGATGCTCCGCCCAGCGGCTCTTGCCACCCCGGCTCGGCCCAGACACCACCACCAACTGGCGTGGCCCGGGCTGGGGTTCAGCCCCCACCGTTCATGTTGCGCAGCGTGGCCACAGCCGAGGGGGACACCCGGTTGAGGTAGCGGAAGATCCAGTACTTGAAGATCGTGGCCAGCACCACCGGGAAGGTGGCGATGAACAACATGATGAAGTTCTCCTCCGCCGGCAGGCCCAGGTGTTGGGCGATGCCATCCAGCAGCACGGTCCAGCCCTCAGGGCTGTGGAACCCCACGAAGATGTCGGTGAACAGGATGATCGTGAAGGCCTTGGCGCTGTCGCTCAGGCCGTAGACCACCTCATCCATGAAGCCACGCAGCACCTGCAGGTCCCGCTGGCCCACCAGACACACAAAGGCGAAGCCCACCAGGGCCGCCAGGTCCGCCAGCACGTTCTTGGTGGCCTCCAGGCTCTCCTGGTCCGCTTCGGTCTTCAGTTCTGCGGCCCGCACGGACAGGGCTGAGCGGACCTCGTCACGGCTGGGGGCCTCACGCCCCTCCAGCAACGCATCGAACTCCAGCTCCTGCTGATAGAGCCGCAGCCGGTTGACGGCCTTCTCCTGCAGGTGCGGCTTGGTGTAGCTGATGAAGGGGATCTCGGGGGCGTAGCGGTCCAGCAGGGGTGAGATCAACACCGACCGGCTCACCTGCTGCACGATCAGCGGCACCAGAATCAGCAGCAGCAGGATCCGCAGGGACACCAGCGTGGAATCGCGGCGGCGCCTGAACCCCTCGACCACGAAGGTTTCGGCCTCCGGATCCAGCTGACGGCGCACCCCATCCACCACCCCCAGCAGGCTGCGGGGCAGCAGCTCCGGGGAACGGGAGATGGATGGCAGCGAGCTGCGGCGCCCATACCGGGACAACACGGTTTCGATCAGCTGCAGCTGGCGCAGTTCCTGGCTGTCGAGCTCGGCCCGACGGGCTTCGAGGCCGGAGAGGGTGGTCTGGCAGAGCTCCAGGGCGGCCCGGAAGCGCCGCAGCATCTGGGCCTGGGTCTGGCGGGGAATGCTGAGCTGAAGCTCCGGCCGCACCGGCCGATCGTTGTAGTACTCGAGCTCGAGGCTCTGAATCAGCAGGGCGGCTTCATAGGCGCGCTCCAGGTAGACGCTGAGGTCGTTGGTGCTGGCGCGATCAAAGGCCCCCATCCAGTCCGTCAACCCCATCGTTGGTGCGTGTTGGCCTCAGCGGGAGAACACCCACCAAGTGATCATCGGCACCAGTGTGCCAACCACCAGCAGAACGACCACCCACAGCAGGGCATTGCTGGAGGCGGTCTCCTCCCGGGTGGGGATGTTGGTTTCAATGGGCAGTCGCTCCTGGAGCTGCGGCGGGCCCGGGTCCGCCTCCCCCTGCAGCACGGCGCCGAGCCGATCCAGCGCATCCAGGCTGGCCTGGCGATACCGGGCCCCCTCCCGCAGGGGCAAGCCCATGGTGCTGATGGCGGTGCTGGAGAGCAGCGCAGGGTTGAGGCGCTCCTGCAGGCCGGTGGAGGCCACCACGGCGGCGCTGTTGTTCTGGGACTCAATCAGCAGCAGCAGCTGTTCGGCCCCGCCGTTGCCCCCCCAACGCTCCAACAGCCCCTGGCCCAGTTGATCCAGGCTGAGGCCGTAATCCAGGCGCCGCAGGGTCACCAGACGGGCGTCGAGGTCGGGGCCACTGAAGCTCTCCAGGCGGCGGTCCAGCTCCGTGCTGGCGGCACGGCTGAGTAGATCCGCGCTGTCCACCACATGGCTGGCGGGGGCCTGGGGGGTGAAGTCGGCCACACCGGTGGCCCAGGCGGCCGGGGCCAGGCCCAGCGCAGCGAGCCACAGAAGGCTGGTCAGCAGCACTCCCCAGAGCTGGCGGCGAAGGCGATCCCCCACGGAATTCAGCATGCACTGGCCCCAGTCTGCCTTCAGTCCGCCAGGCTGTCGCGGTGCAACAGGCCGATCACCTCCTCGATCGTGGCCAGCCGCTCGGCGGAGATCCCCAGGTGGTGGGAGAGCTGGGTGAGAAACCGTCGTTCATCGCTGGTTTTCACCTCATCGGCGAGGGTCAGCTGTACCGCCACCGCCAGGGCCGTCTGCCGTTGCTCGGCGCTGAGCAACGGCACCGCCTGTTGCACCAGGGCCGGCCAGCCGTCGCTGCGCAACAGGCTGAGCAGTTGGTCGAGCAGGGCCCCCATGGCATCGGGGCCCAAGCCGCGGAAGGGATGCCGGAACTCGAGCTGTTGCCGCAGCGCCCGTGCCTCGACGGCCGTGAGTTCCCCATCACAGGTGATGGCGGCCAGGGCGATGGCGGCAAAGGCCTCAGCGGCAGTGGCGAGGCCCACGGCCCCTGGCCGCGGAGGGCTGGACACGGCAGGGGTCATCGAAGGGCTCATCAGAGGACGGACCATCGGGTTGGGCCCATTTCAGCAAGTTCGCGGGTCGGCGCGAGGGCCTGTGTGGCTGTGACAACGTGAGGGCAGCTGAGCCAATCGGCCCCATGGGCACGGCCGCCCGCATCACCCTGGCCGCCGGTGTTCTGGGGCTCGGGCTGAGCATCGCCAACCAGCTCACCGCTCCGGAGCTCAGCCCCGCCCTGGAACGGGCGGCGGTGCTGGGCAGCTTTCTGGCGGTGGGGCTGATGCTGGTGTCGATCCTGTGGACCCGGGCCATGCCGGTGGCCCCGGAGCGGGTGGACCTGGAGGGGGAACAGGGGCTGGAACTGGCGGCCGAGCTGCCGGAGGCGCTGCGCCAGGAGCTGGCCTGGGGCAGCCAGATGTTGCTCACGGCCACACCCGCGGCCTCCCTGTTGCTGCACTGGCGCGGTCAAACCCTGCTGCGAAGAGGGGTGCTGGCCCCCGTGCCAGCCCCATTCAGCCCCGGGCCCATCTGCCGCCGGGCCTGGAGCACCCAGGCCGCCATCGGCCTGGTGAACCTGAAGCTGTATCCGGGCCGTGGGGAATTCCGCGGCTTGCCCGATGGCATTCCAGCCCTGATCGTTCAGCCCCTGGGGGAGGAGGGGGTGCTGCTGGTGGCGGGCTGGTCACCCCGCTGCTTCAGCCGCAGCGATGAGGCCTGGCTGGAGGGCTGGGCCCGCAAGCTCAGAACTGCACTGGAGCCGATCGGCGCTGCGCCTTCCCCCCCCGCTGCTGGGGAGGGATCGTGAAGCGCGAGTTCACCCGTGCCCCCGGGGCGGTGAACACCGCCACGCCGTCGGCGCCGATGCGCCCCCGCAGCAGCCCAGCCCGGGTGATCTGGCTGTAGCTGGAGCGGCGCAGTTCCACAGCCCCCTGGGCCTGGAAGCGCCCCGTGGGCCAGTTCCAGAGGCACTCCTGGGCCCTGAGTTGCTCGTCCGGTTGCTGTATCTGGCAATCACCATCCAACGCCACGGTGCTGCTGGCCAGGTTCACCCGCCAGCGGTTGGCACGGCCCTGCAGCTTGTTGAAGGCCCCCTGCACCGGTTGGTCACTGCTGAGCAGTTGGGTGTTGATGGCCCAGCGGGTGGTGCGGGCGTTGAGCCAACCCTGCCGTTGGGGATCACGCACCTGCACGGGCCCCAGCAGATCCACATAGCCCTGGCGGATGTTGCCCTTCAGACCCTGGGCGCGGAGTTCCAACTGCGACGGCCCCTCACGGCGCACCCCCCGCACCGGTTCAGGGGCCACCAGATCCCCCTGGTCGGGCCGCCAGTTCACCCAGGCGGTCTGCACCCGCAGTGGGGCCCCCTGCGGGGCCGGCTTGGCCCCGGCTTTGTCTGGGGTGGGTTGCTGCCAGTGCTCGAGCACCGGGGATCCGCGCAGTTCCAGTTGGTCCGCCTTGATGCGATAGCGGGCCAGGCCCGCCTGGATGCGGGTGCGGCGATCCAGGGCCGAGGGGCGCCGGTCGATCACCATGAGGTCCTGGCGGGGGATCCAGCGCACCTGGTCGCCCGCAATGCGCACGGGATTGGCCCCCAGCAGGGTGATCTGCACATCCCCCTCCAACTGGATCGCCTGCCCATCGCCGATCACGGTGCCGCTGAGGGCCCGCACCGTGATGTGGGGTTTGCCCTGTTTGTAGATCGTGCCCCGGGGCTGGCGGGCCTGGGCCAGCTGCCGGCCGATGTCGTAGCGGGCCTCGGGGCTGATCAGCTCCCAGGCGGGGGCCCCGAGGGCATCCCGCTGGCGCAGGTCGAGGGCCCGGAACACGAAGGGTTCCTCCGGGGGCTGGGGCCGCGGAGCCGTGGTGCATCCCCCCAGCACCAGGCCCAGGGCACCGACACCGATCCAACGCCACGGGAGCATGCCGTTCACAGGGGTTCGTCCAGCTCCAGTCGCGCCATCACAGGCGAGGGCTCCGGCAGGGGGGCCCACGACTGCAGCCCACCCCAGTGCAGCCGTTGGGTCCAGTCGGCGCTGGCGCCCGGGCCGGAGTCCGCCTCCGCTTCCCCCAACTGGCTGAGCATGCGCTGCGAGAGATCCGGCAGCAGGGGCGCCAGCAGCAGGGCCACGATCCGTGCCGCCTCCAGCACCGCATAGAGATCGGCCCCCACCTGCTCGGCTTGGCCCTCCTGTTTCATGCGGCTCCAGGGGGCCTGGTCGTTCAGGTAGCCGTTGGCGGCGATGGCCAACTGCAGGGCGGCCTCGGCGGCGGAGCGGAAATCGAGTTGTTCGAGCCCAGCCAGCACCGTGGTTTGTGCCATCTGCGCCGCTTGGGCCAGGGGGTGGTTGAGCTGGGCGCCAGCACCCGCCGGGGGCACCGCCTCCGCAAACCAGCGCCGTGCCATGGAACTGGTGCGGTTGAGCAGGTTGCCGATGGTGTTGGCCAGGTCGTTGTTCACCAGGTCGATGAAGCGCTGCTGTTGAAAGTCCCCGTCTTCGCCGAAGGGGATGTCCCGCAGCAGGTACCAGCGCACGGCATCGCGGCCGCAGCGCTCCAGCAGCACCTCCGGATCCAGCACGTTGCCGAGGGATTTGCCCATCTTCTGCCCCTCCCGGGTGAGAAAGCCATGGCCGAAGACCCTCTGCGGCAGGGGCAGCCCCGCCGACAGGAGCATCGCCGGCCAGTAGACGGCATGGAAGCGCAGGATGTCCTTGCCGATCACGTGCACCGCCGCGGGCCATCCCCGCGCCAGGGCCTGATCCAGGTCGGGGCTGTCCCCCTCCTCCAACAGGGCGGTGATGTAGCCGAGCAGGGCGTCAAACCACACATAAAAGGTGTGGCCGTCGTGGCCGGGCACCGGGATGCCCCAGGGCAGGTTCACCCGGGAGATGGAGAAATCCCGCAGGCCCTGCCGCACGAAGTTCTCCACCTCGTTGCGGCGGCTGCTGGGCTGGATGAACCCCGGCTGGGCGATCAGGGCCTCGATCTGCTGTTGATAGCGGGACAGGCGGAAGAACAGGTTGAGCTCATCGCGCCATTCCAGGGGGCGCCGGTGAATCGGGCACTCGGGGGCCTCGGCGCTGGCGGGGTCGTCCTTGAATTCCTCGCAGGCCACGCAATACCAGCCCTGCTGGCGGCCCTCAACGATGTCGCCGTTGGCCTCCACCCGGGCGAAGAACTGCTCCACGATGCGCCGGTGCCGTGGATCGGTGGTGCGGATCAGCCGGTCGTTGCTGATCTGCCAGCGGCGCCAGAGCTCGCGGTACTGGCTGCTGACGGCGTCGCAATGGGCCTGGGGGCTGAGGCCCGCCGCCTCGGCGGTGCGTTGAATCTTCTGGCCGTGTTCATCGCAGCCGGTGATGAACAGCACCGGTTCACCCTTCAACCGTTGAAACCGCGCCAACGCGTCACAGGCGAGCGTGGTGTACGCGCTGCCCAGATGCGGCTTGTCGTTGACGTAGTAGAGCGGGGTGGTGAGGGTGTAGGTCATCGGCCGGATCTTACGCAGCCCTTTCCGCCCGGGCCCTGAGCTGCGAGCCTTGGCGGGCGAGACGCTGGGCCGATGCCCCTGGAAGCGAAGGCCGTGCCCCTGGTGGTGTGGGGAGGGGGTACCGGAGCGGTGGCGGCGGCCCTGCAGGCCGCCCGGGGCGGTGCCCACACCCTGCTGCTGACGCCGGGGCCCTGGCTGGGGGGCATGGTGAGTGCCGCCGGAGTCTGCTGCCCCGACGGCAACGAACTCACCCCCTGGCAGACGGGGCTCTGGGGCGCCTTTCTGCGGGAGCTGCAGCGCCGCGAACCCAGCGGCCTCGACCACAACTGGGTGAGCTGTTTCGGCTATCGGCCCGCCACCGCCGAAGCGATCCTGCGGCAGTGGTGCCACCAGGAGAGCCGGCTGGAGTGGTGGCCGTCGGTGCAACTGCTGGCGGTCCAGCGGCGGGGGGCGCGCATCGAGGCCCTCGATCTGCAGCGCCAGGGCCGGACGGTGCGGGTGGAGCTGGAGCTGCTGATTGACGGCAGCGACCTGGGGGACACCTTCCCGTTGGCGCAGGTCGACCACCGCTTCGGCTGGGAGCCGCGGGAGCGCTGGCAGGAACCGAGTGCCCCACCCCAGCAGGACCTCGAGACCGATCCCTTTTTTCTCCAGCAGCCGGTGCAGTCCCCTACCTGGGTGGCCATCGGGCAGCTGCAGGAGCGGCCGGCGGCCCCCCTGCTGGAGCGTCCGCTACCGCCACCGTTTGAGGGGGCCACCCGGGCCTTCGGCCTGGAGCGCACCATCACCTATGGCCGCCTGCCCGAGGGGCTGGTGATGCTCAACTGGCCCCTGCATGGCAACGACTGGCATGGCCAGCTGCCGCAGCTGTTCGATCCGGATCCCGGCCGCCGGGCTGACGTTGAGCGGCAGATGCGGGAGCACAGCCTGGCCTTTGCCAACGCCCTGGAACAGGCCTCCCAGGGATGGCTGCAACTGGCCCATTGCTTCCCCGAGGCAACGGCCGACGGGGCGGCCCTGACGGGCCCCTCCCCCCTGGCCCTGATGCCCTACTGGCGCGAAGGGCGCCGGTTGGTGGGGCTGGAGGTGGTCACCGAGGGGCAGTTGCTGCCCCTTGGGCCCGGCCAGTCGATCGCCCCCCTACCGATGGATGCCAATGGGGCGCTGGGTTCCGTGGCGGTGGGCAACTACGCCAATGATCACCACTACCCCGGCCCGGACTGGCCGCTGGCACCCAAGAGCTGCCGCTGGGGTGGCCGCTGGAGCGGCACCCCCTTCTGCATTCCCTTCGGGGCGCTGCTGAGTGCGGATGTTGAGAATCTGCTGGCGGCGGATAAGGGTTTCAGCACCAGCCACATGGCCAATGGCGCCACACGCCTGCAGCCCCTGATCCTGAATGTGGGTCAGGCGGCCGGAGCCGCGGCGGCCCTGGCCCTCAGCCGCGGGGTGCCGCCCGCGGCCTTGCCGGTGCGCGCTGTGCAGCAGCAGCTGCTGCACGATCCCCTGGCTCCTGCCGCAGTGGTGCCCCTGTGGGACACCCCCTGGCACCACCCCGACTGGCGTCGCCGTCAGTTGGCGGTGCTGGATGACCCCTCCCTGCTGGCCGCTGATGGGGGCTGGTGTGGCGCAGGCTCGACGGCCGATGCCGGAAGCGCGGTGCCGTGCGAACCCCACGAGCAGCTCTGGCCTGGCACGGTGCACCCTGACGGCAGCGGGGGCTTCAGCCTCGAGCGACCCGATGGCGAGCGCTGGCCCTTGATCACCCTCGAGCCGGCTCTGCATCGATGGCTTCAGGGGCTGGATCGTCCGGTGCCCGCCGCTCTGGTGGGTTGCCGCAACGGCGCCGGCCCCTGGCTGCGGGTGTCGCGCCTAGCGGGCTGACGCCACCAGGCGTAACTGATCCCGCAGGGAATCCACCAGTTGGACCCGCAGCAGCAGCGCGCCACCGGGTTCCTGGCGGGGGGGGCACTCCGCCGCCAGATCCATGGCCAGCTCCTCCACACGCACCAGCCCCAGGCGGTCCTGGGGGCGCAGCCAGCGCAGGAATTCAGCCCGCCATTGGCCGCTGCGATGGGCTTCGAACCACACCTGCTGCCAGTGGCGGTTGTCCTCACGGCTGATGGCGATGCCCTCCCGCACCGCACCATCCACAGCCTCCAGCAGGGGTTCGAGCTCAGGGGCCGACAGTGGCGCCGCGCCCCCCTTCCAGGCGGCCAGCTGACGCTGCACCAGCAGATCGCCGTAGCGCCGGATCGGTGATGTGGCCTGCACGTAGGCCGGCAGCCCAAGGCTGAAGTGCGGTGCCGGAGCGGTACCCATCAGCCCCCGGCTGAGGCAGCGCTTGATGGCCGCAAACCGCACCGGCCCGTCCGGCAGGGCCTCCAATTCGGCCGCCGGCGGTAGCTCCGCCGGCAGTTGGCTGCGAAACGGCAACGCCAGGCCGTGCTCCACCGCCAGTTGCGCCGCCACCGCCCCGGCCAGGATCATGGCCTCGGCCACCATCGCCCGGGCCGTTCCGGTTTCGGTGATCTCCAGGCGGGCCTGTCCGTCCCGGCAGCGGATGCGTCCCTCGGCCACGTCCATCTGCAGGGCACCCTGGCGCAGGCGCCACTGGCGGCGGCGCTCCAGCAGGCGCTCCAGGGCCGCCAGATCGGCCTCCTGGGGCGGTGCCAGCTCGATCAGATCATCCGCATCGGCGTAGCTGAGCCGGTAGGTGGGGCGCACCCAGCTGCGCTCAAGGCCGCAGGCCTGGATGGCCCCATCTCCATTGAGCTCCACCCAGGTGCTCCAGGCGGCGCAGCGGACCCCGGCCCGGAGGCTGAATGGTCCGGTGGAGAGTGCTTCCGGAAACATGGGCAGGATGCCCTGGGCCAGGTAGAGGCTGCTGCCGCGGCGCCGCGCCTCCTGATCCAGCGGGGAATCCCAGGCCACCAGCCGGCCCGGATCCGCCACATGGATCCAGAGGCGCCCTTCCCCCGGCCCCTGCGGTTCGAAGGCCAGGGCGTCATCGATGTCCCGGGTGTCGTCGTCATCGATGGTCACGCAGCGCTGGGCCGTCAGATCCAGCCGCAGCGCATCCCCGGGCAGGCTGTGGTCCGCCAGCTCCAGCAGCCGCTGCGCCTCCTGCTCGAGTTCGTCGGAGAAGCCGTTGCTCCAGGTGGTGCCCGCCAGGGAGGTGAGGTGATGGGGATCCCAGTGCTGCAGATCCACCAGCAGGTGACGCACCTGTCCCCGGTCAATCCCCTGCTCCGTACCCAGGTGCAGAGCGGTGAGGCTGCGCCGCAGGGCCGGCTCCAGCTGGGCCTCCACGCGCTGGCCGGAGGCCAGTTGTTGGAGCTGCGCAATGCGATCCTGCTCCAGCGGCTGGAGCGTGGCCCATGGCAGCGGTTCCCGGGCCTTCAGCAGCGCCAGCCAGCGCCGTTCACGGGCCTCCTGCAGCCGCAGACGGTGCCGATCGCGGCGCAGGCTGCGCAGATCGTTCAGGGGTCTGGCCTGCACCTCCCCGTGCCGCCAACGGAACAGCAGCTGCTCGCCCTGGAGTTCCAGCCAACAGCAGGCCAGCTGCAGGGGTTGGTGATGGCCGCAGACCAGGTCGGCGAACTCCTCCAGGGGCATCGGCGTCGCCGATTCCAGCAACAGCAGCCATGCAGCCCCCAGGGCCCTGCGGCCGGGCCGTTCCGCCTGCAGGGCTTCGGCGCTGATGGCCCATGGCAAAGCCCCCAGGCGCCGAGAGGGCTCAACGCCGGGGGGCAGGGGGCTGAGCCGTTCGATCTGGCGGAGGGGCAGCGACTGCTCCCGACCGTCGAAACCCACCATCAGCCGGGCTTTGCTGCCCTGGATGGCGGTGATGACACCCAGTTGGGCACCGCGGGTGTCCTGGACGCCGACCAGATCGCCGCAGCGGAGCTGGATGGCCGCCAGGGAATCAGCCCTCGGGATTCACGAAGGGCAACAGCGCCACGATGCGGGCACGCTTGACCGCGTTGGTGAGGTCCCGCTGCTGCTTGGCGGTGAGGCCCGTCAGGCGGCGGGGCAGGATCTTGCCGCGCTCGGTGATGAATTTCTTGAGCAGATCGACGTCCTTGTAGTCGATCGGGTCACCGGGTTTGATCGGTGACAGACGCTTTTTAAAAAAGGAACTGGCCATGGCTGAACGGAGTGGGAATTACGGCAGACAGCGATCAATCCGCTGAGATCACTTGATCTCTTTGTGGACCGTCGACTTGTTGCAGTGGGGGCAGAACTTCTTGAGTTCGATCCGTTCAGTGGTGTTGCGGCGGTTCTTCTGGGTGGTGTAACGGGACACACCCGGGGACCGCTTGGCGGGGTTGGACCGGCATTCCGTGCACTCGAGGGTGATCACGATCCGGACGCCCTTGTTCTTAGCCATAAAGGACGTTGCGCCGCTTGAGCGAAGCGTGTGGACAGCTGCCAACCATACCTGGTCACCTGTCCAGCCCTGGCGGGGCCGGTCCTTAGAGTCGGCGCCATTGCGAACGGTTGTCGATGCGGGTCTCGCTCCAATGGCTGCGGGAGCTTGTGGCCTGCACCCTGCCCGTCGAAGACCTGGCGGAGCGCCTCTCCGTGGCCGGCTTCGAGGTGGAGGAGATCGAGGATCTGGCGGCCCGTGCCGCTGGGGTGGTGGTGGGCCACGTCGATGCCCGGGAACAACACCCCAATGCCGACAAGCTCAGCGTCTGCACGGTGTCGATTGGTGAGCCGCAACCCCTCCAGATCGTCTGCGGCGCTTCCAATGTGAGGGCTGGAATCCATGTGGCCGTGGCCACGGTGGGCTCCCACTTGCCGGCGGTGAACCTCACCATCAAGCCCGCGGAGCTGCGGGGGGTGGCCAGCAGCGGCATGATCTGCTCGCTCGCGGAGCTCGGGCTCGTCGACACCAGCAACGGGATTGTCGTGCTGGAGGAGGCCCTCACCGAGGTGCCGCCCCTGGGCACTGCGGTGGGCCCCCTGTTCGGCCTCGACGACCAGGTGCTGGAGCTGGCGATCACCGCCAACCGCCCGGATGGCTTGTCGATGCAGGGCATTGCCCGTGAGGTGTCGGCCCTCAGCGGTTCTGCTCTCACCCTGCCCGCCGCCGCCCCGACCGTGGCCAGCCAGCCGCTGCCGGTGCCCCCGGCGGTGGCCACCCGGATGGAGCAGGGCGGCCTCTTCAGCATCACCGGCTTGAAGGATGTAAAGGTTGAGCCGTCACCGCGCTGGTTGCAGCAACGGCTTGAGCGCGCCGGCCTGCGTCCGATCAACACGGTGGTGGATATCACCAACCTGGTGATGCTCGAGCTGGGACAGCCCCTGCACGCCTTCGATGCCGAGCGCCTGGCTGCTCTGGCGGATGGATCCCTTGACCCCGCCCTGCTGGACCTCCGCCATGGCCACCCTGGGGAGCCATTCACGGCCCTCGATGGCACGGCGCTGAGCCTCACCCCGGACGCCTGGGTGGTGGGCTACGGCGACCACCCCATCGCCCTGGCCGGTGTGATGGGTGGTGAAACCTCCTGCGTGCAGGAGGGAACCACGCAGATCTGGTTGGAGGCGGCCCTGTTCGCCCCCCAGACCGTGCGCCGCAGCGCCCGCAGCGCCGGAATGCGCACCGACGCCAGCGCCCGCTTTGAAAAGGGGCTGCCCCTTGAAATGACCCTGTTGGCGGCGGATCGAGCCGTGCAACTGCTGCAGGAGATCGCTGGCGCCACGGTGGTGGGCCGCTGGCTGCACCAACGGCCCGCCCAGCCCCGCTCACCCCTGGAGCTGCGGCGCGACGCCCTGCACAATCTGTTGGGGCCCGTGCAGCTGGCGGATGGCAGCAGCGGCGACCTGGAGGATGGCGAGATTGCGCAGATCCTCACCGCCCTCGGATGCAACCTCGAGGCCCTCGACGAGGGCTGGCGCGTGGCGGTGCCGCCTTCGCGGGCCATGGACCTCCAGCGGGAGGTGGATCTGATTGAAGAGGTGGCCCGCCTGGTGGGCTACGACCGTTTCGCCAGCCATCTCCCCGATCCCATCTGCCCCGGCGGCCTCACACCGGCCCAACAGGCCGAGCGCCGCCTGCGCCGTCAGTTGGTGGCGGCGGGCCTCCAGGAGACCTGCACGTTGTCCTTGGGGCCCGCCAGTACGGAACGCCCCGGCGCCGATCCGCAGCGGCGGGTCCCCCTGGCGAATCCTCTGCTGGCGGATTACAGCCACCTGCGCGACAGCCTGCTCGATGAGTTGCTGCTGGCGGCCCAACGCAATCTGCAGGCGGGGCAGGACGGTTTCTGGGCCTTCGAAATCGGCCATGTGTTCGATGCCGCCGCCCAGGGTGATCGCCAGACCCTGCAGCTGGCGGGAGTGATCTGTGGGTCCCGGCAGGCGGAACTTTGGAGCAGTGGCGGCAGGGCCGTTCCCCCGGATTATTTCCAGGCCCGCGGACTGCTGCAACAGGCCCTGGAGGCTCTCAAACTGCCCCTGGAGGATCGGCGCCTCAGCGATCAACCCCTGTTGCATCCGGGCCGGGCGGCCCAGGTGGTGGTCGAGGGGCGCCCCGCCGGCTGGTTCGGCCAACTGCATCCGGAACTCTGCGACCGCTTTGATCTGCCGGCGGCCAGTTATGGCTTCCAGCTGGCCCTGCCTCCCCTGCTGGCCGCCGCCACCCGCGCCAACCGCTGGCAGCCCGCCTTCTCGGCCTATCCCACCGTGCCGGCTTCGGAGCGGGATCTGGCGGTGGTGGTGCCCCGTGGCACCGCCAGCTCCCAGCTGCTGCAGGCCATCCGCAAGGCGGGCAAACCGCTGCTGGAGCAGGCCGTGGTGGTGGACCGCTACGAGGGCGAGCAGGTGGGCGACGGCCGCTGCAGCCAGGCTTTCCGCCTGCGCTACCGGGACAGCCAGCGCACCCTCACCGATGCGGAGGTTGAGACGGCCCACCAGGCCATCCGATCGGCCCTGGAGAGCCAGTTCGGCGCCGAACTGCGCGCCTGATCAGCCCCCATCCCGCTCCAACAGGGCCACGCATTCCACATGGCTGGTCTGGGGGAAGAAATCCACCGGCTGCAGGCGGGTCACCCGATAGTCCGCCGTCGCAGCCAGGTGCCCCAGGTCGCGGGCCAGGGTGGCGGGATTGCAGCTGATGTAGGCCAGCCGGGGGGGCGGTGTTGCGCAGATCGCCTCCAGGGTGCCCTCGCTGAGCCCCTTGCGCGGGGGGTCCACCACCAGGCCATCGGCGCCGTTGAGCTGATCCCGCAGCAGGGCTGACACATCCCCCTCCAGCAGGGTGACGCCTTGCAGCCCATTGCGTTCGGCATTGGCACGGGCCTGCTCCACCGCCTGATGGTGCAGTTCAAGACCGACCACCGTGGCCCCTGCGGCCGCCAGGGGCAGGGCGAAGGTGCCGATGCCGCAGTAGGCATCCACCAGCCGTGGCCCCCGATCCGCCGCGAAGAACTGAGCCAAGAGGGGCACCAGCCGCTCCGCCTGGGGCGTGTTCACCTGAAAGAACGTGTCCGCTGCAATGTGCAGCGCCAGGCCCGCAAAGCGCTCCAGCAGCCAGGGGCGGCCTCGCACCACCCTGGTGTTGGGTCCGAGCACCACATTGGTGGCCCTGGGCTGCAGGTTGAGTCCCACCCCCACCACCGCGGGCCAGCGTTCCATCCACTCCTCAGCGAGCTGCTCCACCCCGGGCAGCTCGGCGTGGCTGCTCACCAGGGTGATCAACACGTCGCCGCTGTGGTGGCCCACCCGCAGGGCCAGGTGTCGCAGGCCCCCCTGGTCGGTGAGATTCACATCCACGGGCCAATCGGTCTGAGCCAGATCCCGCTTGAGGGGCTCCACCAGTTGGTCGATGCGGGGATCCAGCACCGGACAGCGGTTCATGTTCACGATGCGGTGGCTGCCGCGCCGGTAGTAGCCGGCGCGGATCTGGCCTTCGCTCCCCCGTTCCAGGGGGATGAGGGCCCGATTCCGATACCCCAGGGGTGCCTGAGCGGCCCAGATGGGGTCGGGTGCCAGGCTCAATCCCCCCAGCCGCCGCAGGGCCTCCAACACCAGCTGCTGCTTGAGCTGGGCCTGGACCCCGTCATCGCAGTGCTGCAGGCTGCAGCCGCCGCAGTGGTCCGCCAGGATGCAGGGGGGACGGCGACGGTGAGGGCTGGCGGTGAGCACCGCTGTGAGATCCGCCTCCAGATGGCGCTTTGCCTGGCGGCGCAGGCGAGCCTGCACCCGTTCCCCCGGCAGGGCCCCGGGGACGAACACCACCAGATCGTTCCAGCGTCCCACCCCCTGGCCGTCGTGGCCAGTGCCGTCGATGGCGAGTTCGAGGCTCTGCCCCAGCTTCAGAGCGGCTTGCACCACGGGGCCCAACGGTTGCACCTGCATCGACCCTATCGGTGCGTAAACACCTGGCAGGGGCAAGGCTGTGCTGCGCTAAGGCTCGATAGAGTGCCGTGGCAACAGGTGGTTTCGATGAGCGTCGTACGCGATCTGATCCTGCAAGCAGACGATCAGCTCCGCTACCCCACCGGCGGAGAGCTGCGCTCAATGGTGGAATTTCTCTCCACCGGCCCCAGCCGCATGGCGGTGGTGCGGGTGCTCACGGAGAGTGAAAAGAAGATCGTCGATGAGGCGGCCCGCCAGTTGTTTGGCCGACGGCCGGAATACGTGGCCCCCGGTGGCAACGCCTACGGGCAGAAGCAGCGGGCCCAGTGCCTGCGCGACTTCAGCTGGTACCTGCGACTGGTCACCTACGGCGTGCTGGCCGGCAGCACCGAGATGATCCAGAAGATCGGCCTTGAGGGTGCCCGCGAGATGTACAACAGCCTGGGTGTGCCCATGCCCGGCATGGTGGAGTCCATGCGCTGCCTGAAGGAGGCGTCCCTGGTGCTGCTGGGCAGTGACGAAGCGGCCGTGGCGGCACCCTATTTCGACTTCCTGATTCAGGGCATGCAAACCCCCTGCTGACGCCGCGGCCGACAGCAAGACAGCGGGGCCACTGGCCCCTTTTTTGGTGTCGCCTTAGTCTCTGTTTCTTATCTTACTGAGACTAGGTCTGTGTCTCAGGCAAGAGCAATAAGTTTGATTTTCGGATCGTTTGCTGAGTTGTCCCCAAGCCGATGGGTCAGGTCAGACGGTCGACAGGATTGGCGTCGGGCCAACCTCACCATCGCGAATCGCTCTTCATTCTCGTCTGCGACTGGTGATGGGTTGCAGGGTAATCCTGTCATGCGACGCGTGTTACCAGGGCGTGTCGCTTTTGGACGTCGCCAGCAAGATCCCAAATGAGGCGTACCTGTGTCTACAGCAGGTACGCGATTGCAAAAACGATTGCAGGTACTGAAGGATTGATGCCTGTCCAAGCCGCTGGACAACGTCGACGCGGGCCTCTGGACTGCTTGTCGACAAGCTGAGCCCAGGATCACCCCGCAAAATACCGAAAAAGTGTGATCGTCGAGGCAGGACGAGTAGAGCAATCGTTGCAAGCAGAAATGCAGGTTTTTGCAAAATTGATGCTGAAGGCGCCTGGGCAGAATTCAGAGATCGGGGGGTGTCGAAGTGATCTCAAAAAAATTGCCTGACTAGACCAAGCTTGCGACGAAAACGAGACAATCTAGGCAGCTCGGCGGTAGCGTTCCTTGAGAAATTGGTA
>VGQL01000003.1 GCA_016882415.1 Cyanobacteria bacterium M_DeepCast_200m_mx_001
CCTGGGCGGGGTTGACCCCCAGGGCCTGCACCAGGGCCTCCGCCACGCCACCGGCCTCCAGCAGCTGCAGATCCAGGCTCGCCGCCAGCCGCGACAGGCCGCTGCCCCGGGGCACCACCGCCCGCCGGAACCCCAGCCGCGCCGACTCCTGCAGCCGTTGCTCCAGCTGGCTCACGGGCCGCAGCTGCCCCCCGAGCCCCAGCTCGCCGATCAGCACCGTGCCGGGGGGGAGGGTGAGGTCGCGGTAGCTGGCCACCACCGCGGCGGCCACCCCGAGGTCGGCCGCCGGCTCCTCCACCTCCAGGCCACCGGCCACCGCCAGGTAGCAATCGAAGCGGGAGAGGGGCAGACCGAGATGCTTCTCGAGCACCGCCAGGATCTGGTGCAGGCGATTGGTGCCGATGCCCGTGGCGGTGCGCCGGGGGCTGGCGTAGCTGGTGGTGCTCACCAGGGCCTGCAGATCCACCACCAGGGGCCGGGTGCCCTCGCAGGCCACGATCGTGGCGGTGCCGGCACTGGGTTCATCGCTGCCCAGGAACAGCTCGCTGGGGTTGAGCACCTCCGCCAGGCCCTGGCCGCGCATCTCGAACACCCCCAGTTCATGGGTGGCGCCGAAGCGGTTCTTCACCGCCCGCAGCAGCCGGTGGCTGGCGAAGCGGTCCCCCTCAAAGGTGAGCACCGCATCCACCAGGTGCTCCAGCACCTTCGGGCCCGCCAGCATGCCCTCCTTGGTCACATGGCCCACCAGCAGCAGCGCCGTGTCCTGCCGCTTGGCGATGCGGGCCAGGGCGGCGGCACATTCCCGCACCTGGGCCACGGAGCCTGGGGCACTGCCCAGCTCGCCGTCATGCAGGGCCTGGATGCTGTCGATCACCGCCACCGCCGGCCGCAGGGCCTCCAGCTCCTGCAGCACCAGCTCCAGATCCGTTTCCGAGAGCAGCTGCATCCCGGGCCCGGGGCCGTCGGTGGGGGTGTCCTGAGCCCCTGCCGGCCCCTGCTCCACCAGGCGCCGCCAGCGCAGCTTCACCTGTTGGGCCGATTCCTCGGCGCTCACATAGAGCACCGAATGGCGCTGGGCCATGGCCTGGGCGCTCTGCAGCAGCAGGGTGCTCTTGCCGATGCCCGGGTCGCCCCCCAGCAACACCAGCGAACCGGGCACCAGGCCACCACCCAGCACGCGATCCAATTCGCCGTAGCCGCTCTGCAGACGCTCCAGCGGCCGCTCCCCCACCGCCTGAATCGGCTCGGAGCGGCGGGCCTGGGGGGCGATGGTGGCCTCGGCGGCGGCGGCCACGGGCCGGCGGCGGCGGTTGTCGGCGGCGGGGGCGGCCTGCTCCACCAGCGCATTCCAGCTGCCACAGCTGGGGCAACGGCCAAAGAACTGCCGGCTCTGGGCGCCGCAGCTCTGGCAGACGTAGGTGCTGGTGGCCCGGGGCAAAACGATGTATGAAGAAAGGTGGCTGCCGTCGAATGCGGGGGCCTATCGACCTTTTCAGTAGGTCGAACTACTTAACCCGTCGATCCAGAGTGGCGCAATGACGGCCTTCACCGCCACATCCACAGCCCCGGGCGCCTCGGCCAAGGAAACCATCCTGGTGGTGGATGACGAGGCCAGCATCCGCCGCATTCTCGAAACGCGGCTGTCGATGATCGGCTACCAGGTGGTCACCGCCAGCGACGGGGAGGAGGCCCTGGAGGCCTTCCGCCGCACCAGCCCCGACCTGGTGGTGCTCGACGTGATGATGCCGAAGCTCGATGGCTACGGCGTCTGCCAGGAGCTGCGCAAGGAATCGGATGTGCCGATCGTGATGCTCACGGCACTGGGGGATGTGGCCGACCGCATCACCGGCCTGGAGCTGGGTGCCGACGACTACGTGGTGAAGCCCTTCAGCCCCAAGGAACTGGAGGCCCGCATCCGTTGCGTGCTGCGGCGCGTGGAGAAGGAAGGCGGCGGTGCCGGCATCCCCAACTCCGGCGTGATCCAGGTGAGCGATCTGCGCATCGACACCAACAAGCGGCAGGTGTACCGCGGCGAGGAGCGCATCCGCCTCACCGGCATGGAATTCAGCCTGCTGGAGCTGCTGGTGGGCCGCAGCGGTGAACCCTTCAGCCGCGGCGAAATCCTCAAGGAGGTGTGGGGCTACACCCCCGAGCGTCACGTGGACACCCGGGTGGTGGATGTTCATATCTCCCGGTTGCGCTCCAAACTGGAAGACGATCCGGCCAACCCCGAGCTGATCCTCACGGCCCGGGGCACCGGTTATCTGTTCCAGCGCATCGTTGAAGCCGTTGCCCCCGAAGCCCTCTGACGTTCCCGGCCAAGGCCCCAGCCAGCGCCGCACCCGTCCGCGGGCGATTCGCCGTCTGGTGATTTGGTACCGCCGCAACGCGGCGGTCACCACCCTGGTGGACACGGCCACCAGCGCCGGCTCCGCCGCCGGCTCGATGGCGGGTTCCATGGCCGGCTCCATGGCCGACGCGGTGGTGAACACGGCCGGCAGCGCCCTGAGCACCGCCGGATCGGTGGCCGGGGCCGCCGGGAGCGTGGCCGGGGCCGCCGCCAACACGGTGCTGCAGCCCCTGGTGTTCGATCCGCTGCGGCGCCTGCAGCAGGGCGTGGGGGGCAGTGAGGGCACCCCCATCAACGATGCCGAGCGGCTGTGGGTGGCGGTGGATGGCATGGGGGGTGACGTCGCCCCCGGACCGATCCTGGAGGGCTGCCTCAAGGCGGTGCAGCTGCTGCCCCTGCGGGTGAAATTCGTGGCGGAGGCCAGCGCCGTGGCGGCGGCGGTGGCGGAACTGGATCTGGGGGATGCCCTGGCGGAGGCCCGGGAGCAGGGCCTGCTGGAGCTGGTGCCCAGTGGCGAATCGGTGGGCATGAACGAGGAAGCCACCGTGGTGCGCAAGAAGCGCGACGCCAGCATCAACCTGGCCATGGACCTGGTGAAGGAGGGGGCCGCCACGGCGGTGTACTCCGCCGGCAACTCCGGCGCCGTGATGGCCTCAGCGATCTTCCGCCTGGGGCGGCTAAAGGGGATCGATCGGCCCGCCATCGGCGCCCTGTTCCCCACCAAGGATCCCGAGCAGCAAGTGCTGGTGCTGGATGTGGGCGCCAACATGGACAGCAAACCCGCCTACCTGCACCAGTGGGCCCTGCTGGGCAACATCTACAGCCGCGATGTGCTGCAGGTGGCCCAGCCGCGCATCGGCCTGCTCAACATCGGCGAGGAGGAGTGCAAGGGCAATGAACTGGCCCTCAAGACCTACCCGCTGATGGCGGAGGAGCGGCGCTTCCACTTCGCCGGCAACTGCGAAGGCCGCGATGTGCTCTCCGGGGAATTCGATGTGGTGGTGTGCGATGGCTTCACGGGCAACGTGCTGCTGAAGTTTCTGGAGAGCGTTGGCAGCGTGCTGCTGGATGTGCTCAAGGCGGAGCTGCCCCGGGGGCGCCGCGGCAAGGTGGGTTCGGCCTTCCTGATCAGCAACCTGCGCCGCATCAAGAAACGGCTCGACCACGCCGAACACGGCGGCGCGCTGCTGTTGGGGGTGAATGGGGTGTGTGTGATCGGCCACGGCAGCAGCAAGGCCCTGTCGGTGGTGAGCGCCCTGCGGCTGGCCCATTCGGCCGCCAACCACGGGGTGATGGAGGATCTGCAACGGCTCAGTGCCGAGGCGGGCCATGGGGCGGGAGATGCCGCGGAATCGGCGGTTGCCTGTGGTTGACTGAGCCGTCGGTTGGACTGAACCGGTGGCGCTGGGCCCGATGAGCACCTACGGCATGGCTCTGGTGGGCAGCGGCAGCGCGGTTCCCGCCGCCCGCGTCAGCAACACCCGCCTGAGCGAGCGGGTAGACACCAACGACGACTGGATCCGCAGCCGCACCGGCATCGCCGAGCGGCGCATCTGCAGCCCGGATGAACCGCTCACCCCCCTGGCCACCCGGGCCGCCGAGGCGGCCCTGGCCCATGCGGGCTGGGCGGCAGAGGATCTGGATCTGATCCTGATGGCCACCTCCAGCCCCGACGATCTGTTCGGCACGGCGCCGCGGGTGCAGGGGGCCCTGGGGGCCAAGAACGCCGTGGCCTTTGATCTCACCGCCGCCTGCAGCGGCTTTCTGTTTGCCCTGATCACCGCGGGCCAATACCTGCGCAGCGGCGCCATGCGACGGGCCCTGGTGATCGGCGCCGATCAACTCAGCCGCTGGGTGGACTGGGACGACCGCACCACCTGCGTGCTGTTCGGGGATGGGGCCGCCGCCGTGGCGGTGGAAGCCTGCCCCGCCGACGCGGACGGGCTGCTGGGGTTCCGCATGCGCTCCGACGGCAGCCGCAACGGCTGCCTCACCCTGGCCCAGACCGAAACCCACCACAGCGTGCTCAGCGGCGTGGATGCCCAGATCGGGGGGTTCGCACCGCTGCGCATGAACGGCCAGGAGGTGTACAAGTTCGCCGTGCGGGAGGTGCCGGCGGTGCTCAAGGAGCTGCTGGAGAGCACCGGCACCGAAGCCAGCGCCCTCAACTGGTTACTGCTTCACCAGGCCAACCAGCGCATCCTCGATGCGGTGGCCGACCGCTTCGCCATCCCCCACGAACGGGTGCTGAGCAACCTGGCCAGCTACGGCAACACCTCGGCCGCCACCATCCCCCTGATGCTCGATGAGGCGGTGAAGGATGGCCGCATCCAGCCCGGGGATCTGATCGCCAGCAGCGGCTTCGGGGCAGGCCTCAGCTGGGGCGGAGCCCTGCTGCGCTGGAGCGGTCCCCAGGGGGCAGCGACCTAATCTCCCCCCGACGTTGCAGCGCGCCGGCATGGGTATCGCCTGGGTCTTCCCCGGACAGGGGTCGCAGAAGGTCGGCATGGCGGAGCCCGTGCTGGAGCTGCCCGGTGCCCGCGAACGCTTCAGCGCCGCCTCGGAGCTGCTCGGCCGTGACCTGCTGGCCATCTGTGCCGGCACGGCGGAAGGGCCCCTCAGCGACCTCAACGACACCCGCAACACCCAGCCGGCGCTGTTCGTGATCGAAACCCTGCTGGTGGATGGGCTCAAGGCCCAGGGCCGCAGCGCCCATGTGGTGGCGGGCCACAGCCTGGGGGAATTGGTGGCCCTCTATGCCGCCGGGGTGTTCGATGCCCAGACGGGCCTGCAGCTGATGAAGACCCGCAGTGAATTGATGGCTGCCGCCGGCGGTGGCGCCATGACCGCCGTGATGGGCTTCGACCGCGGCCAGCTGGAGGAGCTGGTGGGCGCCACCGACGGGGTGGTGATCGCCAACGACAACAGCAGCGCCCAGGTGGTGCTGTCCGGCAGCCCCGAAGCGGTGGCGGCGGTGAGTGCGGCACTCACCTGCAAGCGGGCCATTCCCCTGGCGGTGAGCGGCGCCTTCCACTCGCCGTTCATGCAGGGGGCCGCCGATGCCTTCGCCCAGGCGATCGAAGCGGTGCCCTTCGCCGACGCCACCATCCCGGTGCTCAGCAACACCGACCCCACGCCGGAGACCCGGGGCTCCGCCCTCAAGCAGCGGCTGCGCAGCCAGATGACCACCGGCGTGCGCTGGCGCGAAACCATGGACCGTTTCGGTGCCGACGGCATCGCCACCGCCGTGGAGATCGGCCCGGGCAACGTGCTCAGCGGCCTGATCAAGCGCAGCTGTGAGGGCATCAGCACCGCCCAGATCGCCGGCGCCGCCGACCTGGGGCTGTGAACCGTCCCGTTCAGGCGGTGAAGCGGGTGCTGCGGCGCCGCCGCAAACCCGCGGAGCCGCCGGCCCTGCTGCGCACCCCCAAACCCAGCCTCACCTACCGGCTGGTGAGCTACTTGCTGGTGTTCCCGATCTACCGGCTGCTGTTCCGCGGCCGCACCACCGGCAACACCAACGTGCCCCTGGAGGGGGCCCTGGTGGTGGTGGCCAACCATGGCTCCCACCTCGACCCGCCGCTGCTGGGCCACGCCCTGGGGCGCCCCGTGGCCTTCATGGCCAAGGCGGAGCTGTTCAAGGTGCCCCTGTTGGGGCCCATCATCCGGGCCTGCGGGGCCTACCCGGTGGCCCGCGGCGCCAGCGACCGCGAGGCGATCCGCACCGCCACAGACCGCCTGGATCAGGGCTGGGCCACCGGGGTGTTCATCGACGGCACCCGCCAGGCCGATGGCCGCGTCAACAACCCCCAACCAGGGGCCGCGCTGCTGGCGGCCCGGGCCGGGGTGCCCCTGCTGCCGGTGGCGATCATCAACAGCCATCGGGCCCTGGGCACCGGCTCACGGCGGGCACGCCTGCTGCCGATCCACATCCGCATCGGCACCCCGATCCCACCGCCGGCCTCCCGCCGCCGCGCCGACCTGGATGCCGCCACCGCCGCCTGTCAGGCCCAGATCAACGCCCTGCTGGACCAAGGCCTGATCAACGCGGTTGCAGCTCTTCCAGCAGCGGACCAAAACGCGCTGCCGCCCAGCCCCTAAGGTCACGGCCGGTCAGCACCCACAAGGCTGCCCGGGCCCCGTCACCCCACACCTTGCTGCGGCCCTCCGGCAGGCAGCGCTGGCCACAGGGCACCGGCACCGGGGTGAGGCTGATGCCACGGCTCCCCGCCACCACGCGGCCCACCAGCAGGGCCCGGTCCATGTGGTCACTGCTGGTGACCAGCAGCACGTGGCGCACCTGGGCGCGCTTGAGCTCATCCACCACCGAGGTGAAATTGCTGAGGGTGTCGGTGGCGCGGTAATCGAGCTGCACGCGGCCGGCATCGAGGCCCTGGCGCCCGAACAACCAGTGGGCGTACTCGGGGTTGCTGCCGCCGCTCACCAGCACCGGCAGGCCATCCCGCCGGGCCAGGTCCGCCGCCACCCGTTCCCGTTCCACATCCCCCCCCAGCACCAGGATCATCTGGGGGGGCGGCACCGGCGGCAGCCACAGGCCCCGGGTGAGCCAGAGCAGGCCCGCGGCCCCCAGCAGCCACCAGAGCCGGCGCCCGCGGCGGGCCCGACGGCGACGGGGGCGTTGGGGCTGCCGCGGCGGCACGGGGCGTGCGGCCATCAGAGCCCCTCCACCGGGCTGGTGGGGTAGAGGGGCAGCACCGGCCCCCAGGGGCCCGGCAGATCCGCCGCCGCCGCCAATTGCCCCAGGGCCAGCAGCTCGGCAGCATCCGCCTCGGGCTCCACCAGCGCCGGCCGGCAGGGTTCGGCGCCGTGCGGGGGCCGCCAGGGCTGGGGTTCCCGATGCAGCTGCGGCGACTCCAACTCCGCCAGCCCCCCCAGGGCCTCCGGCCGCGGCCCATAGGCACCCGCCACCGTGCCGCGCCGCGGCAGCTCCTGGGTGAGCCAGAAGCGCGGCACCCCCGCCAGGGGGCCGCCCGGTCGGGCCAAACGCCGCGCGATCAAGAGGGTGCTGCTGAAGCCGTGCAGGGGAATCACCAGCTGCTGAGCCAGGGTGCGGGCCAGCACCACCGTGAGCCGGGTGCCCGTGAAGCCGCCCGGGCCGGTGGCCACCACCAGCCGCCCCAGCTCCCCCCAGCGCTCCGCCGGCAGCAGCTCCTCCAGGCAGGGCAGGAGTTCATTGGACAGGCGGCGGCCCAGGGGGAAGCTGGCCAGCTGGGGCGCCGTTGCGGCGTTCCCGAGGGGCTGGAGCCCCACCGCCAGGGTTTCGCTGGAACTGTGCAGGGCCAGCAGCAGGGGCGCCGCACTCATGTGGGCAGGGCCTGATCGGGGCAGAGCCGCCGCCAGCGGCCGGGATCAGCGCTGAAGCTGGCGCAGGCGCGCACATCCCACTCCACCCCCACCTGACCCTCCGGCAGATCGAGCACCTGCACGTGAATCTGGGGCTGGTGGGGCACGAACGCAGGCTCACCGCTGAGATGGGGGACGCCATGCTGCCGTTCCACCGCGTGGTAGGCCTGGCACTGGTCCACCCAGCGGCAGTCCACGCAGATGCACATGCCAGGCGCCGCAGCCGCTGGAGCCATTGTGACCCCTGCGGCCATCCCCGCCGGGGCCACGGCATCCCAGCTGGCGGCACTGGCCTGGCGGCGGCTGAACCCCGAGCGCTGGCCCCTGCCGCCGCAAGCCTTCCCCACGGGCGCGGCCCTGGTGGGGGGCGCGGTGCGCGATGCCCTGCTGGATCGCCTGCCCCCCCAACCGGATCTGGATCTGGTGGTGCCGGAGGACGCCATTGCCCTCTGCCGGCAACTGGGGCGGCGCCATGGCGGCAGCGTGGTGGTGCTGGATGCGGAGCGCTCCATCGCCCGACTCGTGATCCAGGGCTGGAGCATCGACCTGGCCCGCCGGGAGGGGGACTGCCTCGAGCAGGACCTGGGCCGGCGGGACTACCGCCTCAACGCCATGGCCCTGCCCCTGGGGGCGGAGCCGCAGCTGCTGGACCCGCTGCAGGGGCTGACGGACCTGCGGCAAGGGCAGCTGATGGCGGTGGCGGAGGCCAACCTGCTGGATGACCCCCTGCGGCTGCTGCGCGGGGTGCGCCTGGCCTGCGAACTGGGGTTCGCCCTGGAACCGCAGACCCAGCGGTGGCTGCAGGTCCACCACGCCCGCCTGGCGGATGTGGCGGGCGAACGGGTGCTGGCGGAGCTGGAGAAACTGGCCGCCAGCCCCACGGGCAGCGTTGGGCTCGCGCAAGGCCTGGCCTGGGGGCTGCTGCAGCCCTGGCAAGCGGCGCCTGCCGCCCCGGAAGCCGCAGCGCTGCTGGAGCAACTGGGGCCGGAGCAGCCCCAACGGCTGGGGCTCAACGGCACCGAAGCGCAGCAGGCCCTGCCGCTGGCACGGCTGGCGGCGGTGCTCGATGGGGCGGGCCTGCAACGGCTGCGCAGCAGCCGGCGCCTGCAGCAACGGGTGGAGCAGCTGCGCCGCTGGCGCCAGCGGCTGGGGGCGGAAAGCCCCGACGCCCGGGCCGAACGGCTCTCCGAGGCGGAGCGGCTGCGGCTGCAGCGCGACCTGGAGGAGGACCTGCCCGCCCTGCTGCTGACCTGGCCCACAGAGGCCGCCCAGGCCTGGCTGCGGCGCTGGCGCGACCCCAACGATCCGTTGTTCCACCCGCGGGCCGCCATCGACGGCCTCACCCTGCAGCGGGAGCTGGGGCTGAAGGCGTCACCACGGCTGGGGTCCCTGCTGCAACACCTGATGCTGCAGCGGGCCTTCGGCCGGGTGCAGGGGCGTCTGGAGGCCCTGGAGGCCGCCCAGCGCTGGCTGGAGCGCCACCCGGCCGATGTTCAGCCGGCACCGCGCCGTGATTAACTTTCCCTGCAAAGGCGTTTATCAACGACCTCAAACACGCCAGGCCTGCCACGGGTCTTCTGCCTCTCGATCCGCGCGACAGAACCCCTGAGCACGCATCGAAACGCATCGATTCGCAGTTCATTTGCGTTTCAAGCGGCGACTTCAGCCCGGTTGGCCGCAGCGGTTGACCGTCGATGGCGGAGCCGGCAGTTCTGGCCAACACCCCTGTTTCCCCTCTCCTGATCCCATGAGCGTTCGCCTCTACGTCGGCAACCTGCCGCAGAGCTTTGACAACCAAGAGCTCGATGCCCTGTTTGCCAGCGTGGGGGAAGGAATCCGCTTCAAGGCCGTTCAGGACCGTGAGACCGGCGCCGGCCGCGGCTTCGGCTTCGCCAACGTGGATGACGAGAAGGTCGCCGATGCCGTGATCGAGCAGCTCAACGGCCGCGAGTTCGGCGGCAACGCCCTGCGGGTGGAGCGCTCCGAGCGCCGCGATGAGCGCCGCGGCCCCAACGACCGCCGCCCCGCCGCCGGCAACGCCGTGGCCCGCAAGGCCGTGAACAAGGTGGTGCACCGCGATGACGTGGAGGCCGGCGCCCCCGACCCCCGCTGGGCCGGCGAACTGGCCAAGCTCAAGGGCCTGCTGGACGGCCAGAAGGCGGCCGTTTGAGGCCCCAACCCGCCGCGCCACTGCACCGCTGAACAGGCAGCTCTGACATGCAGGAAGCCAGCTGGTCCTGGGGCACCCATCGGATCAGCTACCTGCGCGTGGCAGGCCCCCGCGACGGCTCTCCCCCCGGGAGGGCCGTTTTGTGTGTGCACGGCTTCGGCGCCTCCAAAGGCCATTGGCGCCACAACGTGCAGGCCCTGGCCGCAGGGGCCGATGTGTACGCCATCGACCTGCTGGGGTTCGGAGCGAGCGCCAAACCCCCCTCCCAACTGGTCGGCGAAGCGGCCAGCAGCGGCAGCGTGCGGTACTGCTTCGACCTCTGGGCTGAGCAGCTGAGGGCCTTCACGGAGCAGGTGATCAACCGCGACCAGGGCCAGCCCTGCGCCCTGCAGCTGATCGGCAACTCCATCGGCGGCGTGGTGGCCCTCAACGCCGCACGGCTGCTGGAACACCAGGGCAACCCCGCCCGGCAGGTGATCCTGATCGACTGTGCCCAGCGGGAACTCGACCTCAAACGCCTGGCGGAGCGACCCTGGGGCGCCCAGCTGGGGCGGCCACTGCTGATGGCCCTGGTGCGGCAGCGCTGGCTGATTGGCAGCCTGTTTCAGCTGCTGGCCCGGCCGGCGGTGGTGCGCCAGGTGCTGCGCCAGGCCTACCCGAGCGGTGCCCATGTGGACGACGAGCTGGTGGAGCTGCTGGTGCAGCCCAGCCGGGACCCTGGGGCCCGGGAGAGTTTTCGCGGCTTCGTGAATCTGTTCGACGACTGGCTGGCACCCCAACTGCTGGAGCAGCTGCGGACGCCGGTGCGGATGCTCTGGGGAGGGGCCGATCCCTGGGAGCCCGTGGCGGAAGCCGAGCGCTGGCGGAATGCGTTCGCCTGCATTCAGGAGCTCCAGGTGCTGCCGGGATTGGGGCACTGCCCCCACGATGAGGGCCCTGAGCAGGTGAATCCGATCCTGCGGCGCTGGCTGGAGCTGGGCTGGGGCGCGCGAAGCGGGCCCTAGCGGGCCTGGGCGATCACAAACGAGCGCGGCAGATCCAGGAGCTTTCCGGCGGTGGGCACATAGGCCCGGTGGTTGAAGACGTCGTAATTGAGCTCCTCGATCACATCGAGGATGCCGCGGTAGAGCCGCAGCGACGCCCACACGGGCCAGCGGGCATCCGGTGCCAGCCAGCGCACCCCCGCCTCGGAGCGGGCAAACCAATCGCGGGCACGGGCCACCTGAAACCGCATCAGCTCGCGCCAGGCGTCATTCACGGTGCCGGCCAGCAGCTCCGCTTCGCTGTAGCCGAAACGCGCCAGGTCTTCCTGGGGGAGATAGATGCGGCCGCGGCCCCGGTCCTCGCCCACGTCCCGCAGGATGTTGGTGAGCTGGTTGGCGATGCCCAGGGCCACCGCCGCCTCGCTGGTGTCCGGGGCCTCGCTCCAGGGGGCGGAGGTATAGGCGGGATCGATGCCCATCACCTCCTGGGTCATCAACCCCACGGTGCCCGCCACCCGGTAGCAATAGAGATGCAGCTGCTCAAAGCTGGCGTAACGGGTGGTGGTGAGGTCCATCCGCATGCCCTCGATCATGTCGAGGTAGGGCTGCAGGGGCTGGGGGTAGTGCTCCAGGGTGTCCACCATCACGCGATCCAGGCCGTCGGCCACTTCACCGCGGAACAGGCCGCGGGTGCGCTGCTCCCAGGCATCAAGGCGTTCCGCCAGCTCGGCCTCAGGCCTGGCCTGGGCCTCCGGGCTGTCCATCAGCTCGTCGGTGCGGCGGCACCACACGTAGATGGCCCAGATGGCGCGGCGCTTGGCCGGCGGCATCAGCAGGGTGCCCAGGTAGAAGGTTTTGGCCCACTCAGCCGTTTCCCGCCGGCAGGCCTCATAGGCCTGCTCCAGTGACGGGATCGCGGTGCCGGGGGCGGGGGCGATGACCACCGCCGTTCAGACCGCCACCGGGGTGGGGGCCGCAGCGGTGGAGGCCGCCAGGGGCGAACCGGCCACGGCCTGGGCACACTGCTTGCCGCTCAGCACCGCCCCCTCCATCGAGGCCAGATAGCGCTGCATGGTGTAGCAGCCAGCCAGGAAGAAATTGGGGATCGGCGAGGTCTGATCCGGGCGCAGCTGTTGGCAGCCGGGCACGGTTTTGTACACCGAAAGGGGCGTCTTCACCACGATCGCCTTGCGCAGTTTGGCTTGATCGTCGCCGCTGAAGTGCATCGGGAACAGCCGCTTGAGCTCCTCCATGGTGGCGGCCACGATCTCATCATCGGAGCGGCCAATCCAATCCTTGGCCGGGGCAAACACCAGCTCCAGCATGGAGCGTTCGGGATCCTCATATTCCCGGCAGGTGTTGCTCATGTCGGCATAGACACTGAGCAGGGGGCTGCGGCTGAACAGCAGGTGGTCGATCTCGGTGAGCTTGCGATCAAACCAGAGGTGGATGTTGATCACCGGTACCCCATTCAGCCCATCGAGCTTCTGGAAATAGGGCAACTGCTTCCAGGGCTCCGGCAGCAGCAGCTTGAAGGGGTCCACCGGCATGGCGCTCACGTAGGCATCGGCCTGGAGCGTGTAACCCTCCTTGCCCTTGATGCCACCGATGCGAAAGCCGCTGACGCTGCCATCGGCGTTGAGCTCGATCTCCCGCAGGGGGGAATCCAGGTGCACCTCTCCACCACGGGCGGTGACGTAATCCACGATCGGCTGGCAGAGGCGTTGGGGGGGATTGCCATCCAGGAAAGCCATTTTCGAACCATCGCTCTCCTGGAGGAAACGGTTCAAGGCGGTGAGCACCACGGTGCTGGAGATCTCATCGGGATCGATGAAGTTCAGCGCCTTGGCCATGGCGATGAACACCTCATCGTTGACCCGCTCAGGGATGTTGTGCAGCCGCAGCCACTCGGTCCAGGAGTATTGATCGCACTCCTCCACGTACTGCTGGCCGCGCAGCATCGCAGGCACCAGGCCCAGACCGAAGGCAATCTTCTCGGGCCAGGTGAGCAGATCGTTGTTGCCCAGAATCGCCGCCACGCCGTTGAGCGGAGCGGGAAGGTCGGGAAAATCGAAACGGCTGTAGGTGCCGGGGGTCTCCTTTTGGTTGAAGATCATCGAATGGCTCTTCCACTGGAGCCGGTCTTCGATGTTCAGCTCTTTGAACAGCTGGCGCATGTTGCGGTAGGCGCCGAAGAAGATGTGCAGGCCGGTTTCGTACCAGTCGCCGTCTTCGTCCTGCCAGGCGGCCACCTTGCCGCCGAGCACATCACGGGCTTCCACCACCACCGGCGTGTGGCCGGCATCGCAGAGGTACTTGGCACAGGCCAAACCGGCCAAACCAGCACCGGCAATGGCGACGCGCATGGGGAACCCCGAATCAGCACGCAACCTTAAGAGGCGCTCTCCAGCCGCTGTTGACCGGCGGCGCTGGCGGGTTCCTAAAGTTGTTCCGCCGGCACCTGCACCGCACCCGCCATGGCCGACCCTGCATCCGGCAGCACCCTGATCAAATCCACCACGCGCCACGTACGCCTGTTCACGGCCCGGGTGGAGAACGGCCAGCTGGTGGTGGACCCCGGCCAGCTCACCCTGGATCTCGATCCCGACAACGAATTCCTGTGGGACGCCAGCACCCTGGAGACCGTGCAACAGCGCTTCCGAGACCTGGTGGAGGCCCACGCTGGGGCTGAGCTCAACGACTACACCCTGCGGCGCATTGGATCGGAGCTGGAGGGCAAGATCCGGGAGCTTCTCCAGGCCGGTCAGCTGCGGTACAACCCGGATTGCCGGGTGCTGAATTACTCCATGGGCCTGCCCCAGGCACCCCAAAGCGCATGAACCGCCCCCGCGCCGGCCGCGGATACGACGACGACCGCTACGGCGGCTACGACGATCCACCGGAGCGCCGCGGCCGCGATCCCTACGGCGACCCGCGCCGGGGTGGCAGCCGCCCCCGGGGCTCCGGCGGCCCGTCCGGTGGCGGCAAGGGCCCCGGCGGCAACAGCCCTGGCGGCGGGAGCTTTCAGTTCAATGTGGCCACCATCGCCGTGCTGGCGGGGGTGCTGATTGTGGGCATCGGCATCGGCACGGGCATCTCCAGCACCACCCAGGGCGATCAGGGCAACATCGCCAGCTCGCAGCAGCTGGACATGGCGGTGCCCGATCCGGAGTTCTGCCGCCAGTGGGGCGCCAGCGCCTTCGTGATGGACATCGAGCTCTACACCACGATGAACCCCAGCTCCAGCTTCGTGACCCAGCCCTCCCTCAAGCCCGGCTGCGTGATCCGCCGGGAGAACTGGAGCGTGCTGCAGAAGGAGGGGGCGGTGACCGCCGAGCAGATGCGCCAATGCAAACAGCGCATGAACACCTTCGCCTACATCGGTTCGGTGAAGGACAAGCCGATCGTGCGCTGCGTCTATCAGACCGACATCACCGAGAACAAGTTCCTCACCAAGGGCGTGGCCGACGACAGCGTGGGCATCACGCCGGAGGCGGATCAGTTCTGAGCCTCAGGGCTGGGGCT
This sequence comes from Cyanobacteria bacterium M_DeepCast_200m_mx_001, assembly GCA_016882415.1. GTDB lineage: Bacteria > Cyanobacteriota > Cyanobacteriia > PCC-6307 > Cyanobiaceae > Vulcanococcus. Next base: position 14,393 of record VGQL01000003.1, read on the forward strand.
GGGGTTCCGGTGTGGCTGCGGGCTGGTTCTGCAGCAGGGGCCGGCGCAGGGGGCTGTCGGGGCTGGCGAACACCGGCAGGATCTCCTTGCGGAAGGCATCGGCCGCCCGGGAGCAGTAGCGGGAGGGGTGGCTGATCAGCTTCAGCTGGCGGCGCACCGAGAGATCCGCCAGGGCCGGACGGTGCAGGCTGCCGGCGGCCAGCTCGCGCTCGATCGACACCACCGGCAGGAAAGCGGCCCCCAGGCCGCTCTGCACGGCGTTCTTGATGGCCTCAAAGGAGTTGAGCTCCATCTCGATCTTGAGGCGGGCCACATCCAGGCCCGAGCGGGCCAGCAGCTGGTCCACCATCTTGCGGGTGGTGGATTGGGCATCCAGGCACACGAAGCCCAGGCGGTAGAGGTCGTCCTTGCTGAGCTCGGGCAGACGGGCCAGGGGATGCTTGGTGGGCAACACCAGGGCCAGCTCATCACTGGCGTAGGGCACCACCTGCAGCAGCTCATTCAGTTCGCTGGGCAGCTCCCCGCCGATGATCGCCAGGTCGATCTGGCCATTGGCCACGCTCCAACCGGTGCGCCGGGTGCTGTGCACCTGCAGCTGCACGGCCACGTCGGGGTATTTCTGGCGGAACAGCCCGATCATCCGGGGCATCAGGTAGGTGCCCGTGGTCTGGCTGGCCCCCACAATCAGCGAGCCGCCCTTGAGGTTGTGCAGGTCGTCGAGGGCGCGGCAGGCCTCCTGGCACTGGCTGAGGATGCGATCGCAATAGCTGAGCAGCAGGTGCCCCGCCTCCGTGAGCTGGGCCTTGCGGCCGCCCCGGTCGAACAGGGAGACATCCAGCTGCTTCTCCAGGTTCTGGATCTGCAGGCTCACCGCCGGCTGGGTGACGTAGAGGCTGTCGGCGGCCTTCTTGAAACTGCCTTCGCTGGCGATGGCCCGCAGGATGCGCAGCTGATCAAGGGTGAAGGGCAGATCAGCCATGCAGGGGCGCTGCGCTTCCGCGAAGGTGATGAACTCTAGGGGGGATCACCGGCCGCTCAGGCGGGTGGCGAGAATCGCGGTCCCTTCCGCCCGAGCCGCGTGCAGCTCCCCCTGTCGGCCCCCAGCGATCTGCACCACAGCAGCTGGGTGATGCTGGCTCTGCTCCTGGCGTTCGCGGTGGTTCACAGCGGCGGCGCCTCCCTGCGGGCCTGGGGTGCGGAGCGCATCGGCGAGCGGGCCTGGCGGTTGCTGTTCGCCGCGGTGAGCATTCCCTCCGCCGTGGTGGTGATCGGCTATTTCCTGGCCCACCGCTACGACGGCGTGCGGCTCTGGAACCTGCAGGACCAGCCCTGGATCGTGCCAGTGGTGTGGAGCGGCACCGCCATCAGCTTTCTCTTTCTCTACCCGGCCACCTACAACCTGCTGGAGATCCCGGCGGTGCTCAAACCCCAGGTGCGCCTTTACGCCACCGGGATCATCCGCATCAGCCGCCATCCCCAGGCGGTGGGGCAGATCCTCTGGTGCGCCACCCACCTGCTCTGGATCGGCAGCAGTTTCATGGTGGCCGCCTGCGTAGGCCTGATCGCCCACCATCTGTTTGCGGTGTGGAACGGGGATCGCCGCCTGGCCAACCGCTTCGGGCCCGCCTTCGAGGAGCTGCGGGCCAGCACCTCGGTGCTGCCCTTCCGGGCGGTACTGGATGGGCGGCAGCCGCTGGTGCTGGCGGAATTTCTGCGGCCGGCCCAACTGGGGATCGCCATCGCCGTGGGGGTGTTCTGGTGGGCCCACCGCTTCATCGGCGCCGGCGCCACCGCCTTCTCCCGCACGGCCCTGGCCCACTGGCTGGGCTGATCCGCAGCCCCCCACACAGCGGCGGAAACCCAGCAAAGGCCTGCCTACACTCGAGCCGATTGCCCCAGCGCCGGATGCCCTCGCCCGCCGAACTCGCCTGGCTGATCCCGGTGTTGCCCCTGGCGGGGGCCTGCCTAGTGGGCCTGGGGCTGATCAGTTTCAACCGCACCATCAACCGGCTGCGCAAGCCCGTGGCGCTGCTGCTGATCAGCTGCGTGGGGGCGGCGGCGGTGCTGAGCTACGCCGTGCTGGCCCAGCAGCTGGCGGGGGCCGGCGCCACCGAGGTGCTGTTCAACTGGGCCAGCGCCGGCACCTTCACCCTGGAGATGGGCTTCCGGGTGGATGCCCTCGGGGCCGTGATGCTGGCCCTGGTCACCACCATCGCCCTGCTGGTGATGGTGTACTCCGACGGCTACATGGCCCACGACAAGGGCTATGTGCGCTTCTTCACCTATCTGGCCCTGTTCAGCAGCTCGATGCTGGGCCTGGTGATCAGCCCCAACCTGCTGGAGATCTATGTGTTCTGGGAGCTGGTGGGCATGTGCTCCTACCTGCTCGTGGGCTTCTGGTACGACCGCGATGGCGCGGCTAATGCCGCCCAGAAAGCCTTTGTGGTGAACCGGGTGGGCGACTTCGGCCTGCTGCTGGGGATCCTGGGGCTGTTCTGGGCCACGGGCAGCTTCGGCTTCGAGGAGATCGGCAGCCGCCTGCAGGAGGCCATCGCCAGCGGCAGCGTCAGCACCGCCGTGGCCGTGCTGCTCTGCCTGCTGGTGTTCATGGGGCCGATGGCGAAATCCGCCCAGTTCCCCCTGCACGTGTGGCTGCCCGACGCCATGGAGGGCCCCACCCCGATCTCCGCCCTGATCCACGCCGCCACCATGGTGGCGGCGGGTGTGTTCCTGGTGGCCCGGCTGCAGCCGGTGTATGTGCCCTTCCCCCAGGTGCAGCTGTTCATCGCCGTGATCGGCACGATCACCCTGGTTTTGGGGGCGTCGATCGCCCTCACCCAGATGGACCTCAAAAAGGGCCTGGCCTACAGCACCGTGAGCCAGCTCGGCTACATGATGCTGGCCATGGGCTGCGGGGCCCCGGTGGCGGGCATGTTCCACCTGGTGACCCACGCCTTCTTCAAGGCGATGCTGTTCCTGGGCTCCGGCTCGGTGATCCACGCCATGGAGGACGTGGTGGGGCACGAACCGGTGCTGGCCCAGGACATGCGCCTGATGGGGGGCCTGCGGCGCTGGATGCCCGTCACCAGCACCACCTTCTTCATCGGCTGCCTGGCCATCAGCGGCATCCCGCCCCTGGCGGGCTTCTGGAGCAAGGACGAAATCCTGGGCCAGGCCTTCGGCAGCTTCCCGTTGCTGTGGGCCGCCGGCTTCCTCACCGCCGGCATGACCGCCTTCTACATGTTCCGGCTCTACTTCCTCACCTTTGAGGGATCGTTCCGCGGCAACGACACGGCTCTGCAGGCCCAGCTGCTGGCGGCCGCCGGCAAGGGTGGTGAGGAGCACGGTGAGGGCCATGGCCACAGCCACGCCGAGCACCCCCATGAATCGGGCTGGCAGATGGCCATGCCCCTGGCGGTGCTGGCGGTGCCCTCGGTGCTGGTGGGTCTGCTGGGGGTGCCCTGGAACAGCCGCTTCGGCTTCCTGCTGGATCCCCACGAAGCCGCCGAGGTGGCAGAGCACTTCAGCTGGGGCGAGTTCCTGCCCCTGGCCGGCGCTTCGGTCACCATCTCGCTGGTGGGCATCACCGTGGCGGTGCTGGCCTACGCCCTGCGGCGCCTGGATCTGGGGGCCGCCGTGGCCGGCCGTTTCCCGGCGGTGAATGCCTTCCTGGCCAACAAGTGGTACCTCGACGACATCAACGACAAGTTGTTCGTGCAGGGCAGCCGCAAGCTGGCCCGCTCCGTGCTGGAGGTGGACTCCAAGGTGGTGGACGGCGTCGTGAACCTCACCGGCCTGGTGACCCTCGGCAGCGGCGAAGGCCTCAAATACTTCGAAACCGGCCGGGCGCAGTTCTATGCCCTGATCGTGTTCGGCGGCGTCATCGCCCTGGTGGTGCTCTTCGGCGCCCTCGGCTAAGCCCCAGCGTCAAACAGGCCCCTAGCCGTCAGATGCCCGCCTCCCTCCAAATGGTTGGGGTGTTGCGCCGAGGCGATGTCCGCCCACGCGGTGAGCGCCTCGGCGCAACACCCCAACCCACAACGCTCTGTGTGACATCCGGCACGGCAACCGGGCAGACCTGAGCAGGATTTCTACACTCCGGCCAGCACCCAGCGCCGATCAGTGCCCCTGGATTTCGCCGTCAGCCTGGCCACCGCCACAGCCCAGGCCAGCGGCACGGCCTTCCCCTGGCTCAGCGCCTCGATTCTGTTCCCGATCGCGGCCGCCCTCTGCATTCCCTTCGTGCCGGACAAGGGCGAGGGCAAGCAGGTGCGCTGGTTTGCCCTGGGGGTGGCGCTGACCACCTTCCTGCTCACCGTGGGCGGCTACCTAAACGGCTACGACCCCAGCAACCCCAACCTGCAGCTGGTGGAGAAGGTGAGCTGGCTGCCCGACCTGGGGCTGGCCTGGTCGGTGGGGGCCGACGGCATCTCGATGCCGCTGATCCTGCTCACCAGCTTCATCACCGCCCTGGCGGTGCTGGCGGCTTGGCCGGTGAGCTTTAAGCCGCGCTTGTTTTATTTCCTGCTGCTGGCCATGGATGGCGGCCAGATCGCCGTATTCGCCGTGCAGGACATGCTGCTGTTCTTCCTGGCCTGGGAACTGGAGCTGCTGCCGGTGTATCTGCTGCTGGCGATCTGGGGGGGCAAGAAACGTCAGTACGCCGCCACCAAATTCATCCTCTACACCGCTGGCAGCTCCCTGTTCATCCTGCTGGCGGGCCTGGCGATGGCCTTCTACGGCGGCCACACCAGCTTCGATTACACCGATCTGATGGCCAAGGGCTTCTCGGTGAAGTTCCAGCTGCTGGCCTATGCGGGCCTGCTCATCGCCTTCGGCGTGAAGCTGCCGATCGTGCCGCTCCACACCTGGCTGCCGGATGCCCACGGGGAGGCCACGGCGCCGGTGCACATGCTGCTGGCCGGGATCCTGCTGAAGATGGGCGGCTACGCACTGCTGCGCTTCAACTGCCAGATCCTCCCGGACGCCCATGCGGTGTTCGCACCGCTGCTGGTGGTGCTGGGGGTGGTGAACATCATCTACGCCGCCCTCACCTCCTTCGCCCAGCGCAACCTCAAACGCAAGATCGCCTACAGCTCCATCAGCCACATGGGCTTCGTGCTGATCGGCATCGGCAGCTTCAGCGCCCTGGGCTCCAGCGGAGCCATGTTGCAGATGATCAGCCACGGCCTGATCGGCGCCTCCCTGTTCTTCCTGGTGGGGGCCACCTACGACCGCACCCACACCCTGCAGCTCGATGAGATGGGCGGCGTGGGCCAAAAGATGCGCAAGATGTTTGCCCTCTGGACCGTCTGCTCCCTGGCCTCCCTGGCCCTGCCGGGCATGAGCGGCTTCGTGAGTGAGCTGATGGTGTTCGTGGGCTTCGCCACCGATGAGGCCTACACGCTGCCGTTCCGCGTGGTGATCACCGGCCTGGCGGCCATCGGCGTGATCCTCACACCGATCTACCTGCTCTCGATGCTGCGGGAGATTTTCTACGGCAAGGAGAAGGCGGAACTGGTGGCCCACACCCACCTGGTGGATGCCGAACCGCGCGAGATCTACATCATCGGCTGCCTGCTGGTGCCGATCATCGGCATCGGGCTGTACCCACGGCTGATGACCGACACCTACCGCGCCTCGATGGAGCAGCTGGTGGGGCTCGACAGCCGGGCGGTGCAGGCCCTCAATGCCCCCACCGGCTCCGCCGCCCTGATTCGGCAGGCGCCGCTGCGGGCTCCGGGGCTCGGGTAACGAAGCTCTGCTGAGGGCCGAAACGGCGTGCAGGATCGGGGCGATCTGCGTAGCCTCGGGCACCGAAACCTGCCGCTCCCCATCCGATGAAGCAGCTGAATTTCCTGCTGATCTTCAGTTTCGGCCTGGCGATGGTGATGTTCACCCTGGAGAACACCGCCACCACCACGGTGCGTTTTCTGCCCGGCCTGAGCACCACCATGCCCCTGGCGGCGCTGCTGCTGTTGGTGGGGGGCATCGGTGCCACCGCGGCCTGGGTGTTTGCGGTGTGGACCGGCGTGGTGAGGCGGGTGGAAAACCAGATCAACCCCGGCGATCTGGAGGCCCAGCAGGTGCGCATCCGCGAGCTGGAGCAGGACGTGGAGCGCTACCGCGCCACTGTGGATGCCCAGCTGTCGCTGCTGCCGGCCGCCGGGCAGAGCTCCGCCCAGAGCGAAGCGGCCTAAAAGCCGGTACCTTGGGGGCAGTCCAGGCTGATCCTTGGCCACAGCTGGCGCCAGACTGGCCATCCGGCTGCTGCAGGATGCGGCCGAACGGGGTGAGCTCGACCCCTGGGACGTGGATGTGATTGCCGTCGTGGACGGCTTCCTCGACCAGCTGCGGCAGCGCATCGAAGTGCCACGCCTGGTGGCGGCCATGGGCCATGGCGGCAGCTACGAACAGGACCTGGCGGAAACCAGTGAGGCCTTTCTGGCCGCCTCGATGCTGGTGAGCCTCAAGGCCGAGGTGCTGGAGGCCCAGACCTTCCCGCCCGAGCCGGCCCTGGAGGAGGACTTCAGCTACGACTTCGACGCCGAGGGCCAGGGCTGGTTGATCAGCCCCGGGGTGGAGCTGCCGCGGCGCCCGGAGCGGCACCTGCTGCGGCGGCCGGTGGCGCCGCCGCCGCTGCAGCGGCCGGTGACCCTGGGGGAGCTGATCCGGCAGCTGGAGGAGATCGCCGAACGGCTGGAGCAGGAGGAGGGCAAGGTTCGCCAGCGGCAGCGCAGCAAACGCTTCAGCGATCGGGCGGTGATCGAGCAGGTGGCGGCCCTGGCCCACCGCGAAAAGCTCCCCGAAACCACCGCCGCCCTGAGCCAGTTCCTGCTGCAGCGGCCGGAAGCCCTCGAGTGGATGCCCTTCGATGGCCTGGTGGAGACCTGGGCGGCCACCGCCCCGGCCGACCTCGACTGCGACCGGGTGGGAGTGTTCTGGGCGCTGCTGTTCCTGTGCTCCCAGGGCAAGGTGGAGCTGGAGCAGCAGGGGGGCCTGTTCGGCCCGCTGCAACTCAAGCGGCTGCTGATCGAACAGGAGAGCGTGCAACTGCCGCTGCCCGCTGAGCTGGGGTCAGCTCGGGGGCCGTCTCGGGAGCCGGTTGCCGCCTGAGGCCATTGCCTAGGGTGGCGCCACTCACCGAAAGCAGACAGCGCCGATGAAGGCGATGATCCTGGCGGCCGGGAAGGGGACGCGGGTGCGACCGATCACCCACACCATCCCCAAACCGATGATCCCCATCCTGCAGAAACCCGTGATGGAGTTTCTGCTGGAGTTGCTGAGGGAACACGGATTCACCGAAATCATGGTGAATGTGTCCCACCTGGCTGAGGAGATCGAGAACTACTTCCGCGATGGCCAGCGCTTCGGTGTCGAGATCGCGTACAGCTTTGAAGGCCGCATCGAAGATGGCGAACTGATCGGCGACGCCATGGGTTCCGCCGGCGGCCTCAAGAAAATCCAGACCTTCCAGCGCTTCTTCGACGACACCTTCGTGGTGCTCTGCGGCGATGCCCTGATCGATCTCGACCTCAGCGAAGCGGTGCGGCGCCACAAGGCCAAGGGGGCCATGGCCAGCATGATCACCAAGCGGGTGCCCCGCGAGCAGGTGAGCAGTTACGGCGTGGTGGTGACCGACGACGACGGCCGGGTGCGCTCCTTCCAGGAGAAGCCGGCGGTGGATGAGGCCGCCAGCGACATGATCAACACCGGCATCTACATCTTCGAGCCCGCGGTGCTCGATTACGTGCCCGCCGGCGTGCCCTTTGACATCGGCTCCGACCTGTTCCCGCGGCTGGTGGAGGACGGCGCCGCCTTCTACGCCCTGCCGATGGAATTCGAATGGGTGGACATCGGCAAGGTGCCTGATTACTGGCAGGCGATCCGCAGCGTGCTGCAGGGCCAGGTGCGCCAGGTGCAGATCCCCGGCAAGGAGGTGCGGCCCGGCATCTTCGCCGGCCTGAACGTGGCCGCCAACTGGGACAAGGTGAACGTGGAGGGCCCCATCTACGTGGGGGGCATGACCCGCATCGAAGACGGCGCCACGATCATTGGCCCGGCGATGATCGGCCCCAGCTGCCACATCTGCGAAGGGGCCACGATCGACAACTCGATCATCTTCGACTACTCGCGCATCGGCCCCGGCGTGCGGCTGGTGGAGAAGCTGGTGTTCGGCCGCTACTGCGTTGACCGCAACGGCGACCACTTCGACCTCCAGGAAGCGGCCCTCGACTGGCTGATCACCGACGTGCGCCGGCAGGACCACATCGCCCCCTCCCCCCAGCAGAAGGCCCTGGCCGAATTGCTGGGCACCGACCTGGCGATCAGCAACGCGAGCTGATCCCAGAGCGCTCCAGGATCAGGGGGATCCGCTCCTCGGCTTTCACCGCCATCAGGTGCACCCCCTGGGCTACAGCGGCATAACGGGCCACCTGCTCGGCGGCGATGGTGATGCCCTCATCGGCGGGATCGCTGGCGGCCGCCAGCCGATCGATCACCGCCTGGGGGATGTTGGCGCCGGGCACCGCCCGGTTGATGAAGGCGGCGTTCTTGGCCGACTTCAACAGAAACACCCCCGCCAGCACCGGCAACTGCAGGGGAGCCGCAATCTCCTCCACGAAACGCTGGAGGCAGTCGGCATCCATCACCATCTGGGTCTGCAGAAAGCGGGCACCGGCCTCGCGCTTGCGGGCGATGCGGCTCTTGAGGCCGCTCCAGCTGGGCGACTGGGGATCAGCGGCGGCGCCGGCGAAGAGTGCCGTGGGGCCATCGGCCAGCGGGCCGTTCACCGGATCCTCACCGCGGTTGAAGGCACTCACCTGCTGCAGCAGGCGCACGGCTTCCAGCTCATTCACCGGCCGCACCTCCGGCTGATCACCGGCCCGCACGGGATCACCGGTGAGGCAGAGCAGGTTGCGGATGCCCAGGGCATGGGCCCCCAGCAGCTCCGCCTGCAGACCGATGCGGTTGCGGTCGCGGCAGGCCAGCTGCCACACCGGTTCGAGGCCCGCCTCCAACAGCAGCTTGCACACCGCCAAGCTGCTCATGCGCATCACGGCGCGGCTGCCGTCGGTGACGTTCACCGCATGCACCAGCCCCTTGAGCAGGCGGGCATGGTCCAGGGTGCGGCTGGCATCGCCACCCCGGGGCGGCATCACCTCGGCGGTGATGGCGAAGGATCCCGCCTCCAGTGCCTGCTGCAGCCGCAAATCGCCCGACTCGGATCGGCCCATCATCAACCAGGGGGCAACGGCGAGGCGGCGGCAAGCCCCGAGGCGGCGGGCTGCCTACAGTGCGCAACAAGGCCTAGAGGCAGTGATGTCCGACCTGGGAGACCTCAGCCATCAGCGCATGGAGCTCTCGGAGCGGGAACTGGAAATCATCGAACTGGTGGCCCAGGGGCTCACCAACCAGGAGATCGGTGAGCGCCTGATGATCAGCAAGCGCACGGTGGACAACCACGTGAGCAACGTGTTCACCAAAACCGGCGCCAAGAACCGCGTGGCGTTGCTCAACTGGGCCATGGACCACGGCAAGATCTGCCGCGACGGCTTCAACTGCTGCAGCCTGCCCCAGGAGGAGACCCAGCGCTGAGCTGCAGCGCCTCCAGCCAGGGCCTCTGCTCCGCGGCGGTCCAGGCGGAGAAGGGCCTCTGGGCTAGGGCGGCATTGCTGAATTCACCGTTGGCGGTGATCTCCAGGCTGCACCAACGGGGCAACTCCAGCGGCTGCTCAGCCCGCTCCAGCTCCACTTCGGCGATCACCAGGGGGGCGTTCGCGTCGCTGAACACATCCAGCACCCACTCGCCCCCCGGCAGGGCGAGGCCGTGGCGCCGCTTGCACACGCGGGTGGCACTCCGCTCCAGCAACGCCTGGGCATCGGCGGGTGGGATGGGGTACTCAAACTCCTGGCGGGCGATGCCACCGGCCGGATATTTGAGGGTCAACCAGGCGCCAGCGCCGCCATCGCTGCGCACCCGCAGGGTGAGCCCATCGGCGGAGCCCGCCAGGTAGCCCTGCTGCAGGGTCTGGCTCCAGCGCACCAGGGGCCGCCAGGCCTCGCCACACACCAGAAACCGGCGTTCGATCTCCAGGGCCATGGCAGGTGGGGTCAGTTGGGGGAGGGTTCGGCGGCGGTGAGGCTGCCGGCCCAGTGCAGTTTGCGACTGAGGCTGCGGTAGTAGGAGGGGCTCTGCTCCAGCAGCACCATCACGGCGGCGTGGGGGGAGCGCCCCACGCGGCAGCGGTCGCCAGGCTCCAGCACGCAGGCGTGGGCGCCATCCTTCCAGAGGCGCACCTTGCGGTTGGATTCCCCCAGGGGCCACACCGCCAGCTGGGCCCGGGGCGGCACCACCAGGGGCCGGCTGGAGAGGCTCATGGCGCAGATCGGATTCACCACGATCGCCTCCACCCCAGGGTGCAGGATCGGGCCGCCGGCCGCCATGGAGTAGCCGGTGGAGCCGGTGGCGGTGGCGATGATCAGGCCATCGCCGCGGTACTGGTCCACCACCTCGCCGTCGATCTCCAGCTCGAGCACACAGGTGGGGGCCTCATCCTCCAGGCCGGGCCGGAAGTAGAAGTCGTTGAGGGCCGTGTGCACAGCCTCGGCATCATCGATGCGGGCCTCGAGCATCATGCGCCGCTGCAGGGCGAAGCGGTCATCCCGCAGGCGCTGCCAGAGATCCGCCAGGGGGTCGGCGTCGCTGGCGGCCCCCTGGGTGAGCAGCTTGCGCTCCTGGGCCAGGAAGCCGAAATGCCCCCCCACGTTGAAGCTCAACAGGGGCACCCCCAGGGGCGCCAGGTGCCGGGCCGCCCCCAGCACCGTGCCGTCACCCCCCAACACCACCGCCAGATCGGGGGCTTGGCCCTCATCCGCCAGCAGCCCTGGAAACGGGTTGGCGCTGGGGCCGCTCATGGCCACCGCCACGGAAACGCCCTGCTGCCGCAGGCTCTCGGCGCAGCGGCGAGCCTGGCGCAGGGCCGCCTGGCTGGCGGCACGGTGAATCAACCAGACGGTATCGAGCCGCATGGGGACAGGAAGCTGCCCCCAGGGTGCCTACCAGCGCAACAGGTTGAAACGCTCCATGTCCACCGTTTCACGGTTCCGATACAGGGAGAGCAGGATCGCCAGGCCCACCGCCGCCTCGGCGGCCGCCACGGTGATCACGAAGATGGCGAACACCTGGCCGCGGATCAGCTGGCCATCGATGTAGCTGGAGAAGGCCATCAGGTTGATGTTCACGGCGTTGAGCATCAGCTCAATGCTCATCAGCACCCGCACGGCGTTGCGGCTGTTGATCAGCCCCCAGACGCCGGTGCAAAACAGGATCGCCGCCAGGGCCAGGTAGGCCTGCAGGGGCACGGTGGTGGGCAGCTCAAAGCTCATGGGTTGGTCTTCTCCAGCAGCAGGGGGGTGCGGGACTTTTCAATCAGGCCCTGATCCACCGGTTCACCGGTGGCGACGTCGGCGCTGAACACATCGCGGCGAGCCAGCACGATGGCGCCGATCATGGCCATCAACAGCAGCACCGAGGCCAGCTCAAACGGCAGCAGGTAGTCGCTGAACAGGTGCTCGCCGATGCGAAGGGTGGCTTCCTCCCCCACGGGTGTGGGGCCCGGGGTGGCCCAGGGGGTGGTGAAGGCCACCCGCAGCAGCAGGGTGAACAGGCCGGCACAAACGGCGCCGGAGAGCACACGGCGCAACCCCAGGCCTGGGATGGCCGCCAGGTTTTCCTGCTTGTTCACGAGCATGATCGCGAACAGGATCAACACGTTCACGGCGCCCACGTAGACCAGGATTTGGGCGGCCGCCACAAAGCTGGCGTTGAGCAGCAGGTAGAGGCCCGCCACCGACAGAAAAACACCGCCCAGCAGGAAGGCGGAGTAGACGATGTTGGGCAGCAGCACCACACCCAGGGCGCCGATGGCCACCGCGGCCGAGAGGGCCACGAAGCAGATCAGCTGGGTGGAGGAGGCGATGGTCATCAGGGGGTCTCCTCGCCGGTGGCGGACTCAGCGGCTGCGGGTTGGGATTTTGGCAGGGTTTCCAGCACCTGGGCCGGCAGCTGGCCAGCGCGGGGGCGGCTGGGGTCAACACCGTGGGGATCCATCTCCCCCTTGGGCAGATAGGCCAGCTCCCGCAGGGGCAGCACCGCCGGATCGCTGGTGACACTCGTGGGCAGGCGCCCGAGGGCCACGTTGTCGTAATTAAGGCTGTGGCGATCGAAGGCCGCCAACTCGTATTCCTCGGTCATCGAGAGGCAATTGGTGGGGCAGTACTCCACGCAGTTGCCGCAGAAAATGCACACCCCGAAATCGATGGAGTAATTGCGCAGCTCCTTCTTCTTGGTGGCCTTGTTCATCACCCAATCCACCACCGGCAGATTGATGGGGCACACCCGCACGCACACCTCGCAGGCGATGCACTTGTCGAACTCGTAGTGGATGCGCCCGCGGTAGCGCTCCGAGGGGATCAGCTTCTCGTAGGGGTACTGCACCGTGATCGGCCGGCGGCGCAGGTGGTCGAAGGTGACCGACAGACCCTGGGTGAGGTAATTGGCGGCACCCACCGCATCGCGGGTGTAATCGCCGACTTTCTTGAGGAACCCGAACATGGAGGGGGAGGCGATGGGTGACGGTCAGCCGCCGAAGATGGCGGGGAAGGCCAGCTTGAGGCCGGCGGTCACCAGCAGGTTGACCAGGGCCACGGGAAGCAGAAACTTCCAGCCCAGGTCGAGCAGCTGGTCGATGCGCACCCGGGGCACGGTCCAGCGCAGCAGGATCGCGAAGAACACCAGCAAGTAGGCCTTCAGCACCGTCATCACGATGCCGGTGGTGGCGGTGATCACCTGCACCAGGGGGGCATCGATGGGCTGGCCGGTGAGCCCCACGATCCACTCCACCGGCAGGGGGAAGCCCCAGCCGCCCAGGTACAGCACCGATACCAACAGGGCCGAGAGCACCAGGTTGATGTAGCTGCCCAGATAGAAGAGGGCGAACTTCATGCCGGCGTATTCGGTCTGGTAGCCGGCCACCAGCTCCTCCTCCGCCTCCGGGAGGTCGAAGGGCAGGCGCTCACATTCCGCCAGGGCGCAGATCCAGAAGATCACGAAGCCCACCGGCTGACGCCAGATGTTCCAGCTGAGGATGCCCGCCCCGGTCTGCTGGTCGACGATGTCGACGGTGCTGAGCGAGTTGCTCATCATCACCACCGCCAGCACCGCCAGGGCGAGGGGAATCTCATAGGAGATCGACTGGGCCGCCGCCCGCAGCCCCCCCAACAGCGAGTACTTGTTGTTGGAGGCGTAGCCGGCCATCAACAGGCCGATGGGCTGGATGCTGCTGAGGGAGATCCACAGAAAGATCCCCACCCCCACATTGCTGATCAACAGGTTCTGGCCAAACGGCACCACCAGCCAGCTGAGGATCACCGGCACCAGCACCAGCACCGGCCCCAGGGTGAACAGCAGGCCATCGGCCCGGGCCGGAATGATGTCCTCCTTGAACAGCAGCTTGAGGCCATCGGCCATGGGCTGCAGGATGCCGAGGGCACCGGCGTATTCGGGGCCGATGCGCTGCTGCACGGCGGCGGAGATCTTGCGCTCCAGCCACACGTTCACCAGCACGCCCACCACCGCGGCCACCAGCACCAGCAGCATGGGCAGGGGCAGCCACAGCAGGTGGGCCGCCCCGGGGGACATCCCCAGGCCCTCCAGCACCGTGGTGAAGCTGGCCTCAAGGTCGAGACCTGAACTCAGCCCCGGGCTCACAACAGCAGGAGTGGCGCTCACCATGGCTGGCCGTTGGATGGGGGCAACTTAGGAGGCCGCAGCGCTTATCGGGCCTGCAGCGGTTGCCAATGCCGCCCTTGTGAGCCGGTGTAGATCTGCGTGGGCCGGTAGATGCGGTTGGCGCCGAGTTGCTCCTTCCAATGGGCCAGCCAGCCGGCGGTGCGGGCGATGGCGAAGATCGGCGTGAACAGATCCTCGGGAATGCCGAGCTTGCGGTACACGAGGCCGGAATAGAAGTCGACGTTGGGGTAGATGCCCTTGGGGCCCAAGCGCTCCGCCGCCACCGCCTCCAACTTGCGGGCCAGGTCGTAGAGGGGGTCTTGGCCGAACTGGTCGAACAGCTGCTCCGCCAGCTTCTGGAGGATCACCGCCCGGGGATCCTTCACCTTGTATTCGCGGTGGCCGAAGCCCATGATCTTCTGCTTCTCAGCGATGGCCCGCTCCAGCCAGGGCTCCACCTGGTCGGCGCTGCCGATGGCCTCGAGCATGGCCAGCACGTCCTCGTTGGCGCCGCCATGCAGGGGTCCGGCGAGGGTGCCCACGGCGGAGGCCACCACGGCGTAGGGGTCGGTGAGGGTGCTGGCGGTGACGCGGGCACTGAAGGTGCTGGCGTTGAGGCTGTGCTCGGCGTGGAGGATCAGGCAGGCATCAAAGATGCGGGCCGCCAGGGGGTCCGGCTCCCGCTCCGTGAGCATGTAGAGGAAATTGGCGGAGTAGGGCAGATCGTCGCGGGGCTGGATCGGGTCCTGGCCTTTGCGGATCAGCTGGAACGCCGCCACCATCGTGGGGATCTTGGCGATCAGCCGCACCACCGCCGAGATGATGTATTCGGGGTTATCGAGGGCGCGGCGGGAATAGAACAGCCCCAGGGAGGCGGCGCTGCTCTGCAGCGCATCCATCGGGTGCCCCTGGGAGGGGAAGCACTTCATCATGTCCCGGATGCGGAAGCTCACCCGGCGGTGCATCTGCACCTCGTGCTCAAACTCCCGCAGCTGATCCGCGGTGGGCAGCTCCCCCCAGATCAGCAGGTAGGCGGTCTCCAGGAAGGTGCTGTGGGCCGCCAGCTCCTCCACGCTGTAGCCGCGGTAGGTGAGCAGGCCCCGCTGGCCGTCGATGTCGCACACGGAGGACTGGGTGGCGGGCACCCCCTCCAACCCCGGGCGGTACGCCGGAGCGGCCGGTTGCACTGTTGCCTCCCCCACGGTGCTGCTGTCCTTTCGCGTGTTGGCAACCTAAGGCCAGCCCATCGGCGCTTTGGTGGCGCTAGCCACCGGATGGGGCGTCGGATCAGGCCTCGGATGCGGAATCGGGGCTGCGGCGGCCCAGCAGCAGCCGCGGCGGCAGCAGCAGCGCCAGGCGGGCGGAGCCCGGCAGGGGGCCCTGGGGGGTCTGGCTCCACTGCAGCAGGGCCACGCCGGCCTTCTTGAGCTGCAGGGCCCCGGGGGCCTGGCCCATGGGCACCCCGATCAACAGGGCCGCCAGGGTGCTGAGGTCGGGCTCGTGGCCCACCAGGGCCAGCCGGCGCCAGCCGGAGCGGGGCGAGAGGGGACCCAGCCAGCGCTCCAGCAGCGGCAGCGGATCCGCCAGCGGGGCCAGGGAGGCGGCCAGCTCCAGCTCGGAGGCCAGGCCAGCCGCCACCGCCAGCTCGGCGGTTTGGCGGGCGCGCACCAGGGGGCTGCTGAGCACCAGATCACAGCCCAGATCAAGCTCCACCAGGCGCTGCAGCAGCAGCAGACTGCGCTCGCGCCCCTCGGCGGTGAGGCTGCGCTGGCCGTCATCGAGGTCGGGGCTGCGCTCCTCAGCGATGCCGTGGCGCAGCAGCAGCAATTCGCGCTTGCGGGTCATGGCCGGCCCTCAGCTGCGCAGCTGCAGGGCCGCCCGCAGCCGCAGGGCCCGGCGGTCAGCCCCGTCCGGCTCCAGACTCAGGGCCGCCCCCTCGACGCTGGGGGTGAGCGGCGTGCTGGCCAGGGTGTTGAGCAGGCGCCAGGGCTGCCAGCGGCGCAGCAGCCCCTGGGCCGTGGCCCCATCCATGGCCCACTGCAACGGCGCGGCGGGGGCCCCCAGCGCCTGCAGCTGATCCAGCCGCGCCTCGGGCAGATGGCGCCCCTCATGCTGCTGGGTGAGCACCGCCAGCCCCTGGCCCCACCAGGCCCAACCGCGCTCCTGGCTGCGGGCGCCGGCCAGCTGGGCCTGGAGTTGATCGGGGTTGCCCTTCACCGGGCGGGATTGCAGGCGGGTCCAGGCCTGCACGGTGAGGCCCTTGCTCTCCAGGGGCGAGAGGCTGAAGCCCTGCTGCTCCAGGTCGGCCTGCAATGGCTCCAGGGGGGGCTGATCGGGCCGGGTGGCCAGCAACCAGCCCTCCGGCTGGTCAGCCCAGAGCAGGGGGCCCCCATCGGCGGCGGCCACCAGCTGGGGCAGGGGGCCGGCGGCACTGGCCAGGGCGCGCTGCAGCAGCGGGGCCAGCAGCCGCGCCCAGGGGCTGGCGCCGTCGCCATCCAGCAGCTGGGCGGGCTGGCTCAGCAGGGCCAGGCTGGTGGCCGGGGTCTGCAGCTGCTGGGGCAGATCGGCGGGAAGCGCCGCCAGGGGCGGCAGGGGATCGTGCAGTTGGGTGAGGGCATCCACGCTCACCCCAGCGCCGGCGGGGCTGAGGGCCGCCACCAGTTCAATGGCACCGTTGTCGGTGGCCGGCAACCCCAGCCATTGCTCCATGGCCTGGGGGCGGGCGGTGAGCAGGGCCACCCCCTGGCCCAGACGGGCCACCGCCCGCTGCAGGGGTTGGCTGGCGGCCTGGTTGAGCTCATCGATCTGGGACACATCCAGCGCCTGCTCCAGCACGCCGCGGCCCGAGGCGATCAACACCAGGTCGTCGTTGATCAGGGCGGTGGCCAGGGGCTGGGGTGTCTGCCCCAGCAGGGCGCCGCGGCCGCTGATCAGGCCCATGCCCCGATAACTGCTGATCTGCAGGTCGGTGCCGGCGAGGCTGCGGGTCTGCCAGAAGCGCTGCAGGAAGCGGCGGGCGCCGGCGCTGTCACGGCTGCGCAGGGCCAGCACCCAGCCCGGAGGTTGCTTGGCCTCCGGCGGGGTGAGCAGGGCGAAGCTGCTCTGGCTCCCCAGCCAGGGGGCCAACTCCGAGCGGTAGTCCAGGCCGGCGGCGGCGAAGGCCCCATCCCGCAGGCGGTCGGCGGCGGCGGCGGCTTCACGGCGCTGGCGGGGGCGCGCCACGGCCCGGGCATAGGCGGCGGGCTGGTCCGGGGCCACCAGCCAATGCAGGCTCAGGGGGGCGGTGCGGGGCACGAAGCGGGCCGCCAGGGGTAGCTCCAGCCGCTGGGTCTGCAGGGCCAGGGGGCTGTGGTGCCACAGCAGCCACCATCCCGCCGCCGCGGCCGTCAGCAACGCCACGGCCACCGCCAGCACAGCCGCCAGGAAGGGGCGCGCCCTCATGCCTCGCACACAGGTGTGGCCTCATCTTTATGCATGGCCGGGCCCCTGGCTACGGTGCCGCGATGGCCAGCCCATCCCCGCTCAGCGCCCGAGAGCTGAAAGCCCGCCTCGAGGCCGGCGAGCCGCTGCAGCTGGTGGATGTGCGCGAACCGATGGAGCTGGAGCTGGCACGACTGGCGGAGCCGGTGGTGCATCTGCCCCTGGGCAGCTCCCAGGGCTGGATCGAACGGCTGCCGGCCCTGCTGGATCCAGAGCGGCCCGTGGTGGTGCTCTGCCACGCGGGGGTGCGCAGCTGGCAATTCGGCTGTTGGCTGATGGAGGCCCAGGGCTACGAACAGGTGTGGAACCTGCAGGGGGGCATCGACGCCTGGAGCGTGGAGGTGGACCCCGGGGTGCCGCGGTACTGAGCGGCCCTGGCCTGCGCGCCGGCCGCCGCCCCTACGATCGCTGCACGATTCGCACCGCACCCTGTGCAGCTGCTGCCGCGCCGGCAACGGGAAGTGCTGCAGGCCACGGTGCGCCACTACGTGGACACCACCGAACCGGTGGGCAGCAAAACCCTGGTGCAGCGCTTCGGGCTGGATGCCAGCCCCGCCACGGTGCGCTCCGCCATGGGGGCCCTGGAACAGCGGGGCCTGCTGACCCAACCCCACACCTCCGCCGGGCGCGTCCCCAGCCAGCGGGGCTACCGCCATTACGTGGACTGCCTGCTGCCGGCACCGGGGGTGGCGGTGGGGCAGTTGGAACGGGAACTGATGGGGCTGAGCCTGCAGTGGGCGGCCCTCGATGATCTGCTGCTGCAGCTGGCCCGGCGCCTGGCGGATCTCACCGGGCTGCTGAGCCTGATCACCCGCCCGCAACGGCGCAACCCGCGGCTGCAGGCCCTGCGGCTGGTGCCCAGCGGCGAGCGGCTGCTGGTGTTTCTGGTGGAGGAGGGGGCCTGCGCCAGCAACCTCAACCTGCGGCTGCCGGCGGCCGCCCATGGCGAACTGCCGGCCCTGGAGCGCTGGGCCTGTGACCAACTCAGCCGCGGGGACCTGCGCTGGCCATCCCTGCCCAGCCAGCTGAAGCTCAGCGGTGAAGTGTTGCGCCAGGGGCTACGCAGCCACCGGCAGAGCCTGCCCAGCGCCCCCCAGGTCGCCCTCACCATGGGGCTGGGGGGTCTGCTGCTGCAGCCGGAGTTTCAGCGCAGTGACAGCCTGCGGCCGCTGCTGCAGCTGGTGGAGGAGCAGCCCGGCCAGGTGCTGCTGAGCGAGCAGGCCGGTGGGCTGGGGGGCGTGTGGATCGGCTCGGAACACCCCCATCCCGCCCTGGGGCCCTGCGCCGTGGTGCAGGCCAGCTACGGGGCAGGGCCCGATGGCCAGGGGCAGGTGGCCCTGATCGGCCCGATGCGGATGGCCTATGCCACCGCCCGCTCCGCCGTGCAGGCGGTGGCGCGCACCCTGGAGCGGCTCCTGGGCTGACGCCACCGTTGCGCGGTGCTCAGCCGCCGAGCCCATCCCCCAGGCGCTCGGCCACGGTGTTGACATCCTTGTCGCCGCGGCCGGAGAGGTTCACCACCACTTCCGTGCCGGGGGCGAGGGTGGGGCAAAGCTTGTCGAGCCAGGCGAAGGCATGGGCCGTCTCCAGGGCGGGGATGATCCCCTCCAGGCGGCAGAGCAGCTGCAGGGCGTCGAGGGCTTCCGCATCGGTGACGGCGCCGTATTCGGCCCGGCCGATGGTCTTGAGGTAGCTGTGCTCGGGCCCCACACCGGGGTAATCAAGGCCGGCGCTGATGGAGTGGGCCTCCTGCACCTGGCCCTCGCTGTCCTGCAGCAGCAGGCTCATGGCGCCGTGGAGCACCCCCACGCGGCCCTCGGTGATGGTGGCGGCATGGCGGCCGGTGGCCACGCCATCGCCGGCGGCCTCCACCCCCACCAGCCGCACGGCGGTGTCGGGCACAAAGGGATGGAACAGGCCCATCGCGTTGGACCCCCCGCCCACACAGGCCACCAGCACATCGGGGTTGCGGCCGAAGGCCTCCTGGCACTGGCGCTTGGTTTCCTCGCCGATCACGGCATGGAAATCGCGCACCAGCATCGGGAAGGGATGGGGGCCCGCCACCGACCCAAGGATGTAGTGGGTGGTCTCCACGTTGGTCACCCAATCGCGGATGGCTTCGCTGGTGGCGTCCTTGAGGGTGGCGGTGCCGGCGGTCACCGGCTGCACCGTGGCCCCGAGCAGCCGCATGCGGAACACATTGAGGGCCTGGCGGCGCATGTCCTCGGCGCCCATGTACACCACACACTCCAGGCCGAAGCGGGCGCACACGGTGGCCGTGGCCACGCCGTGCTGGCCGGCGCCGGTTTCAGCAATGATCCGCTTCTTGCCCATGCGCAGGGCCAGCAGCGCCTGACCGAGGGCGTTGTTGATCTTGTGGGCGCCGGTGTGGTTGAGGTCTTCGCGCTTCAGCCAGATGCGCGGCCCCCCATCGGCGCGGCGGTAGTGCTCCGTGAGCCGCTCCGCCTCATAGAGCGGATTGGGGCGCCCCACATAGGTGCGCAGCAGGTGGTTGAGCCGGTCGGTGAAGGCGGGATCCCTCCAGGCCTCTGCAGCGGCCTGCTCCAGCTCCGCCAGGGCGGGGATCAGGGTTTCCGGCACGTACTGGCCGCCGAACTGGCCGTAGCGGCCCAGACCATTCGGGCGGGCGCCAAGCTCCAGGGCGGCCGGGTCAACCTGGGGGAGCGTGCTGGTCACCAAACCCGAAGCGGAATCGACCCAGCGTAGGAAGGCGGCCAGCGGGCCAGCGCCCGGGCCTCGCTCAGGGGGGCGGAGGGGGCAAGGGGGGCCAGCCGGGGGGCTCATCGATGCGGATGCCACGGGCCTCGCGGCGGCAGGGGGTGCTGCCGCTGAAGGAGGCATCCAGGCCCAGGGGCGCGCCGGGCGGCTGGGGGCGGCAGAGCTCGCGGGCCGGTTCCCCCCGCAGCCCCAGCCGCACCATTTCCATCTGCAGGGGGGGCAGGTCGATGGCGGATCCGCGGCTGCGCTCAACTGGGTGTAGCGACAGAAGCGGCCATGGCCAAGGGGGGCTGGCAGGAATTCAGCAGGCCGGAGAGCCTGGCCCGCAACCCAGGGCCAGCAGCGGAGCCCACCGCCAAGGCCCAGCAACGGGTGCGGGTGCAGCGCACCAAGGCCGGCAAGGGGGGAAAGCTGGTGACCGCCATCAGCGGCCTGGAGGCCCCGGAGGCGGAACTCAAGGCCCTGCTGAAAACCCTGAAGGCCCGCGCCGGCACCGGCGGCACCCTCAAGGACGGCCTGATCGAACTGCAGGGCGACCAGGTGGCCGCGGCCCTGGAGGCCCTGGAGCAGGCCGGCTACAAGCCCAAGCAGGCGGGGGGCTGAGGGCCGCGGGCCGCGGGAGATACTTGGCCCATCAGCCCGCAGCACCCACGATGGCCGCCCCCAGCGCCCCCTACGGCGACGTCACGACCCAAGGGGCCTCCACCAACATCGCCTGGCACCACGCCTCGGTGGATCGCGCCGCCCGGGCCCAGCGGCGGGGCCACCGCAGCGCCATCCTCTGGTTCACCGGCCTCAGCGGCTCCGGCAAGAGCACCCTGGCCAACGCCGTGAATGCGGCCCTGTTTGAGCAAGGCCTGGCCTGCTACGTGCTCGACGGCGACAACATCCGCCATGGCCTCTGCAAGGACCTGGGCTTCTCCGATGCCGACCGCGAGGAGAACATCCGCCGCATCGGTGAGGTGAGCAAGCTGTTCCTCGACGCCGGCGTGGTGGTGCTCACCGCCTTCGTGTCACCGTTCAAGGCCGACCGCGACCGGGCCCGGGCCCTGGTGGCCGCCGGCGACTTCATCGAAATCCACTGCGCCGCCGACCTGGACGTGTGCGAACAGCGCGACACCAAGGGGCTCTACGCCAAGGCCCGCGCTGGCGAGATCAAGGACTTCACCGGCATCTCCAGCCCCTACGAAGCGCCGGAGGCCCCCGAACTGCGGGTGGATACCGGCAGCCAGACCCTCGAGCAGAGCGTGGAGCTGGTGCTCGAGCACCTGCGCAGCGCCGGCATCATTCCGCAGGCTGGCTGAGCCCCCGCTGCTGGGCCCAGGCGTCGAAAAAGGTTTTGAGGCAGCTGGCCACCGGCACCGCCAGCAAGAGCCCCAGCAGATCCCCGAAGCCCATCAAGCTGCCCACACGGCTGCCGATGGGCAGGCTCACCAACAACCAGGCGGGCTGCAGCCCCACGATGCTGCCCATCAGGCGGGGCTGAATGCCCTGATCCACCACCTGACCCACGCTGATGGCCGCCGCCAGCACCTCCAGGCCGGTGCGCGGATCCTCCAGGGCCAGCAGCAGGCTCACCAGCACGATGGTGAGGGCACTGGCGTAGGGCACCAGGGTGGTGAAGCCGATGGCCACGGCGAACAGCACGCCGTAGGGAATGCCCAGCAGCGTGAACACCAGGATCTGCAAGCCGCTGAGGATCAGGGCCAGCAGCACCTGGCCGGCGAAGTAGCCCCGGAAGGTGCGCCCCAGGGTGCCCACCACCAGCTCGCGCACCCCCTCGGGCAGCCAGCGGGCCAGGCCGGCCACGATGCCCTCACCGCCCAGCAGCAGGAACACCGCCAGCACAGCCACGATCACGGTGTTCACGGTGATCCCCACCGTGGCCCCGAGGATCCCGAGCAGCCGCTGGCTGAGCTGGCTGGCCAGCTGGCTGGCCCGGGCGAACAGGGTGCTGCTGAGGTCGGTGAATTCCGTGGGCAGGCGGCGGTCGGCGGCCCAGGTTTCGAGCCGATCCAGCCACTGCTCCCCCTCCGCCAGCCAGCCCGGCAAGGCGGTGATCAGCTCCCCCAGCTGCTCCACCAACCGCGGCAGCAGCCACAGGGCCGCGAGCACCAGCAGCGCCAGCCCCAGCCCCACCACCCCCAACACCGCCAGCTGCCGCGGCAACCCCCGCCGCACCAGCCAGCGGGTGGGCAGGTCCAGCAGAAAGGCGATCAGGGCCGCCGCCACAAACAGGGCCGGGAAGGGCGCCAGGGGCAGCAGCAGCTGGCGCAGCACCCAGAGGTTGAGGGTGAGCAGCGGCAACGCCAGGCTCAGCCGCAGCCACAGGGGCAAGACCAGGCGCTCAAGCATCGGGATCCCTGCTGAGCAGTGCCTACATCTGGGCCAGATAAGCGGCGCTGCCCAGCTCCAGCAAGCGCCCGTCCTTCGCCACCACCTGATCGTGGAGCTCGCGGCGATAAGCCACCAACCGCTCAGCCAACGCGGCGTCGGCGGTGGCGAGGATCTGGGCCGCCAGCAGGCCCGCATTGGCTCCATTGCCGATGGCCACCGTGGCCACCGGGATGCCAGCGGGCATCTGCACGATCGAATGCAGCGAATCCACCCCGGAGAGGGCGCGGGTCTGCACCGGCACCCCAATCACCGGCAGGGTGGTGAGGGAGGCCACCATCCCCGGCAGGTGGGCGGCGCCGCCGGCGCCGGCAATGATCACCTTGAAGCCACGGCCGGCGGCGGCCTCGGCGAAGGCCACCATCTCCCGGGGGGTGCGGTGGGCGGAGAGCACCCGCACCTCCGTGGCCACCCCGAAGCGCTGCAGCAGTTCCACCGCCGGCTGCATGGTGGGCAGATCGGAATCGCTGCCCATCACCACCGCCACCCGCGGGGTTTGATCAGCGGGGGAGGCGTCCAACGGGGCCCAGCGCGGCAAGACTGTCATTGTCTCCCGTTCTGGCCCCGGGGCCAGCCACTCCGCTCCGATGCGCTGGCTCACCAACGTTCGACTGCCCGCCTGCCCCGGGCTGTGGCGGATCACGCTGGATGGCGACAACCAAATCGCAGGCCTGGAGCCCCTGAGCGCCGGCACGGCCGCCGCCGGCGACGACTGGGGCGGCGACTGGCTCAGCCCGGGGGGCGTGGATCTGCAGATCAACGGCGGGCTGGGGCTGGCCTTCCCCGAATTGCAGGAGGGTGATCTGCCCCGGCTGCTGGAGCTGCTGGAGCTGCTCTGGCGCGATGGGGTGGAGGCCATCGCCCCCACCCTGGTGACCTGCGGCATTCCGGAGCTGCGCCAGGCCCTGGCGGTGCTGCGGCAGGCCCGCGCGGCGCACCGCCCGGGGCGCTCCCAGCTGCTGGGGGCCCACCTGGAGGGGCCCTTCCTGGCGCCCGCCCGGCGGGGGGCGCACCCGAGCCTGCACCTGGCCACCCCAAGCCTGGAGGCGCTGCAGCAGCGCATCGGCGGCTTCGAGGGGGAGATCGCGCTGGTGACCCTGGCCCCGGAGTTGCCGGGCGCCGACGCGGTGATCGCCGAACTGCGCCGCCTGGGGATCCTGGTGAGCCTGGGCCACAGCGAAGCCAATGAAGCGCAGGCCAGCGCCGCCTTCAGCCAGGGGGTGGGGATGCTCACCCACGCCTTCAATGCGATGCCGGGGCTGCACCACCGCAACCCGGGGCCCATCGCCGCCGCAGCCCTGGGGGGGCATGTGGCCCTGGGGTTGATCGCCGATGGGGTGCACGTGGCCCCATCGATGGCTGTGTTGTTGCAACGGCTGGCGCCCGATCAGGTGGTGCTGGTGAGCGATGCCCTGGCCCCCTACGGCCTGGCGGATGGGGTGCACCGCTGGGATCAGCGGGCCCTGATCGTGGAGAACGGCAGCTGCCGGCTGGAGGACGGCACCCTGGCGGGGGTGACCCTGCCGCTGCTGGAGGGGGTGCGCCGGCTGGCCCGTTGGGGCGGCGACGTCGACCGGGCCATCGCCGCCGCCACGGTGCTGCCGCGCCAGCTGGTGGGCGCCGCGGCGGACTGCCGCAGCCAGTTGCTGGGGCTGCCCCTGGTGGAGGCCCTGCGCTGGAGCGGCCCCAGCGACGACCTGCGCTGGCGCCGGGCGGCCTGAATAGGATCCGCGCCACACCGTTCAACGCCCGGCCCG
The DNA here is from genome assembly GCA_016882415.1 of Cyanobacteria bacterium M_DeepCast_200m_mx_001. Lineage (GTDB taxonomy): Bacteria > Cyanobacteriota > Cyanobacteriia > PCC-6307 > Cyanobiaceae > Vulcanococcus. Next base: position 38,555 of record VGQL01000003.1, read on the forward strand.
CCTCAATGCCCACCGAGCAGCTGCTGCCCACCTCCCAGGCCGACAAACAGGCGGAAAAGCAGGAGGTGAAGGGCTACTTCGAAACCACCGGCTTCGACCGCTGGAACCGCATCTACAGCGACAGCACCGAGGTGAACCGGGTGCAGCGCAACATCCGCATCGGCCACCAGAAAACGGTGGACAACGTGCTGGCCTGGCTGCAGGAGCAGGGCAACCTGGCGGGCCGCAGCTTCTGCGATGCGGGCTGTGGCGTGGGCAGCCTCACCCTGCCCCTGGCCGAGGCCGGCGCCGGCTCCATCGCCGCCTCCGACCTCTCCGAGGCGATGGTGCAGGAGGCCGCCCGGCGGGCCGCTGAAGCGGGCATCCCCCCAGGGACAATCCAGTTCCAGGCCTCTGATCTGGAGGGGCTCAAGGGCCGCTACGACACGGTGGTGTGCCTGGATGTGTTCATCCACTACCCGCAGCAGCCCGCCGAAGAGATGGTGCGCCATCTGGCCGGCCTGGCGGAGCAGCACCTGATCGTGAGCTTCGCCCCCTACACCCCGGTGCTGGCGGTGCTCAAAAAGATCGGCCAGCTGTTCCCGGGGCCGAGCAAAACCACCCGCGCCTACACCCTGCGGGAGAAGGGGATCGTGCAGGCCGCTGAAGCCGAGGGGTTTGTGCTCAAGCGCCGCAGCCTCAACAAGGCCCCCTTCTATTTCTCGCGGCTGCTGGCCTTCGAGCGCGGCTGATCCAACGGCTGCTGCAGCTCCCGAGGCGGCGGCGCCTCCAGCTCGAAGCGGCAGCCATCGGGCCGCAACAGCTCCAGCCGGTGGGCATGCAGCCAATAGCCCCCCGCGCCGGGCAGGGCATCGGGCCGGGCTTCCCCACCGGACCCGTAGAGGGGGTCCCCCAGCAACGGTGCCCCCAGGCAGGCCGCGTGGATGCGGATCTGGTGGGGCCGGCCCGTGGCGATCGCCACCTCCACCAGGCAAGACTCCGGCCGGCGCTGCAGCAGGGTGAAGCGGCTGTGGGCCGGCAGGCCATCGCCCTGCCCAGGGCTCAGCCCACACCAGATCTCCCCCAGCAACGGATGGGGCCGGCGGCCGATGGGCCAGGCCACCGTCTCCGTCGATCCCGGCGTCCAGGGGTCGGGCAAGGGGGTGGTGAGGGCCCTGTACAGCTTTCGGCAGGGGGCCGAGCCGGCGGATGCCGCGGCATCCGCCCGGGTGCTGTCGCGCAGCTGGGCACTCAGCCAGGCGCGGGTGGCGGGCCGGCGGGCACACACCAGCAACCCGGTGGTGAACCGGCCCAGGCGGTGCACCGGCCGCGGGGCGCCCGCCACCAGCGCCTCCAGCTGGGCCAGCAGCGTGTGCCGCAGGAACCCCCCAGCCGGCAGCACCGGCAGGCCACTGGGCTTATCCAGCACCAGCAGGTCGCCGTCGTCGAACACGATCGCGCCCTGGTGCAGCGCCGGCACGGCGGCCTCCCACCAGGGGGGCCGATGCCACACCAGCTGATCACCGGCTGCGAGGGGCCCATCGGCCCGGAGCCGTTGGCCGTTGCACTGGATCTCTCCGGCGGCGAGCCGTTGCCGCCAGATCGACGCCGCGGAATGGCCGTAGTGCGCGGCGTAGTAGCCCACCACGCTGGGCCAGGCACGGTCGACCCCATCGCGGTAGGCATGGCCGCCGTTGAGGGCGGCCGGCAACCAACCTGAGGGGGAGCTGGGGGCCAGCCCGGGTTCAGTCAACCAGGCCGTGCTCGAGGGCGTAGCGCACCAGCTCGGTGCGGCTGGCGGTGCCGGTTTTGGTGAACAGGCGGCTCACGTACTTCTCGACGTTGCGAATCGAGGTTTCCAGCCGCCGGGCGATCTCTTTGTTCATCATCCCTTCAGCCACCAGCTGCAGCACGGAGGCCTCGCGGGGGGTGAAGTCGTGCTGGACGGCCGTCACCGGCTTCTTGCCGCCACCGCCGGTGGCCAGCAGGGAGCGGATCTCGGTGATCTGCTTGGCCATCTGGCCGATGTCGGCATCGGCGAACCGTGCGGCCTCCTGCAGCAGCCGTTCCTGGCGGCGCACCACGTTGTGCACGCGGGCCACCAGCTCGTCGGGGTCAAACGGCTTGGGGATGTAGTCGTCGCAGCCGGCCTGGAAGCCCTCGATGCGGTCGGCGGTCATGCCCTTGGCGGTGAGGAAGATCACCGGGGTGCCGCCGAGGCGCTCATCGGCCCGCAGCTTGCGCAGCAGGCCATAGCCATCCAGCCGCGGCATCATCACGTCGCTGATCACCAGGTCGGGCAACAGCTCCTGGGCCTTGGCCCAGCCGTCTTCACCATCCACGGCGGTGGTCACCTGGAAGCCTTCGTCCTCCAGGTAGGCCTGCACCGCGGTGCGCAGGCCCGGTTCGTCATCCACCAGCAGCAGCCTTGCGGGGGCCGCCGGCGGCTGGGCGTCGTCCGGGCCGTGATCAGGGGCGGCGGGCTGGGATTCGGGTTCGAGGCTCATGGCCCGCAGGCGCAGGGCGGTGATGGCCGCAATCTATCGAGGGCGTCTCGGCACGACTTGCTGCTGCTCCCGCAGGTTGCCCGGATAGCCCAGCTGGCGGGCCACGGCGCCGAGCTGGGCCGGATCCTTGCCGGCCTGGGCGGGATGGCAGGCCACCCACCAGATCTGATGGTCGAGCCGGTTGGCCGCGGTGATCGGGCCGCCGGGGTTGAGGTCGCGGATCTCCAGGTTGTCGCCCTTAAGGGTGAGGCGCATGGGGGCCTCAGGGCTGCAGCGCAGGGTGTCCACCGCCAACTTCACCCCCGTGGGCGACTCCAGCCACAGCACGATCGTGCGGGCCGAGGGGTCGCGGGGATCGGGCTTGGCATCGTGCACCCCGATCAGAAACTCGCCGGCCAGGGTGCTCCAGCGGCGCAGCACCACCAGATCGGCGGGCCGCTGCTCCGCCGAGGTGCGGAAGCTGGCATCGGGGCCGGCCTGGGCCCAGCCGGCCACGGGCCCCAGGGCCATGGCACCGAGGGCGAGCACACGGAGACCGGGTCTGAGCCAACCCATGGCGAACGGCGAGTGCAATGCGCTTGCCAGCATGGGGCATATGGCCGCCTCCCCGATCCAGCTCGACCATCAGGCCACCACCCCCTGTGATGCGGCGGTGGTGGAGGCGATGGCGCCCTGGTGGAGCGAGCAGTTCGCCAACCCCTCCAGCCGCAGCCATCGCCCGGGTCTGCTGGCGGCCGCCGCCGTGGAGGCGGCCCGCGACGGGATCGCCGCCGCCCTGGGGGTGGAGCCGGAGGCGGTGGTGTTCACCAGCGGCGCCACCGAGGCCAACAACCTGGCCCTCAAGGGGCTGGCGGAGGCGGAACTGGAGCGGGGTGGATCGCGCCGCCACCTGGTGACCCTGGCCACGGAGCACCGGGCGGTGCTGGATCCGCTGCGGTACCTGGCCCGCCATGGCTTTGAACTCACCGAGCTGGCGGTGGGGCGCGACGGCCTGGTGGACCTGGAGCAACTGGAGGCGGCCCTGCGCCCCGACACGCTGCTGGTGAGCGTGATGGCGGCCCACAACGAAATCGGCGTGCTGCAGCCCCTGGAGGCGATCGCCCGCCTCTGCCGGCCGCGGGGCATCAGCCTGCACAGCGACGGGGCCCAGGCCATCGGCCACATTCCGCTGCGACCCGGGGAGCTGGGGATCGACCTGCTCAGCGGCAGTGGCCACAAGCTCTATGGCCCCAAGGGCATCGGGCTGCTGCTGGTGCGGCCGGGGCTACGGATCGCCCCCCAGCTGCACGGCGGCGGCCAGGAGCAGGGGGTGCGGGGGGGCACCTTACCGGTGCCCCTGATCGTGGGGCTGGCGAAGGCCCTGGAGCTGGCCGTGGCGGATCAACGGCAGCGGGCCGAGCGGCTGGGGGGGCTGCGGGATCAGCTCTGGCAGCAACTCGAGGCCCTGGGGGGGGTGCACCGCAACGGCGCCGTCGCACCACGGCTGGCCCACAACCTCAACGTGAGCATCGACGGGGTGGAGGGCAGCGCCCTGCTGCGGCAGCTGCGGGGGGAGCTGGCGGTGAGCAGCGGCTCGGCCTGCAGCGCTGGCGAACCCTCCCACGTGCTGCGGGCCCTGGGGCTCAGCCGCCAGCGGGCGGCCGCCTCCCTGCGCTTCGGCCTCGGGCGCCACACCACCGCGGCGGAGATTGCGGCGGCGGGCCAGGCGGTGGCCGCCGCCGTGACCGCCCTGCGCCGGGGCGGCCAGGGCGGCGGCTGATTGTCACAAGCACAACAATTCCTGGGCAGCACCGCAGGCCATCGCTAGCTTCCGGGCAATTGCTGTTTGACCATGGGACTCCCAACCCCAGGCACCAACAAACTGCAGGTGCTGCGGGCCATCGAGGAGGGCTGGCAAGCCTTCTGCCGCGCCCCCTGGCCCTTCCTGCTGTTTGAGGTGCTGGTGCTGGTGGTGAGCGCCCCCTTCGCCGCCCTGCTGGCGGGTGGGGTGGTGCGGCTCAACAGCCCGGAGCCCGCCTTCGTGCACCCGGTTGCCGCCGGCATCGGCCTGGTGGTGGGCCTGGTGGGGTACGTGATCGTGGCCCTCTGGGGGGCCGTGGGCCTCACCCGCGCCGCCTGGATCAGCCTCGACGGCCAGAAACCCTCCTTCGCCCAGTTCACCCGCTGGGATCGGGCGGCATCCGGCCGCCTGCTGGGCTCGGTGATCCTGCTGGCGATCCTGATCGGCGCGGTGGGCGTGGTGGCGAGCCTGATCGGCAACGCCCTGGGGCAGGTGAACGCCGCCCTCGCCGCCCTGCCGGCGGTGGTGTTCGGCGTGTTCTACATCTGGCTGCTGGTGAGCCAGAAGTTCCTGCTGCAGCTCTCCCTCTTCGGCGTGAAGCGGCCCCTGGAAACCATCCAGGCGGGCGTGAGCGGCGTGAACCCCAGCTGGTGGGTGGTGCTGTGGCTGGCCATCGTGGAGGGGGTGGTGCACGCGGTGGCGGCCCTGTTCAGCTACGGCGGCCTGATCGTGGTGCTGCCGGTGGTGATCTGCACCAGCACGGCGGCCTACCGCCAGCTGTTCGGCAGCCAGGACCACACCGGCATCCTCAAGGCCTGAGCCGGCCCTAGCGCCGGCGCGCCAGGCGCCACTTCGCGGAACGGCTGCGGGGGTTGGAGATTTGCTCCGCCTCCGTGGCCGTTTCCGGTTTGCGGGTGACCCGCTGCAGGCGGTCGTCGCTGACGAAGGCAGTTTTGACGCGCCGATCCTCCAGGGAGTGGAAGCTGATCACCCCGAACAGGCCGCCGCTGAGCAGCCAATCGGGGGCGGCGGCCAACAGCCGATCCAGCACCCCCAGCTCATCGTTCACCGCGATGCGCAGGGCCTGGAAGCTGCGGGTGGCGGGATGAATGCGCCCATGGCGCACCTTGGGGGGGTAGCAGCCGGCGATGGCATAGGCCAGCTCGGCGGTGCCGCGGAACGGGCCCTGCTCGTGCAAGTGCTGCTTGATGCGCCGGGCGATGCGGCGCGACAGCCGCTCCTCGCCATAGGCGTAGATCAGATCCGCCAGTTCCCCCTCCTCCAGCCGCTCCAGCAGCTCGGCCGCCGTGGCCCCCGCCTGGGGGTTCATGCGCATGTCCAGGGGGCCGTCATGGCGGAAGCTGAAGCCCCGCTCGGCCACATCCAGCTGGGGGCTGCTCACCCCCAGGTCCGCCAGCACCGCCACCGCCGGCTCGGCGGGGGTGAAGTCGGCGAAGTTGGTGGCCACAATCGACACCCGATCGCCGAAGCGGGCCAGCCGCTCGGCGGCGGCGGCGCGGGCAGTGGGGTCCTGGTCGAGGCCGATCAACCGCAGGGCCGGGTGGGCCTCCAGCAGCAGGGCGCTGTGGCCGCCGCCGCCGAGGGTGCAATCGATCAGCACCCCCCCGCCGTGCTGGGCCAGAAGGGGGCTGAGCTCCGCAAAACCCGCCAGCACCGGCTCGGCCAACACCGGCAGGTGGGCAAAGGCATCGGGGGAAGCGGGCAAGCGCAGCGCCAGAAACGGCCGTGCTTCCTTCCTAAGATCCCGCCAGCGAGCCCACCCCACCCCTCGGCCCCATGACGCAGCTGGAGACGCGCACGGAGCCGATGGTGGTCAACTTCGGGCCCCATCACCCCTCGATGCACGGGGTGCTGCGGCTGGTGGTGACCCTCGACGGTGAAGACGTGGTGGATTGCGAGCCGGTGATCGGCTATCTCCACCGCGGCATGGAGAAGATCGCCGAGAACCGCACGAACGTGATGTTCGTGCCCTACGTGAGCCGCATGGATTACGCGGCCGGCATGTTCTACGAGGCGATCGTGGTGAACGCCCCGGAGCGGCTGGCGGATGTGCCGGTGCCCAAGCGCGCCAGCTACATCCGGGTGCTGATGCTGGAGCTCAACCGCATCGCCAACCACCTGCTGTGGCTGGGCCCCTTCCTGGCTGACGTGGGCGCCCAGACGCCGTTCTTCTACATCTTCCGCGAGCGGGAGATGATCTACGACCTGTGGGAAGCCGCCACAGGCCAACGGCTGATCAACAACAACTACTTCCGCATCGGTGGCGTGGCCGCCGATCTGCCCTACGGCTGGCTGGAGAAGTGCCTCGACTTCTGCGACTGGTTCGGCCCCAAGATCGATGAATACGAAAAGCTGATCACCAACAACCCGATCTTCCGCAAGCGGATCGAAGGGCTGGGCACCATCGGCCGTGAGCAGGCGATCAACTGGAGCCTCTCCGGCCCGATGCTGCGGGCCTCCGGCGTGCCGTGGGACCTCCGCAAAGTGGATCACTACGAGTGCTACGACGACTTCGACTGGGATGTGGCCTGGGAGAAGGAAGGCGACTGCTATGCCCGCTATCGCGTGCGCATTCAGGAGATGCGGGAATCCCTCAAGATCCTGCGCCAGGCCTGCCAGATGATCCCCGGCGGCCCCACCGAAAACCTGGAGGCCCGCCGCATGGCCGAGGGCAAGGGCAGCCCCTTCGCCGGCTTCGATTACCAGATCGTGGCCAAGAAGGTGGCCCCCACCTTCAAGATCCCCTCCGGCGAGCTCTACACCCGCCTGGAATCCGGCAAGGGCGAGATCGGCGTGTTCATCCAGGGCAATGACGACGTCACCCCCTGGCGTTTCAAGATCCGCGCCGCCGACTTCACCAACCTGCAGATCCTGCCCCACATCCTCAAGGGGGCCAAGGTGGCCGACATCATGGCGATCCTCGGCTCGATCGACGTGATCATGGGGTCGGTGGACCGCTGAGCAAGCCCCCTGGCTGATCCCAACACCTGGCTGCTGCTCTGCCGCACGGTGCGCTTCGGCGACACCGATGCCGCCGGCGTGGTGCACTTTGCACGGCTGCTGAGCTGGTGCCATGAGGCCTACGAGGAGAGCCTCGAGCGCTACGGCATCGCCGCAGCGGCCCTCTTCCCCACCGGCACGGAGGAGCCCCCCGCCGTCGCCCTGCCGATCGTGCACTGCAGCGCCGATTTCCGCCGGCCGCTGGTGTGCGGGGACCCGCTGGCCATTGCCCTCGAACCCCTGCGCATCGATCCGGGCTGCTTCGAGCTGCGGTATCGCTTCCGCAGCGCCGGCGAACCGGTGGCTGAGGGGCTCACCCGCCACCTGGCCATCGACAGCCGCAGCCGCCGGCGCTGCAGCCTGCCGGAGCCGATTCAGCGCTGGCTCGAGGCCTCCGCCCTGCAGGGGGGCATCCAGCCCCTCTAGGGCTGCAGCCAGGCCCGCCAGCGCTGGCGCTCCCATTTGCCGGCGGCTGTGCGCTCCAGCGGAGGGCAAGGGTGCCAATGCAGGGGCCGCTGGCTGGCCGGGAGCGCTTGGGCTAACGCCGATAACGCCGTGATCAGGGCCGTGGCGTCCGCGCCGGCCCTGGGCCGCACCAGGGCTACCAGCCGCGCCCCCCAGAGGGCATCGGCCTGGGGCAAGAGCAGCAGCTCCGCCAGCGGCAATTGCGCCGCCGCCGCCAGGGCTAGCAGCCGCTGCTCCACCTGCTCGGGGAACACGGTTTCACCGCCGCTCTGCATGGCCCCATCCAGCCGCCCCAGCAGGGTGAGACCGCCCGGGCCAAGGGCGGCCCGGTCGCCGCTGCACCACCAACCCGCCTGCAGGGGCAGCGGCACCAGGCGCCCCGCCTCCAGGGTGCCCAGGGCCAGACTGGGGGCCTGGATCTCCAGTGCATCGCTGCCGGGCTGCAGCCGCAGCCGGGCATGGGGCAGGGGCTCACCGCAGCCCGCTTCCCCCGCCAGGAAACGATCCGGCGGCAAGGCCGCCACCAGGGCCGCCGTTTCGGTGCTGCCGTAGCAGGGGGCCAGCCGAATCCCCTCACGGCGGCAGCGCTCCGCCACGGCCTCCGGCAGGGCGGAGCCCCCCACCCAGATCAGGGCAAACCCCCGCAGCCAGGCCACCCCCTCGGACTGCTCCAACAGGCGCTGCAGCTGGGTGGGCACCAGGGAGAGCAACGGCTGGGTGCCCGGGCGGGGCGGGGCCTGCTGCTGCAACTGGGCGGGGTCGCGCATCAGCTGGGGCGAGAGCCAGTGCAGGGGTACCCCCCAGGCCTGGGCGCGCACCAGGGGCATCAGGCCGCTCACATGCTGCAGCGGCAGGGGGTTGAACAGTTCGCTGGCCGCCGGATCCAGGCCCTGCTGCCACAGCCAAGCGGCCGTGGCCGCCGCCGCCGCCTGCAGATGGGCCAGGGGCTGCAGGCACCAATGGCGGGCCCCGAGGCTGCCGCCGCTGCCCAGCACCACCGCCGGCCCCCAATCCGGATCCACCCGCGCAGGCAACGCCGCCCGCAGCGCCCCCTGCTCCTCCGGCACCGCGATGGCGGCGGTGCCCCCCTGCCCCCAGAGCTGCAGCAGCTGGGCCGCCACCGCTTCGCGGTCGCCCGCCGCCAGCAGCACCTGGGGCCGGGTGGTGCTCATGCGGCAGCCCCCCACACCCGCCAAGGATCCAATGCAAACAGGGGCCCGGGGGGCCGCCAACCGGGGGCCAGCCCCGGGGCGGTGGGGGTGGGGCCTGCGGCCTGGAGGGCCGCCAGGTGCTCCACCAACCGCCGGCCGATGCCGGTCTCGAAGGCGGTGCTCAGCATCAACCGCGGGGTGCCCGTCGCCAGGGCCGCCAGCAGCGGCCGCGGGTCGCCCTCCAGCAGGGGGCGCCGCACCTGCCAACCGCCCCAGCGCTGCAGCGGCGGCGGCGGGCTGTGGCGCAGGGACTCATCCAGGGCCACCGGCACCCGTGCCGCCAGGGCCTCCAACCCCGCCCAATCGCTCGGGGGCAACGGCTGCTCCAGCCATGCCAAGCGGGGCTCAGCCCGCAGCCGATCGGCCCAGGCGCCGGCGGTGGCGCGATCCCAGCCGCCGTTGGCATCCAGGCGCAGGCGGGCATCGGCGGGCAACAGGGCCAACAGCTGCTCCAGCAG
>VGQL01000004.1 GCA_016882415.1 Cyanobacteria bacterium M_DeepCast_200m_mx_001
CACCCTGGCCACGAAGTCGGCCACGCACTGCTCACCCTTGAAAAACTGGGATTCGGCATCCAGAAGCTGCTCAGAGGCCCAGGGCTGTCGCCCCAGCAGCTGGCGATAGACCGCTTCAATCGCTTCAGTTAGCTCGGCCGTGCTGGGGTTACGGGACAGGCACGCCACCGGTCCCAGGCTTTGGCGCTTGCTGAATCCCTTCAGATTGCCGGGCTGCAGCGCCTTGGCCATGGCGGCCCCGGGCTGTTGTGCGTTGGCGGTGGCGGCGCCGCTGCTCACGGCCGCATTCCAGCCGCCGATCACCCGGCCCACGCCGGAAGTGGCGGTGGCGGGGGGCGACGCATAGCCGGTGGCCCCGCTGCTCCAGTTGGTGGGCACACCGCCGCCGGGTTGCCAGCGGGGGGCACTCCAGCGCCGGGCCGGCGAGGGCGGGGTCTGCAGGGAGGAGGGGCCGTCGCTGGCGCTGGCGCTGGGGCTCGGGGCGAGCTTTTCGCCGCCGGTGAGGGTGGCGCTCCATCCACCACGCACCACATCGGTGCGACCCGGCAGGTTGCGGGCTGTAAGACTGCCGCTGCCCCGGAAGGCCTCCGGCGGGGTCACCTCCGGGCGCACCCGGGGGGTGATGTCGGCGTAGGCGGCGGCGTTGAAGGCCCGCTTCAGGGCCGGAACGCGGCGGGTGCTGAGGTCGGTGGGGGTGATGAAGCGCTCGTAGGGAACGGTGTCCTCACCGAAGCAGTCGTTGTATTCGCGGCTGTTCACCATGGCGTCCACCACGCCGTAGAAGCCCTTGCGGGCCGCCACATCGAAGTAGGCGTCGATCTCCCAGCGGCCGAAGGTGGGGCGGCCCAGGAGGCGCCGGTGCATCACTTCGATGGCCTTGCAGATGTAGAGGCCACTCCAGTAGCGGCGGCGGAAGGCATCGCTGCGGGCCACCTGGCGCACGAACTCCCGCAGGCTCAGGTCGCCGTTCTCAAGCTTGATCTCCTCCACCTGGTTGCGCTCACCGGCATAGCCGCTGTTGCCGAGGATCTGCACATAAACCGCATTGATCACGGCCTGGGTGCTGGCTTCGGTGTTGCGGATGCTCGGCTGGCCGCCGCGCCGGGGCACGGAGGCGCCGCCGGTGGCGATCTGCTGCAGCCGCACCACCTTCGGGCCCAGCTTGCGGGGCACGGAGGCGCGGAACTGGGGGCTGTTCATCTGCCCCGGCTGGCGCATGCCATTGCCCACCAGGATGCGGCGGGTGTCGTAGCTGAGCGGTGCCGGGCGGGTGCTGACGCTGGCGGTGCCGGAGGGGAAGATCGCGCCGTAGTTGAGCCCTAGGGGGTCATTGCCGCCGCCGTAGGGATGCTGGTCGGCGTAGGGCTGGCGGTAGCTGGCGTAGAGGGTGACGTACTGGGGCGCCCCTTCGAAGGGGGCGCTGAAGCGGAACAACTTGCGGTTGGAGCCCCAGCCGGCGCTCTCCTGGGCTTCTTCGCCGATGTCGCGCAGGTAGGGAACGGTCTCCTCCCCGAACACCCGGGCGTACTCCATGGAGTTCACCAGCGAATCCACCAGACCCTTCAGCCCTTGGGCGCTGATGATGTCGAAGTAGCGGGTGAATTCCTCACGGGAGCTGATGCCGCGGCCGAGGAAGTGGCGGAAGGCCAGCTCCACCACACGGCTGTTGACGAAGCGGCCGAAGAACTGCTGTTGGTACTCCTTGCTGTGGCCCAGGGCGCGGATGAATTCCCGCATCGAGATGTCGCCCTGGCGCACCTGGCTGGCCTCCACCGGGCAGGGCACCTGGCTGTAGGCCTTGGCGATGTCCCGCTCGAACACCTGGCGGTAGGCGGCGCGCACCACCTCAGCCTTCTGGGCGCCGCTCATGGCGGGCTTCATGGTGAAGCGGGGGGCCTTGCCCTGGGCCGCCAGGGCGTAGATGGCGGGCAGCTGCAGGCCCTGGTTCTCGGGGCTGCCCAGCCGTTGGCGGGCCGAGGGGGTGGGCACCGCCAGCTCCTCGATCAGCACGTTGAAGCTCTCGATCAGCAGCTGGCGGGCCTCCGGCAGATCCTTGAGCAGCTCGGCGGCGCCGGCCCGCATTTCCTGCAGGGCCACGTTGGTGGCCGCCAGGGAACAGCCCTTCTCCAGCACGTCCCGCAGGCCGCGGGTGTTGACCCGCAGGATGCTGGGGTCACCCGCCACCACGGCGTAGCCCACGTAGCGCAGGAACCAGGCCATGTCGCGGATCGACTTCTTCATCCGCTCGGTGCCGTAGCGGGCCACCGAAATCGGGCTGAAGCCGGTGGGCAGCACCACGCGCACATCGGCATCACCGCCGGCACCCTCCAGCAGGCGGGTGAAGGCATTGCCGCGTTGGTTGGCGCCGCTGGCGCCGGCGAAGGTCTGCACGGAGCGCTGGAAGGCGGCCTGGTCGCTGGCCAGGGGGGTGCCCTCGGCACTGCTCACCGGGCTCAGGGGGGCATCCAGATAGGAGAGCGGCGTGCCGCCGGCGAAGATGCGGCTGGCCGCCCGGGCCACGATCGCTTCCGCATTGGCGGAGAGGCGACGGGCCGCCTCCACCCGCAGCTGGCCGCTCTGGAAAAAGGTCACCAGGGTGTTCAGCTCCCCGCCATCGAGGAACCGGTCCTGCTGTTCCGCCTGGCGGACGCTGGAGAGCGGCAGGGTGTCGTAGCGCTGAGGAGCAACCCTGCTGCTGCCGCTGCTGGCGGTCACAGTCATGGATGAGAGCGAGCCTGGCCTGGGCACGTTACGGCTGGCCCTCTGGCCTCCCGGCGGCCCATGAACAAATGTTTGCAGCCCGTCTTCGCCACCACCGTCGGCCCGGCGGGCTGCATGAAATGCTCCCCGAGAGCCACGTTCCGGGCTCGCCCCCCGCGCCATTCCGCCGCCGATGATCCCGGCCCCCGCCGATGCCGCCACCCCCGTGGTGAGCGCCTTCTACGACCGCTTCCCCTACCCCGGTGACCCCCTCCAGGACGGCCCTCCGCCCGGGTACAACTGGCGTTGGTGCGTGGACGCCGCCTACGCCGCCTGCACCGGCGCCCTGCCGCCGGCGCTCGCCCCGGACCAGCCGCTGCGGATCCTGGATGCGGGCTGCGGCACTGGGGTGAGCACCGACTACCTGGCCCACCTCAACCCGGGGGCCGAGATCCTTGCCGTGGACATCTCGCCGGGAACCCTCGAGGTGGCAAGGGAGCGGCTGCGCCGCTCCGGCGGGGGTGCGCTGGCCTCGGTGCGCATCGAGAACCGCAGCCTGCTGGAGCTGCAGGGGGAAGGCCCCTTCGACTACATCAATTCCGTGGGGGTGCTGCATCACCTGCGGGAGCCGGAGGCTGGCCTGCGGGCCCTGGCGGCCCTGCTCAAACCCGGGGCCCTGCTGCATTTGTTCCTCTATGCCGATGGGGGACGCTGGGAGATTCACCGCACCCAGAGGGCCCTCACGGCCCTGGGGGTGGGCAGCGGCGAGCCGGGGCTGCGGCTGGGCCGTCAGCTGCTGGCGGAGCTGCCGGAGCACAACCGCCTGCGGCGCCACCATGAGCAGCGCTGGGCCCTGGACTGCGCCGCGGATGCCAACTTCGCGGACATGTACCTGCATCCCCAGGAGACCAGCTACAACCTGGAGCGGCTGATGGCCTTCGTGGCCAGTGCGGACCTGCAGTTCGCCGGCTTCTCCAACCCCGCGGTGTGGGACCCGGCGCGGCTGCTGCAGGGGGACCTGCTGGCCCGGGCCCAGGCGCTGCCGCCGCTGCAGCGCTGGCGGCTGGTGGAGGACCTGGACCCCGACATCAGCCATTTCGAGTTTTTCCTGGCCAAGGGGCCGCTGACCCCCCACAGCTGGGGTGAGGACACGGCGCTGCTGGCGGCCTCGGGCCAGCGCAACCGTTGCCTGTGGGGCTGGCCGGGCCGGGCCCTGCTGGATTCCGACATGGCTCCCCTGGACCTCTCCGCGGAGGGCCTGGCCCTGTTGCAGGCCCTGGAGCAGGTCCCCGCCGGTACGGCCCTGGCGGACCTGCCCCTGGGCTGGCCTGCCGGGCAGATCGCTGCCGTGGCCAGGGAACTGCTGGCCCAGCGGGTGCTGCTGCTCTGCCCCGGGCCCAGCCCGGCTGCGTGATAAATTCCACGCGCCTTTTCAGAGCGTCGGCGCCTTTGCTGGCCACTCCTCCGCTTCAGTCCCCCGCGCCTTCATCCCCGGATGATGCAGCGGTGACTGACCCGGGGGATCCCGCCCAACAGAGCGTGTCCGCCCCCCTGGAATCCCCGTTGTCAGTGGTTGCCTCCGCGGCCGCCGACCTCGGCGTCGACACCCCCGTCGACGACTACGCGCAGCTCCAGCAGCGCCTCCTTCTCGCCACCCTGATCGCCGCCGTTCTGGCGGGTCTGTTCACGGCTCTGGTGTTCGACCTCCACACCGCCGCCTCCGTGCTGGTGGGTTCCCTCGCAGGGGTGGTCTATTTGCGGCTCCTGGGCCGCAGCGTCGCCCGTCTCGGTCCCGACGCCAAGAAGGTGGGAAAGCTGCAGTTGCTCGTGCCCGTTGTGCTGGTGCTGGCGGCCGCCCGTCTGCCCCAGCTGGAGCTGTTGCCGGCCCTGCTCGGCTTCCTGCTCTACAAACCGGCCCTGATTTTTCAGGTTGTGCTCGATCTCCGAGCCGGCCGCCCCTGAACCGTCGCCTGCGCGACCCCGACCGTTCGACCCGATGGGTTTTCTGCCGTTCACCCTTCCCTTTGCCGAACTGGAGGTGGGCCAACACCTCTATTGGCAACTGGGGAATCTCAAGATTCACGGCCAGGTCTTCATCAGCTCCTGGGTTGTGCTCGGTGCCCTGCTGGCCCTCGTGGTGGTGGGCACCCGCAAGATGGAGCGCGACCCCCGCGGTGTGCAGAACCTCCTGGAGTTCCTCTGGGATTACATCCGCGACATGGCCCGCGAGCAGATCGGCGAGAAGGCCTATCGCGACTGGCTGCCGTTCATCGGCACCCTGTTCCTGTTCATCTTCGTGAGCAACTGGGGCGGCGCCCTGGTGCCCTGGAAGCTGATCCACCTGCCCAGCGGTGAGCTCGGGGCCCCCACGGCGGACATCAACACCACCGTGGCCTTGGCCCTGCTGGTGTCCCTCGCCTACTTCTATGCGGGCCTGAGCCGCAAGGGTTTCCGGTACTTCGAGTACTACGTGGAGCCCACGCCGATCATGCTTCCGTTCAAGATCGTCGAGGACTTCACCAAGCCCCTCTCCCTGTCCTTCCGTCTGTTTGGCAACATCCTGGCGGACGAACTGGTGGTGGCCGTGCTGGCCTTCCTGGTGCCCCTGGTGGTGCCGCTGCCGGCCATGTTCCTGGGCCTGTTCACCAGTGCCATCCAGGCGCTGATCTTTGCCACCCTCGCCGCTTACTACATCGGTGAGGCTGTCCACGAGGAGCACCACTAGGTTCCCTCGCCCCAGCCGGGCCGAAACCCTCGGTCTGGCAAACTCTCTGCGCGCAGGTCCGGCTCGATCCGGACCCATCTCTGGCCTTGCTGATCAGGCTCCGTCCCTGCATCAGGCCCCCACAGATGTCCCAGGCGCAGGGATAACGTCCCGGTTCCCCGTCCGCGCTCTCCCAGCGCCCCACAACTTTCGTTCCACCATGGATTCCATCACCTCCGCCGCGTCCGTTGTCGCCGCTGGTCTGGCTGTCGGCCTCGGCGCCATCGGCCCCGGTATCGGTCAGGGCACCGCTGCCGGCGGCGCTGTTGAGGGCATCGCCCGCCAGCCCGAAGCCGAAGGCAAGATCCGCGGCACCCTGCTGCTGTCGCTGGCCTTCATGGAAGCTCTCACCATCTACGGCCTCGTGGTCGCCCTGGTGCTGCTGTTCGCCAACCCCTTCGCTGGCTGATCAGGCCCCACGACGGATGTGAGCCGGCTCCGGCGGTGGTGATCAGCCCCTGATCCCATCGCCGGATCCCTCCAACCGTCGCCCCCGGCCCGCAGGCGAGCCCCAGCATCCGCTCCGGCTCCAGCCCCTTGTCAGCCTTCAAGCTTCAGCTTCACAGCTCCAGCTTCAACCGCCCGCGCCCCGCCCCATGACCAGCTGGTTTCTGCTTGGTGCAACGGAGGGAGGTCTGTTCGACCTCGATGCCACCCTGCCGCTGATGGCGGTGCAGGTGGTGCTCCTCACCTTCATTCTCAATGCCCTGTTCTTCAGCCCCGTGGGTCGGGTTGTTGAGGAACGCGAGGGCTATGTCACCACCAGCCGTGCGGAGGCCAAGCAGAAGCTGGCCCAGGCGGAGCGCCTCGAGGCCGACCTCAAGGAGCAGCTGAAGGAGGCTCGTCTGGCGTCCCAGAAGCTGATCCAGGAGGCCGAGCAGGATTCCGACAAGCTTTACCGCGAGGCCCTGGCGGCCGCCACGGCCGATGCCAACGCCTCCCGTGAGCAGGCCCGTCGCGAGATCGATGGCCAACGGGCCGCGGCCCTGGCCCAGCTCAAGACCGATGCCGACAAGCTCGGTGACCTGATCGTCAACCGTCTGCTGGCCGCGAAATGACCCTCCCCACCCTCTTCGCCAACCACGGCGGTTTTGGTCTGAACCTCAACCTGTTCGAGACCAACATCGTCAACCTGGCGATCGTGATCTTCGGCCTCTATAAGTTCCTCCCCAATTTCCTGGGGTCGATCCTGGAGCGCCGCCGCGCCATCATCCTGGCGGACCTCAAGGACGCTGAGGAGCGTCTGGCCACCGCCACCTCCTCCCTGGCCCAGGCCCAGCAGGATCTGGCCGCAGCCCAGCAGAAGGCCGAGCAGATCCGCGCCGATGGCAAGGTCCGCGCCGAGGCCATCCGCCTGGAGAGCGAGAAGCGCACCATCGAGGAGATGGCCCGCGTCAAGCAGGGTGCCGCCGCCGACCTGGATGCCGAGGCCGCCCGCGTCAGCAACCAGCTGCGCCGCGAAGCCGCCCGGCTGGCCATCGAGAAAGCCCTGGCCACCCTGCCCGGCAAGCTCAGCGCCGATGCCCAGGCCCAGTTGGTGAACCAGTCCATCCAATCCCTGGGGAAAGCCTGATGCCGCTGCTAAACACCATCACCAGCCCCTACGCCGAAGCCTTCCTGCAGGTGGCCGAAGCCCGCAAGGAGGTCGACCAGGTGGTCGATCAGGCCAAGGCCGTGCTCGGTCTTTGGCAGGAGAGCCCTGAGCTGCGGGCGGCCATGGCCTCACCCGTGCTCGAGGTGGAGGCCAAGAAGGCTGCCCTGGAGAAGCTGTTCTCCGGCCAGCTCACCCCCTCCTTCCTCAACCTGCTGAAGCTGCTGGCGGACCGCCAGCGCATCGGCATCCTCGATGCCGTGCTGGAGCGCACGCTCGAGCTCCACCGCGAGCAGCGCAACATCGCTCTCGCCACCGTGACCTCGGCCACTGCCCTCACCGAAGAGCAGCAGGCTGAGCTCAGCAAGAAGGTTCAGGCCGTGGCCGGTACCGACAAGCTGGAGATCAACCTCAAGGTGGACTCCGACCTAATCGGCGGTTTCGTCGTCAAGGTCGGTTCCAAGGTGATCGACGCCAGCCTCGCGGGTCAGGTGCGTCGCCTCGGACTGGCGCTGGCCAAGGTGAGCTAGCCCCGCACCCGTACCCCCTTCTCACCCCCGTCCTCAACTCCAACGCCTCCCATGGTTTCCATCCGCCCCGACGAGATCAGCGCGATCCTCAAGCAGCAGATCGCTGATTACGACAAGTCGGTCTCCGTCAGCAACGTCGGCACCGTGCTGCAGATCGGCGACGGCATCGCCCGCGTCTACGGCCTCGAGCAGGTCATGGCCGGTGAGCTGGTGCAGTTCGAAGACGGCACCGAGGGCATCGCCCTCAACCTGGAGGACGACAACGTCGGCGCCGTGCTGATGGGCGAGGGCCGCGGCATCCAGGAAGGCAGCACCGTCAAGGCCACCGGCAAGATCGCCTCGGTGCCCGTGGGCGACGCCATGCTGGGCCGGGTGGTGAACCCCCTGGGCCAGCCGATCGACGGCAAGGGCGACATCGCCACCACCGAGACGCGCCTGATCGAATCGATGGCGCCCGGCATCATTCAGCGGAAGTCGGTGCATGAGCCCATGCAGACCGGCATCACCGCCATCGACGCGATGATCCCCATCGGCCGCGGCCAGCGCGAGCTGATCATCGGCGACCGCCAGACCGGCAAGACCGCCATCGCGATCGACACGATCATCAACCAGAAGGGCGAAGACGTCGTCTGCGTCTATGTGGCCGTGGGCCAGAAGGCCGCCTCCGTGGCCAACGTGGTGGAGGTGCTGCGCGAGAAGGGCGCCCTCGACTACACCATCGTGGTGGCCGCCAACGCCTCCGAATCCGCTGCCCTGCAATACCTGGCCCCCTACACCGGTGCCGCCATCGCCGAGTCCTTCATGTACAAGGGCAAGGCCACCCTGGTGATCTACGACGACCTCACCAAGCAGGCCCAGGCCTACCGCCAGATGTCGCTGCTGCTGCGCCGTCCCCCCGGTCGTGAGGCCTACCCCGGCGACGTGTTCTATTGCCACAGCCGCCTGCTGGAGCGGGCCGCCAAGCTGAGCGATGCCATGGGCAAGGGCTCCATGACCGCCCTGCCGATCATCGAAACCCAGGCCGGCGACGTGTCCGCCTACATCCCCACCAACGTGATTTCGATCACGGATGGTCAGGTGTTCCTGAGCTCCGACCTGTTCAACTCCGGCCTGCGCCCCGCCATCAACGTGGGTATCTCGGTGAGCCGCGTGGGCGGTGCCGCCCAGACCAAGGCCATCAAGAAGATCGCCGGCACCCTGAAGCTGGAGCTGGCTCAGTTCGACGAACTGGCCGCCTTCTCCCAGTTCGCCTCCGACCTGGATGCCGCCACCCAGCAACAGTTGGCCCGTGGCAAGCGCCTGCGCGAGATCCTCAAGCAGCCCCAGTTCAGCCCGCTGATCCTGGCGGAGCAGGTGGCCGTGGTGTACGCCGGCGTCAAGGGCCTGATCGATGAGGTGCCCGTGGAGTCGGTGGTGCAGTTCTGCCGCGAACTGCGCGAATACCTCAAGACCAACAAGGCCGAGTTCATCAACAAGGTGCAGACCGAGAAGCAGCTCAGCGAAGAGGCTGAGGCCATGCTCAAGGCCGCCATCAACGAAGTGAAGTCGTCGATGCTGGCTGCGGCCTGATCCTGACGGTTACCCCGGAGACCCCCTTCCATGGCCAACCTCAAGGAGATCCGCGACCGGATCAGTTCCGTCAAGAACACCCGCAAGATCACCGAGGCCATGCGCCTGGTGGCCGCTGCGAAGGTGCGTCGGGCCCAGGAACAGGTGCTGCGCAGCCGGCCGTTCGCCGATCGGCTGGCCCGGATTCTGGAGAACCTCCAGACCCGCATGCAGTTCGAAACCGCCGATGCGCCCCTGCTGGAAAACCGTGATGTGCGCACGATCACGCTGATGGCCGTCACCGGCGATCGCGGGCTGTGCGGTGGCTACAACGCCAACATCATCAAGCGCACCGAGCAGCGGGTGGCCGAGCTCAAGGGCCAGGGCTACCAGGTGGACCTGGTGCTGATCGGCCGCAAGGTGGCCACCTACTTCCAGAACCGCGCCAGCCAGTACACCATCCGCGCCACCTTCACCGGCCTTGAGCAGGTGCCCAGCGCGGCTGAGGCCGGCAAAATCTCGGAAGAGGTGCTGGCTGAGTTCCTCTCCGGCAGCACCGACCGGGTGGAGATCATCTTCACCAAGTTCATCAACCTGGTGAGCTCCAAGCCGGTGGCGCAGACCCTCCTGCCCCTGGATCCCCAGGGCATCGCCAGCCCGGATGATGAGATCTTCCGTCTCACCACCCGCGACGGCCAGCTGGGGGTGGAGAAGGGCACCGTGAGCAACGAGCAGCCGGCCCTGCCCTCCGATCTGGTGTTCGAACAGAGCCCCGATCAGCTGCTCAACGCGCTGCTGCCGCTGTATCTGCAGAACCAGCTGCTGCGTTCCCTGCAGGAGGCGGCCGCCTCGGAGCTGGCCAGCCGGATGACGGCCATGAACAACGCCAGCGACAACGCCAAGGCGCTCGCCAAGACCCTCACCCTCGATTACAACAAGGCCCGCCAGGCCGCCATTACCCAGGAGATCCTGGAAGTGGTGGGCGGTGCGGCCGCCATGGCCTGATCAGCCCATTCCCCCCGAAAGCCCCGTCGAACCCTCGGCGGGGCTTTTTTGTTTGACGCTGGCGCCGCCGATGACGCTCGAGTTGCAGCCCCTCTTTCCGCTGGCCCTGGCCCAGGCGCAGCTGCGGCTCGATCCGCTGGAGCTGGCGGTGCTGATGCAGGAGGTGCTGGCCCTGCGCGGCAGCGCCGAGGGCAACCCCCAGGAGGGCTGCGCCTGGACCGGTGACATCAACGGCATCTGGCAGCTGCATCGGCTGGCGCCGTTTGCGGGTGTCACCGAGCAGCTGCGCCGCCACAGCTGGAGCTACCTCCAGCAGCTGGGCTTTGACCCCGCTTGCCTGGCCCTGCACATCCAACGGGCCTGGCCGGTGGTGAGTGCCCCCGGCCAGGTGGTGGGGCGCCACCACCACCCCAACGCCCACCTCAGCGCGATCCTCTACCTCAACGGCGACGGCTCCGGCCGCAGCGGCTGCCTGCGGCTGTATCCGCCCCGGGCGATGAATGAACTGGTGCCGGGCCTGGCGGTGGGCCACGGTGGTCCGCTGCGCGGCGGCTCTGCCGCGGCCCAGCGCTGGAATGCCCCCTGGGTGGATGTGGCCCCCCGCGCCGGCCAGCTGGTGCTGTTCCCCGCCGGCACCGACCACGCCGTCACCCCCAACGACGACCCCGAGGAGCTGCGGTTGTCGCTGGCCTTTGATCTGGTGCTCAGTGCGCCCCCGGCCGGGCCGCAGGATCCGGCACCGCCGGAATACCTGGCCCCCCACCCCAGCCAGTGGACGCCCCTGGAGCCCGGATGAGAACGCACCGGTGCGGCCATCCGGGACAATGAAACCCCACGCGATCCGCAGCCGCCGCGCCCCATGAGCGATTGTTTCACCGTTGTCTGTGATCTCAACGGCGCCAGCCACAGCTTCAGCTGCCGCGCCGATCAGACCGTGCTGGCCGCCGCGGAGGCCGCCGGGGTGGAGCTGCCCAGCTCCTGCTGCTCGGGGGTGTGCACCACCTGTGCGGCCCGCATCCAGGAGGGCTCGGTGCACCAGCCCGATGCCATGGGGGTGAAAGCGGAGCTGCAGTCGGAGGGTTTTGCGCTGCTGTGCGTCTCCTATCCCCGCAGTGATCTGAAGTTGGTGGCCGGCCAGGAGGATGCCCTCTATGAGGCTCAGTTCGGCCAGTACCAGAAGTGAGTGCCCTCGAGCTGCAACCCCTGCTGCTGCAGCTCGAGCGCGGGCCGGGGCCGCTGACGCCCCAGGTGCTGGCCGCCCTGGCGGCCCATGGCCGGCCGTTGCGCTGGGCGATCACCGCCGCTGAACGCCGGCCGCAGGGCGGGGCCCGCCTGCAGATCGAGGCGGTGATCCTGCGCTCCGGGGGCCAGCCATGAGCGCTGGGGCGCCCCTGCCCACCCTGCTGGTGATTCCCACCGGCATCGGCTGTGAACTGGGGGGCTACGCCGGCGATGCCATCCCCGCCGCACGGCTGCTGGCGGCCGCCAGCGGCTGCCTGATCACCCACCCCAATGTGATGAATGCGGCGGCGCTCTATTGGAGCGACCCGCGTATCCACTACGTGGAGGGCTCCAGCCTGGATCGCTTTGCGGCCGGCGAGCTGGCCCTGCGCCCCGTGCGGCGGCAGCGCATCGGCCTGCTGCTGGATGCGGGCATCGAGCCGGAGCTGCGCCAGCGCCATCTGCAGGTGGCGGACGGCTGCCGCGCCAGCCTCGGGCTGGAGATCGGCCCGGTGGTGGACACCGACTGTCCCCTGGAGGTGAGCCTCAGCCTGGGGGCCAGCGGCGTGAGTTGGGGCCGGCTGGGCCAGCCCGGTGCCCTGTTGCGGGCCGGTGAGCGCCTCAAGGCGGCCGGCGCCACGGCCATCGCCGTGGTGGCCCGCTTCCCCGATGACCCCGGCAGCGAGGCCCTTACCGCCTACCGCCAGGGCGGAGGTGTGGATGCCCTGGCCGGCGCCGAGGCGGTGATCAGCCACCTGCTCAGCCAGGAGCTGGGGCTCCCCTGCGCCCATGCCCCCGCCCTGAGCCCGCTGCCGCTCGACCCTGACCTCGACCCCCGGGCGGCCGGGGAGGAGCTGGGCTACACCTTTCTGGCCTGTGTGCTGGTGGGGCTGAGCCGCGCCCCAGATCTGGTGCCCGCCCCCCAGGCGCTGCCGGGGGATCTGGCCATGGGCCAGGTGGGTGCCCTGCTGGCCCCCGCCGGTGCCCTGGGGGGTGCGGCGGTGCTGGCGGCGGCGGAGCGGGGGATCCCGGTGATCGCCGTGCACAACCCCTGTCTGCTGCAGGTGGGGGCCGAGGCCCTGGGGCTGCAGGTGTTGCCGGCCGCGAGCTACGCGGAGGCGGCGGGGCTGGTGTTGGCCCTGCGGGAGGGCATCAGCCCGGCGGCCCTGCGGCGGCCGCTCTAGGCGGGCAGGCTGGAGCGGATGGTTTCCAGTACGGCGGCGCAGCGGGTGCGGCTGCGGGCCATGCTCTCGCCGCTGAGGGTTTCCAGCAGCAGCTCACCGGTGTTGGCCAGGTCGCTCCAGTCGGCCCACACCCGCACGTAGTCCTGCACCGGGCGGCCGGAGCAGGGCAGCTCGAAGGCCATCAGGGTGCGGCCATCGGGGTGCTCCACCGCCAGCCCCAGCCGTTCCAGCAGGGGGGCGAGCAGTTCGCTGGGGGAGGCCCCGCGGGCGATGGGGATCAGGGTGCGGCAGTAGGCCATGGCGAGGTTCGGGCCATGGCCACAACCTATGGATCGGCGCCCTGGGCCCCGGGCGGGGGCGCGGAATGTCTTCCGGATTGGGGCGGCTGATCAGGGTGCCGATCCGGGTTGATCCGTGCCTCAGTGCAAGCAGGCCATCGGGTGGCGGTTGGGCAGCCCCAGGGCCTTGGCCACGCCGGGGTGGCACACGGCTCCGCCCACGGTGTTGAGCCCCGACACCAGCTCCGGCCGGTCGGTGACCGCCTCCAGCAGACCCCGCCCGGCGATGGTGAGGATGTAGGGCAGGGTGACGCTCACCAGCGCTTCGGTGGCGGTGAACGGCACGGCCCCCGGCATGTTGCCCACGGCGTAGTGCTGCACCCCATGGACGCTGCGCACCGGGTCGGTGTGGGTGGTTTCGCGGCTGGTGGCGATGCAGCCCCCCTGGTCGATGGCCACATCCACCACCACTGAGCCCGGCTGCATCTGCTGCACCAGCGCCTCCTCCACCAGGGTGGGGGCCCGGTCGCCGGGCAGCAGCACCGCGCCGATCAGCAGGTCGGCGCTGGGCACCAGCCGCTCCAGCAGGCCGCGGCTGCTCACCAGGGTCACCAGGCGCCCCTGGCGCAGGCCCTCCACCCGCCGCAGCCGCTCCGGCGATTGATCCAGCAGCAGCACCTCCGCATCCATGGCGGCGGCGAGGCGCGCCGCATTCCAGCCCACGCTGCCGGCCCCCAGCACCACCACCCGTGCCGGTTTGACACCGGTGCAGCCGCCGATCAGCAGCCCCCGGCCCCCATGGGGCCGCTCCAGCAGATGGGCCCCCACCTGGGCCGCCAGACGGCCGGCGATCTCGCTCATCGGCGCCAGCAGCGGCAGGCTGCCGTCGTCGAGCTGCACGGTTTCGTAGGCGATGGCGGTGCAGCCCGCCTCCAGCAGCGCCCTCCCCACCGCGGGGTAGGCGGCCAGGTGCAGGTAGGTGAACAGCACCAGATCGGGCCGCAGGTAGTCGAATTCCTCCGGTTGCGGCTCCTTCACCTTCACCACCAAGTGGGCGCCCCAGGCCTCGTCGCGATCCACCACGGCGGCGCCCGCCTGCTCAAAGGCCCCGTCGCTGATGCCGGCGCCGGCGCCGGCCCCCTGCTCAACCCGCACCACCAGGCCATGGCCCACCAGTTCCCGCACCGCATCGGGGGTGAGGGCCACCCGCTGTTCATCGGGCTTGATCTCGCGCGGAACGCCGATGCTGGCGATCGGAGCCACCCTGGCGGCCATGCTGCTGCCCTCACTGGCTCCACGATGGCCGCCCTGGCGCCGATCGGCCAGGGATTGTGCTTCAGCCGGCGGCGGCGATCGGCATGCGCCAGCCACTGCCGAAGGCCCGCCCGCTCACCTTCAGCAGCGGGGGCGCCTGGCGGCGCTTGAACTCCGCCCGCTGCAGCAGCCCCTGCACCCGCTCCGCCAGGGCCGGATCGCAGCCCTCCGCGATCAGCTCCTCGGGGCTGCGCTGCCGTTCGATCAGGGCCTTGAGCAGCGGATCGAGCACGGCGTAATCCGGCAGCGAATCGCTGTCCCGTTGGTCGGGCCGCAGCTCGGCGCTGGGGGGTTTCGCGCGGATCGCCTCCCCCACCAGCTCCCCCTCCGCCGGCAGACCCAGCTCGCGCCGGCAGGCGGCGGCGGCGGGGGAATCGATCCAGGCGCAGAGGCGGAACACGCTGGTTTTGTAGAGGTCGCCGATCACCGCCAGGCCGCCGTTCATGTCGCCGTAGAGGGTGCAGTAGCCCACCGCCAGCTCCGATTTGTTGCCGGTGGTGAGCAGCAGCTGGCCCTGCTGGTTGGCCAGGGCCATCAGCAGCGTGCCGCGGATGCGCGACTGCAGGTTTTCCGCCGTGAGCCCCAGGGGCGCGCCCCCCAGGGCGGGGCTGAGGGCCTGATCGAAGCTCGCCATCAGTGCGGCGATCGGCACCGTTTGGTTGGCGATGCCGAGTCGATCGGCGAGGGCCAGGGCGTCGTCGATGGAGCCGGCGGAGCTCCAGGGGGAGGGCATCAGCACCGCCTGCAGCTGCTTGGGCCCCAGGGCCGCCGCCGCAATCACCGCCACCAGGGCTGAGTCGATGCCGCCGCTCAGCCCCAGCAGGGCGCTTTGAAAGCCGCATTTGCGGGCGTAATCGCGCACCCCCAGCACCAGGTTGCGCAGCAGCAGCTCCTGGGGATCCGGCAGCGGTGGGGCTGCGGGGGTGGTGCTGGCCTCGGTCTGCCAGCAGGCCAGGTCGGCCGCGGCGAAGGCCAGCTGGCAGGGCACGCCGCCGCCGGGGGTGCCCACGAAGCTGCCGCCATCGAAGATCAGCTCATCGTTGCCGCCCGCCTGGTTCACGTACACCACCGGGCAGCCGAGCCGATCGGCGGCGGCGCTGGCCAGCTGACGCCGCAGCGCGGCCTTGCCCTGGCCAAAGGGGGAGGCGGAGAGGTTGAGCAGCAGATCCGGCCGCAGGGCCTGCAGCTCGCCGATCGGGTCGGCCCCCAGCAGCCGCTGCCCCACCAGCCGCTCCTCCACCCAGAGGTCCTCGCAGAGGGTGAGGCCCAGCCGCCAGCGCCGCCCGCCCCGCTCCAGCTCCAGCAGGCAGGGCTGATCGGCGGGGCGGAAGTAGCGGCGCTCGTCGAACACGTCGTAGCTGGGCAGCAGCCGTTTGCGGGCCACCACCCGCCACCCCTGCGGTTCCACCAGGGCAGCGGCGTTGAACAGATCGGGCTGTTGGCCATCGCTGGCGGTTTCACTCACCCCCAGCAGCAGGGTCAGCCCGCTCGGCAGCTGGGCCGCCAGCTGATCGAGGGCCTGGGTCTGGCGTTGCCGCAGCGCCGGCCGCAGCAGCAGATCCCGCGGCGGGTAACCCCACAGGGCCAGCTCCGGCGCCACCACCAAATCAGCCCCCCGATCGGCTGCGGTGCGGCAGGCCTGCAGCAGCTGCGCACCGTTGCCCAGCAGGTCGCCCACCAGCGGATTGATCTGGGCGAGGGCGATGCGCATCAGCGGGCGGAAGCGGGGCCGGGCTCCCCCAATCCGTAGAGATTGTGCTTGACCAGTTCCTGCCACAGCACCGGCGGCACCAGCTCCGGACTGGGTTGCTCCCGGATGGCGGAGCTGGCGCTGGCGGGCACAGGCAGGTTCAGCAGCTCCGGGGTGCCCCCCAGCTGCCGCAGGGGCTCCAGGCAGCTGGGGTCGAAGCGGTAGCCCTGGCGGGGCACCACCGCCAGCCGGCAGCGCCGCAGCAGCTCGGCGGCCCGGTGCCAGCGGGGCACCTGCTCCGCCAGGTCGCCCCCCACCACGAACACCAGCGGGCGCTGGGGCCAGCGCGCCTCGGCCCGCTCCAGGGTCTCCAGGGCGCGGGGGCTGCTGAGGCTTTGCACCAGCTCCACCCGCGGATCGGCCAGGTCGTTCACCAGGGCCTGCAGCAGCTCGGCCCGCAGCGCCAGGGGGGCGCCGTGCTGCTTGAGCGGGTTGTCGCTGGCCCAGGTGGCCACCTGCCCGTAGTGGTTGGCCAGGCCCGCTAGCAGGGCGCGATGGCCGGCGGTGGGCGGGTCGGCGCTGGTGCCGAACAACGCCAGGGGCGGCTGGCTCATGGCAGCAGCGTCTGCAGCTGCAGGCGGGGTTCCTCACGGCCCTGCCATTGCTGCAGCCAGGCCCGGGCCTGGGGATCTTGGTGGGCCAGGCGCCGCAGCAGTGAGGCGGGCCGCAGCCGGCCGTGCTGGGCGCTGCGCAGCAGTTCCGCCGCCGCCAGGCGCCCGGTGAGGCGGGTGGTGTGCACCGCCAGGGCGGCCTGGGCCAGGGCCACCGGGGCCGCTGGCGCCAGGCTGAGGCCGCCGCTCAGGGGGGCCGCCAGCAGCAGCAGTTGGCGCAGGCCGCCCAGCAGCAGTTGGATCCCCAGCTGGGTGCCCCCCAGCAGGGCGTTCTGGGCGGAGAGGCGGGTGAGCAGGGCCCGGGCGCCGCCGCCCCCCAGTTCCAGCCCGTAGAGCTCACACAGCTGCACCACCAGGGCCGTGTCCAGGGCCAGGCCGCCGGCCAGGTCCAGCAGCAGCAGTGGGTTAGCGGCCACGCCGGTGGCCTTGAGGGCGGCGTAGCGGCCGATCAGGCCCTGGGCGGCGCTGCGGCCCCGTTGCAGCCGCCATTGGTGCAGCTGCTGGCCGAAGCGATCGGCGGCCCGCAGGCCATTGAGCCCCAGCAGCAGGGCGCCGTGCTCGTCCAACAGCGTCAGCAGCGCCCGCCGCAGGGGCGCGATCTGTGGGGGCAGGGGGGCGCTGCGCACCCGGCCGTCCTCCATCAGCTGGGCCCGCCGTGGCGCCGAGGCCACCGCCACCAGCTCCAGCTGGCGGGCCGGGGCGGGCAGGCGGCGGCGGATGCTGGCGATCAGGGCGTCCCGTTCGTCTTCCGGCCAGCAGTCGATGCGGTTGAGCACCAGCAGCAGCGGCTTGCCCGCCGCCAGCAGCTGCTCCAGCGCTTCGGCCTCCGGGGTGGTGAGGTCGCCATCCAGCACCAGCAGCACCAGGTCGGCCCCCACCGCCAGCCGTGCCGCCAGCCGCTGGCGCGCGTGGGCGGCGATTTCATCGATGCCGGGGGTGTCCACCAGCTCCACCCCCGCCAACCCCGGCACTTGCACCGGCCAGGCTTCCCGTTGCTGGCGGCGGGTGCAGCCATGGGCCACATCGGTGGCGAAGACGCTGCGGCCCAGCAGCGCATTGAGCAGGCTCGATTTGCCCACCCCCACCCGGCCGAACACCGCGACCCGCAGCCGCCGCTCCCCTAGGGCCCGCAGCTGCTGATCGAGGGCCTTGAGCTCCGGCCCCAGGGCCGAGCGCTCCCGGTCGCTCAGCCGCAGCTCCGCCCGCCACTGCCGCAGCAGCAGTTCCGAGCGTTCGGCGCTGGAGGGGGCACCCAAGGGCGGCGGGGCAGTCGGCATGCATTACAGCGGTTGTGCCATCGTCGCGCTCAGGGCCGCCCCTCGCCCGGATCCCGATGCCGATCCCCATGCTGATCCCCCAGGACGTGTTCGCCGAGCGCCGCGCCCGGTTCATGGAGGCCCTGGGGGGCGCGGCGGCGGTGATCCCAGCGGCGCCGCTGGTGACGCACCACGCCGACTGCGAGTGGCCCTTCCGCCAGAACAGCGACTTCTGGTACCTCACCGGCTTTGACGAGCCCGAGGCGGTGGCCCTGTTCTTGCCCCACCGGCCGGAGGGGCAGCGTTTTGTGCTGTTCGTGCAGCCCAAGGAGGCCAGCGCCGAGGTGTGGAACGGCTTCCGCTGGGGGTGCGAGGGGGCGGTGGAGCGCTTCGGCGCCGATCAGGCCCATCCCCGCAGCGAACTGGCGGAGCGGTTGCCCGATTACCTCAAGGGGGCTGAGGCGATCGCCTTCCGGGTGGGCCGCCATCCGGCGGTGGAGCCGTTGGTGCTGCAGGCCTGGGGTGCCCAGCTCGATCGCGCCCCCCGCAGCGGTGCGGCGGCCCTGGGGCTGGTGGCCCCCTGCCCGCTGCTGCATGGATTGCGGCTGCGCAAGGCCCCCGAGGAGCTGGTGCGGATGCGGGAGGCGGCGCGCATTTCGGCGGAGGCCCATGAGCTGGCCCGCCAGGTGGCGCGCCCGGGGCTCAATGAACGGCAGGTGCAGGCGGTGATTGAGCAGCACTTCCTGGAGCAGGGGGCCCGCGGCCCGGCCTACGGCTCGATCGTGGCCGGCGGCGACAACGCCTGCGTGCTGCACTACACGGCCAACAACGCCGAGCTGCGGGACGGCGATCTGCTGCTGATCGACGCCGGTTGCTCCCTGAACGACTACTACAACGGCGACATCACCCGCACCTTCCCGATCAACGGTCGCTTTAGCGGTGAGCAGCGCGCCCTCTATGAGCTGGTGCTGGCGGCCCAGGAGGCGGCGGTGGCGGCGGTGGCCCCCGGGCAGACCGCCGAGGGGGTGCATGACACGGCCGTGCGGGTGCTGGTGGAGGGTCTGCTGGAGCTGGGGCTGCTCAGCGGCGACGCCGACGGGATCATCGAGCAGGGGGCTTACCGCCACCTCTACATGCACCGCACCGGCCATTGGCTGGGGCTGGATGTGCACGATGTGGGGGCCTACCGGCTGGGGGAACACCACGTGGCCCTGGAGCCGGGCATGGTGCTCACGGTGGAGCCCGGCCTCTATGTGAGCGATCGCCTGCCGGTGCCGGAGGGGCAACCCGCCATCGCCGAGCGCTGGAAGGGCATCGGCATCCGCATCGAAGACGATGTTGCGGTGACCGACCACGGCCACGAAAACCTCACGGCGGCGGCCCTGAAGGCCCCCGTGGCCCTGGAGCGCTGAGGCCCCTGCGGGGGCCTCAGGCCAGCCATGCCTCCAGCACCGCCAGCACCTGGTCGGTGCGCTCCAGCAGCCGATCGGCACCGGCGGCGCGCAGTTGCTGCCCGTAGCGCTCCCGCTGGGCGGATGCAGCGGCGGCCTGCAGGTGCGGCGGCGGCACCGCCAGGCTGATGAACCGTTGCTGGGGCCGTTGCTCCCGGGCGCGGGCCACGGTGAGCACATCGGCCACGGTGTCCCCCAGGTAGGCCACGGGGGCAGACCCTGCGCCGAGGGGGGCCTGCAGCAGCTGTTCCGCCAGCCGCAGCAAGCCCGTGGGATCGGGTTTGTCGGGGGCATCCCCCATGGCGATCAGCGGCGGTGTCGCCAACCCCAGCCGCTGCTCCAGCACGAAGCGCGCCGAGGGGGGCTCCGCTCCGCTCACAAACCCCCAGCGCACACCGGCGGCACTCAGCCCGTCGAACAGGCTGCGGTCCACCAGCAGCGGCTCGCTGCCGATGAAGCCCCGCCACTGGGCCGGGTCGCCCTCGGGATCACCGCCGAAATAGAAGCCGTTGAACACCTCCACCAGCTCCGTGAAGGCCGGCAGGGGATCCTGACCCTGCCGGCGCAGCAGCTCCAGGGAGGCCTCCCAGTCGTTGTTCCAGCGGCCCTCGGCCTTGAGGCCGTCGATGGCCGCGGGCTCCGGGCGCAGGCCGCCGAAGTGGTGCACCGTCTCCACGATGGCCCGGCGGTAGCTGCCCCCCACATCCCGGATCACTCCGTCGATGTCGAACAGCAGAACGGCCCGGGGCGTCAGGGTGGGGGCGACAGCGGCTGGTAGGTTAGTCGTTTGTCACTTCAGTCTTGAGCGCTGACACCATGAGCACTGAGAGCGCTGAAAGCGCCGTGGCGACGGCCGCTGCCGAGGTTTCCGCTGAGGACACCACCGAAGGCCGTCCTGTGCTGCGAGGTGCCAGTGCCGTGCTGGCGGCGGCCACCATCGATGAGAACGGTGTGCCCTCCGGCCGCACCCCCAAGGCCGATGAGGGTCGCTTCCTGCTGAAGATCCTGTGGCTGCCCGACAACGTGGCCCTGGCGGTGGATCAGATCGTGGGTGGCGGCCCAAGCCCCCTCACCGCCTACTTCTTCTGGCCCCGTGAGGACGCCTGGGAAACCCTCAAGACCGAATTGGAGGGCAAGAGCTGGATCACCGACAACGAGCGCGTTGAGATCCTCAACAAGGCCACCGAGGTGATCAACTACTGGCAGGAGGAGGGCAAGGGCAAGAGCCTCGACGAGGCCAAGCTCAAGTTCCCCGACGTCACCTTCTGCGGGACCGCCTGATCCCCACAGCCCCCGCTCCGCGGGGGCTTTTTTGTTGGCTTACTGGCGGGCCTTCAGCACCTGGTTGAAGCCGCTGGCGGTGATCAGGGGCGGTTGGGTGGCGGTGTCCACCACGAAGGAGCGCGATTCGCTCTGGCTGCTGCCGTCGGGGTACACAAACGTCACCACCCCCTCCAGGGACACCAGGGCGCCGCTGCGGCCGATCTCGCGCAGGTCGGACACCCCCACCCGCTGGAACTGGCTGAAGAAGGCCAGGTCGAACTGGTCCGCGGCCCCGGCGCCGATCCGTTGGCGCGCCGCCTCGCCGTTGCCGTTGGAGAGGTCGCTGTAGAGCTGCTGCACGGTGGCGATGGCGTTGTCCAGGGCCGCCTGCTGCAGATCGGGGGCCGGGGGGATGGGGCCTGGGGTGGCGCCCTCCGTGCTCGGGGCGGTGCCGACGGCTTGTTCCGTGGTGGGTTGGGGCAGCAGAGGTAGCGCCTGACGGTTGAACAGCAGCCAACCCACCACCCCGGCCAGCCCCACCGCCAGCACGCCGGCCAGGAACCCCAGGGCCGCCACCAGCCCCTGCCCCGAGCCGGGCACCGCTGGAGCAGGCGCCGGCGGGGGTTCGCTCACCGGGGGGGCGGGTTCCGGGGCCGCCGCAGGGGCCCCAGCGTCCGCGGCCGGAGCCGACTCCGGCAGGGCCAGCAGGCCCCGCAGCACCGCCTCCATGCGGGTGCAGATGGCCGGCGTGAACACGCTGCTGAGTTCCTGCTGCAGGCGCAGCAGCAGGCGGCCATCGGCCGGCAGGGGTGGTTGCTGGCTGAGGGCGTTGGCGCAGGCCGGGGTCATCACCAGGTATTTCAGGGCCGGCAGCAGGGCCCCCTGGCTGTCGCCGCAGTAGTCGCCCACCAGGGCCTGCAGGCGCCGGCCATCACAGCTGAGGCCGCGCTCCAGATCAGCGAGAACCTGGCGCCGCAGGGCGGTCCCCAGCTGGTGGTCGTTCATTGGAGCGCTGCGCAGCCGCAGGCATCTTGCCGCCTGCGTCACGCCACAGGGCCATGAGCTGCTGCTCCAGGGCCGGGCAGGGGTTCAGGCTGCCCCGCTGGCTGCGGGCCAGCAGGGCACCGAGGGGGTCGTTCTGGGGGGCGGCCAGCAGCTGTGCCGCCAGGCTGGGATCGCGGCGCAGCTGCTGCAGCTGGGCGCGGCGGGGGGTGAGGTTGGCGCGGATGCGGCTGGGGTCGGCGCAGAGGGCCCGTTGCTGCACCAGCACCGGATCGGCAGGCGGCGCCGTGGGCCGCCGCACCAGGCCCACCACTGCCAGGGTGGTTGCCCCGGCCAGCAGCAGTGCGGCCGCCAGCGGCCATCGCCGCGACGGGGGCCGCTGCCGCAGGGCCATCGCCAGCGACACATCGTCGCCGCTGCCCTGGCGGGTGATCTGCGCCAGCCCCTCCTCCAGTTCCTGGGGGCTCCGCAGGGCGATCACCTGGCCGCAGAGGGCCAGAAAGTCGGCATCGCTGGCGCAGGATTTGCGCACCCCATCGGTGCTGAGCACCAGGGCCCGCAGCTGCGGCTGCGCGGCCAGGGGGTGGAGCTGGGCCCGCGGGCCCCACAGGGCCGGCCCCTCCGGTAGGCAGAGGCTGGCGGTGGCCTCCCCGCTGGCCTGGGGACCGAGGCTCGGTTCTTCGCTCACCAGGCTGGCGCTGCCCTTCTCGGTGACGGCCACCAGGTCCCAGTCCCCCAGGCCGGTGCAGCCCCACCACCGGGGCGCCAGCAGCACCAGCCCCAGGGTGCAGCCGTAGGTCACCGGCTCCAGGGGCCCCGGCGGGTTGGGCTTGCGCTGCTTCCAGTCGGCGGCGATGGCCTCCCGCCAGCGGCGCTGCACGGCGGCGGCGAGCCCGCTGGCCAGCCAGGTCTCCCAGGCGGTGGTGTCCTCCAGGGGGGTCACCGCCAGGACCTCCGCCACGGCCCGCTCCGCCTCCCGGCAGGCCAGGGCACTGCCCCGATCGCTCAGCCAGGAGCGGCTGGAGCCGTGGCCATCGGCCACCGCCAGCAGTTGCAGGGTCTGCCCGCCCTGGCCCGTGAGCTGGGCGGTGAGGCTGGCGTCCTGGCAGGGTTTGCCCTGGCGGCGGTGGGCGGCGCCGATCACGCTGCAGGCCCGCGGCGCCAGCCAGGCGGAGCTCACCACACCAGGGGCCCGACGTCGTCGGTGGGGTCCAGCAGGGTGGGCGGCAGATCCGGCAGGGGGATGTTGACGTTGCTGTCGCCCTGCTCCTGCACCCGGCTGGCGGGCATCGAGGCGGCCCCCACCACGGCGGTGGAAGCCCACTGGATGTAGCGCGCCAGGCTGGTGGCATTGCTGGCCTGCAGCGGCCGCCGCGGCGAGCGACCACCGCCGGGGGGCTCCGGCCCGATGAACTGCTGCAGCACCTCCAGGTCGGCGTCGTGCCCCAGGGCGATGGCCAGGCGCACCGCTTTCTGTGCCCAGGGCTGCCGCATCAGCGTGGCCAGGCCGGTTTCGAAGTCATCGGTGGGCTGGCCATCGGAGATCAGCACCAGCACCGGCGGCAGGGCCCGCTCCTCCATGGGGGGCGACTGCAACACCCCCGCCAGCCGCTCCAGGGCCTCGCCCATGGCGGTGATGCCGCCGGCCTCCAGGTCGCGCCATTGCAGCTGCTGCACCGGCGTGGGTTCCTGCACATGCCAGTCGGCCCGATCGGCGAAGCGCAGGGCGCGCACCAGCACCCGCGCCTCCGGGTTCTCCCGGGCCACCTCCGCCATGCCCGGCAGCGACTGGCGGATGGCCTGATTCAGGGCCTGCATCTTGCCCTGGGCGGCCATGGAGCCGGAGCAGTCGCAGAGGTAGATGAAATGCAGCGGTCGGTTGCTGAGCCGAACGTTGGGGAAGGGCATGGCGGAGGGGCCTCCGGGTCAGGGGCGCAGCACGGTGATCGGCCCGGCGCCGCTGTGGAGCTGCTGCAGGGCCGCGAGGTTACAGGTTTTGCCCGGGTCCAGAGCGATCGTCTGGCCGTTGGTGAGCTGCCCTTGCCAGGGCTCGGCGCTGAGGTTCTGCAACCCCAGCACCCCTGGATTGTCCGGGTGGCTGACGAGCCGCGCCAGGGGGTGCTCCAGGGCCAGCGGTGCCAGGGCATCCCAGTGGTGGGGCAGCAGTTCGTTGCCAGCCGCGGCGCTGATGCGGCCTTGGGGCAGCTGCAGCTGCAGGGGCCGCGGCAGGGGGGCGCCGCAGTGCCAGCAGGGGCCCGGGGCGGCGGGGTCGGGGAAGGTTTCCTGGCCGCACTGGGGGCAGATCTGGCGTTGGTCGAGGCAGCGGCTGAGGGCCTGGGTCCACTGGCCGGTGAGGGGCCGTTGCTGGGGCTGGTGCAGCCCCGGCCCGAAGCACTGCTCAAACAGCTGCTGCAGGGGCCGCGGGTAGATGGGCCAGGTCACCAGGGCGGCGGCGTGCTCCGTGGGGTCCGGCCGGTTGCCGGCATCGGTGGGATCGAAGATGAACAGGGCCTCTTCCCCATAGAGGCGTCGGCGGGCCGGCTCATCCAGGCAGCGGATCGCCAGCTCCCGCCGGCCGCGGAAGGGGTCGTGGCGCGTCAGCAGCCGGAAGATCAGCACCGCCAGGGAGAACAGATCGCTGCTGGCGGAGGGCTTGGCCTGCCCCAGCAGCACCTCCGGCGCCATGAAGCCCGGGGTGCCCAGCACGGAGCCGCCCCCCTGGCCGTCGATGTCGACGTTGTCGTTGTCGCAGATCAGCACCCGGCCGCTGCCGGGCTCCAGGAAGAGGTTCCCGAGGGAGATGTCCTTGTAACAGAGCCCCTTGAGGTGCAGCTGGTGGAAGCCATCCGCCAGGCGGAAGCTGGCCCGCAGCACGTTCTGCAGGCTGATCTCCAGTTCGCCGCCGGCGTGGCGGTGGGCCCCCACATAGCCAGGGGGGCGCAGGGCCATCAGGTAGCCGAAGCCCGCCCTGGGATGGCGGATCAGCGGCCGGCTCTCCGCCGTGGGCTCCAGCAGCGCCAGGGGCCAGAGGAAGTCGGCGCTGGGGGCCCCCAGGGCGATGCTCTGGCGCAGCCGCCGCGGCAGCTGCGGATCGCGCTCCAGGCAGGCCGGCAGGTACCACTTCAGGGCCAGGGGTTCGCCGCCGCAGTCCACCGCATACACCTCCCCCTGGGTGCCGCCCCCCAGGGCCCGGTGGATCCGCAGCGGTTGATCCAGCCCTGTGAACCGCAGGCTGGCGCCCTCCGGCAGCAGGCCGCTCATGGGGCGTCGGCCCCCTGGCCAATGGCCTTGCGGATGCCGTTGCGGTGGGCCAGGGCCGTGCGGCGGTTGGCGAAGCTGTGGCGCAGGGCGCGGCCGTCCCGCAGCACCAGCACCAGGCGGTGCTGCTTGCGGGAACCCAGCAGGATCCAGCCCGCCAGGGCCGCCAGCTGCAGGGGCCAGAACAGCAGCGGGAAGGGCAGCAGCAGCAGCCCTCCGAGGCAGAGCAGCAGCCACCAGCTGAAGATGTGGGGGTGCTGGGGCAGGCTCTGCACCGCCGCCGAGCGGATCGTGGCCACCGCCACGCTCTGGCCGTCCACCTCCACGCTGGTGGGTGCCCGTGCGGGGGTGGGGATGGGTGCCGCCGGCTGGGGTGCTGCCGCAGGCGGGCTGGCCGCGGCCAGCAGTTCAAACCGCAGCACGGGCCCCCCGGGCCCCAGCTGGATTTCATCGCCGTCCTCCAGGCGGCGGCAATGCTGCAGCCGTTGCCCCTCCAGGAAGGTGCCGTCGCGGCTCTGCCAGTCGCACACCAGCCAGCCCTGGCTGCGGGAGAAGCGCACCACGGCGTGGTGGTCGGACACCGGGCCATGGCTGGCCAGGCGCAGGCGGTTGCCGCTGGCCCGGCCGATGGTGAGCGGTTGGGCCGGATCGAGTGGCGCCGCTTTGCTGGGGTCGCTGGCCAGCACCAGCCGGGCGGCGGGGGCGCTCATGGGGCCCCGCGGCGGCGGCGCCACCACAGCCGCCAGTCGTCGCGCAGGTCGTTCCACCAGCCGCCATCACCCTGGCGGTCGGGCACCACCCGGCCCGGGAACAGCAGCGCCTTGCTGGCCAGGGCCAGGGCGATCAGCACCATCACCAGCAGCACCCAGCCGGGGATGGCCCCCACCCAGTTGGCGGCAAAGAAGGCCCGCAGGGCGTAGAGGCCGATGGTGAGGGCCAGCCACAGCCGAAAGGGTTCCCAGGGGTCCCGCTGGCGCTGCACTGCTTGGCCGCAAGAAGGCTGGCCGTAGCCTATGGCCGGGCCGCAGCACCCGCCTGAGCATCCCCCCGCGCTTCGATCCGCTCCTGGCCCGCCTGGCGCCCCCGGCGATGCGCCAGGCCTGGCTGGAACTGGCCCGGGCCGCCCTTCAGGGCCCCTGGCCCCAGCGCCCGGCCGCCATGCGTGCCGCCTGGGGGCCCCTGAGCCAGCGCCAGGCCGTGGTGGAGCTGTGGGCCGGCGACCAACGGATCGCCAGCCTGCCGATCCACGACCAACGGGTGCGCCTCGGCAGGGATCCCGGCTGTGAGCTGCACCTGGAGGATCCCGGGCTGAGCCGGGTGCACGCCATCCTCGAGCGCCAGCGCCCCAGCGATCGCGACATCACCCTGGAGGACTTCAACTCCGCCAACGGCCTGTTCCACCGCGACCGGCGCATCCGTGCCATCCAGCTGCGCCATGGCGATGTGGTGCGGCTGGGTTCACCGCTGAAGGGCCAGGCGCCGGAGCTCCGCTACCACCAACCCCGCAGCCCCCTGGAGCAGGCGGTGCTCCGCCTCGGCGTGGCGGCCCTGGCGGGCTCGGCCCTGCTGGTGAGCGGCATGTTGGTGGCGGCCAGCATCGGCGGTGGATCCCGCATCCGTTCGATGTCCGGGCCCGTCAAGATCTTTGCCGCCAGCGGCCAGCAGATCGATGCCCAGCAGGGTTCGGCCACGGCCCTCCCCTCCCTGGGGGCCTACCCCCTGCACCTGCGCCGGGCCCTGATGGCCTCGGAGGAGGCCCGCTTTGGCTGGAATAGCGGCATTGATCTGTTCGGCACCCTGCGCTCCGCGCTGCTGGGCACCGGCGGCGGCAGCGGCCTCACCCAGCAGGTGGCCCGCATGGTCTACCCCGAGGTGGGGCGTGATCTGAGCCTCACCCGCAAGCTGCGGGAGCTGTGGGTGGCCCTGCAGCTGGAGGTGGGCTTCAGCAAAAATCAAATCCTCAAGCTGTATCTGGATCGGGCCTACCTGGGCTTGGGCACCGAAGGCTTCGAGCAGGCGGCCCAGTTGTATTTCCGCAAGTCGGCCACGGATCTCGACGTGGCCCAGTCGGCCTTCCTGGTGGGTCTGCTGCCGAGCCCGAACGGCTACAGCCCCTGCAATCCCGATGACCCGGGGGCGGGCCTGGAGCGCCGCAACCTGGTGCTGCAGCTGATGCATGAGCAGGGTTGGCTCAGCGACCAGGGGCTGATTGATGCCCAGCGGCGCCCCCTCAACATCGACCCCTCCGCCTGCCGGGAGTCGAGCTACAGCAGCTACCCCTTCTTCAGCGATTACGTGATCGGTGAGCTGGAGGGCACCCGTTTCGGCCTCGACCTCAGCGGCCCCGATGCCGGCGGTAACTACGCGGTGATCAGCACCATCCAGCCGGCCCTGCAGCAGCTGGCCCAGGAGCAGCTGAAGCGCTTCCTGGAGGGGCCGGCCGCCGCCGCGGGCCTCACCCAGGGGGCCCTGATCACGGTGAACACCGAAACCGGCGCGATCCTGGCCTATGTGGGGGGCGGCGACTACGGCCGCTCCAGCTTTGATCGGGTGCAGGCTCTGCGGCAACCGGGCTCCACCTTCAAGCTGTTCCCCTACCTGGCGGCCCTGGCGGCGGGGGTGTCACCCCGTGAGTCCATCTCCTGCGCGCCCCTGAGCTACGTGGCGGGTTGCCGTGGCGGTGGCGGCAGCACCAGCGTGGCCCAGGGGCTGGCGGCGTCGGAAAACGTGGTGGCCCTGCGGCTGGCGGAGCGGGCCGGCCTGACCCAGGTGGTGAAGCTGGCGCGGCGGCTGGGGATCACCACCCCGCTGGAGCCCGATCTCAACACCATGCTCGGGGGCCGCGAAACCTATCTCTACGAGCTGGCGCGGGCCTACGCGGTGGTGGCCAATGGGGGGCGCTCCGTGCCGATGCACGGGGTGAGCCGCATCTACGACCTGGGCATCTGCCAATCGGTGAAGAGCCTCGAGCGCTGCCCCTCGCGTGGGATCACGATCCCCATCGGTGAACGCAGCCGCCAGCTGATCCCCGCCGACGTGGCCGCCGGCATGGATGCGCTGCTGGCCGGGGTGGTGCAGGGGGGCACGGGCCGGGCCGCGGCGGTGGTGCCCGATGCCCGCGGCAAAACCGGCACCACCAACGACGGCGTTGATGTGTTGTTCATTGGCTACTCCCCGTCCATGAAGCTGCTCACCGCCATCTGGATGGGCAACGACGACAACCGTCCGGCCGCCGCCGCCAGCGGCGCCCTGGTGGCGGAGCTGTGGGGGCGGTACATGCAGCGGGTGGCTAACGCAGCGCCCCCAGCCAGCTGACCAGGGCCCAGGCCAGCCCCCCGATCAGCCCCCAGGCCCAGTGGGAGCAGAGCAGGCGCTGCAGAGGTGTGCTGCCGTCATCCCCCTGGCGGGGCAGCTGCCAGCCCAGCTGCAGGGCGCCGACCACCAGCAGCAGCACCCAGGCGGGGATGCTCAGCCCCAGGCTGGCGAAGCCCAGTTCGCGCCAGCGCAGCAGGCTCAGCCCCGCCGCCAGGGCAATCAGGGCGCTCACCGGGCCGCTGGCGCCGCTCCAGCGGCGCTCCACCCCCCAGCGCTGCGCCAGGGCGGCGGCGGGGGCCTGGCAGGCCAGGGCGCTCAGGCAGTAGCGCAGCACCACTTCCGACAGCTGCAGGGGGGAGTTGCCCAGCAGCAGCGCCAGCAGGGCCAGGTTGACCGCCGCTTCGGCGCCGTTGGCGTGCAGCCAGGGGCTGCTGAGCCAGCGCCAGGCCTGATGGGGATCCCGGGCCTGGTCGCTCTCCAGCCACCAGCGCCGCGGCAGCCCCTTGAGGGGCCCCAGGCTCAGGGCCTGCAGCAGCCCCAGCACCACCACCAGGGCCATGCCGCCGCTCCAGCCCCAGCCCTCCAGCAGCTGGCGATCGAGGGCGCCGCCGGCCCAGCACAACACCAGGGCACCGCTGGCCGCCAGGGCCACGCCGGGGGCCAGCTCCAGCAGGGGATGGCCCTGTGGCTCTGCCGGTGGCTGGGCTGGGTTTGGGCCTGTCGCCCTGGGGGCCGGCGCTTCGCCCCCCAGGCCGGTGGCCGCCTCCAGCAGATCCAGCAGCTCCCGTTCGATGGCGGGGGCGTAGGTGCGGCCGAGCTGTTGCCGCAGGCTGCTGAGGGCGCTCTGCCGTTGGGCCCCCTGGCTGTGCAGCACCTGCAGCAGCAACGGTTGGCTGGCCAGGTCGCGCACGGGGGCCCGCAGGGCCTCCTCAGCCCCCAGGGCATCCATCAACCGGTTGGTGAGGGCGCGGCTCTGGCGCAGGGCATCCGGATCCTGCTCCAGCCAGCGGCGCAGCTGATGGCCCAGATCCCTGCCGACGCCCATGCCTGTGGTTCCGTGGCCTGAGCTTAAAAAAGCGCCCCGTGGGGGGCGCTGGAGGATGCGTGTGCCGCTTGGCTCACACCTTGGTGGCCTGCAGGCGAGCCCGGGCGCGGGCCAACTCCTGCTGGGCCTTGAGTTTCTCGGTGCTGGGGGGCTGGCCCTCGAACTGGGCGGCGGCGCTGGTGGCGGCCTCCAGTTCGCGGTTGGCGGCATCGGCATTGATGCTGCTGCCCAGCTCGGCGGCGTTCACGAGCACGGTGACCTCGTCGGAATCCACCTCGCAGAATCCGCCCTGGAGGGCGATGGCGGTCCAGCCGTTGCCCTCACGCACCCGCAGCACCCCGAAATCGAGGGCGGTGAGCAGCGAAACGTGGCCCGGCAGGATGCCCAGCTGACCGGTGGTGCTGGG
Organism: Cyanobacteria bacterium M_DeepCast_200m_mx_001; assembly: GCA_016882415.1. Taxonomy (GTDB): domain Bacteria; phylum Cyanobacteriota; class Cyanobacteriia; order PCC-6307; family Cyanobiaceae; genus Vulcanococcus. The sequence continues at coordinate 29,493 of VGQL01000004.1, forward strand.
CAGGATGACTTCGTCGGCGCTGCCGTCGAAGACGCTCTGGTCAGGGGCCAGAACGCGGAGGGTGAGTGACATGGCGGGGAACCTTCCGATCAGCCTTTGGCTTCGGCCTGGATCTTGGCGGCCTTGGCCTTCACCTCATCGATGTTGCCCACCAGATAGAAGGCGGCCTCGGGGAGGTGATCCAGCTCACCGGCCAGGATCATGTTGAAGCCGGCGATGGTGTCGGCCAGCTTCACGTACTTGCCGGGCATGCCGGTGAAGATCTCAGCCACGAAGAAGGGCTGGGAGAGGAACTTCTCGATCTTGCGAGCCCGATCCACGGTGCGGCGGTCGTCCTCGGAGAGTTCGTCCAGGCCGAGAATCGCGATGATGTCCTGGAGCTCCTTGTAACGCTGCAGGGTGGACTGCACGGCACGGGCAGTGCGGTAGTGCTCATCGCCCACCACGGCGGGCTGGAGCATGGTGCTGGTGGAATCCAGGGGATCCACTGCGGGGTAGATGCCTTTGGAGGCCAGGCCGCGGCTGAGCACGGTGGTGGCGTCCAGGTGGGCGAAGGTGGTGGCCGGCGCAGGGTCGGTCAGGTCGTCCGCGGGCACGTACACCGCCTGGATCGAGGTGATCGAGCCCTCCAGGGTGGAGGTGATGCGCTCCTGCAGGGCACCCACGTCGGTGCCGAGGGTGGGCTGGTAGCCCACGGCCGAGGGCATGCGGCCCAGCAGTGCGGACACCTCGGAGCCGGCCTGCACGAAGCGGAAGATGTTGTCCACGAACAGCAGCACGTCCTGCTTGTTCACGTCGCGGAAGTGCTCGGCCATGGTGAGCGCCGACAGACCCACGCGCATGCGGGCGCCGGGGGGCTCGTTCATCTGGCCGTAGCAGAGGGCCACCTTCGACTTGGAGAGGTCGTCGGGGTTGATCACGCCCGATTCCTTGAATTCCTCGTAGAGGTCGTTGCCCTCGCGGGTGCGCTCACCCACACCGGCGAACACGGACACGCCGCCGTGCTCCTTGGCGATGTTGTTGATCAGCTCCTGGATGAGCACGGTCTTGCCCACGCCGGCGCCGCCGAACAGGCCCACCTTGCCGCCCTGGCGGTAGGGGGCCAGCAGGTCGATCACCTTGATGCCGGTCTCGAACACCTGGGGTTTGGTTTCGAGCTCGGTGAGCTTGGGGGCTTCGCGGTGAATCGGCGCCGTGGCAGTGGTCTTCACAGGCCCCTGCTCGTCCACGGGCTCACCGAGCACGTTGAAGATGCGGCCGAGGGTGGCCTCACCCACGGGAACGGAGATGGAGGCGCCGGTGTCAAGGGCCTCCATGCCGCGCACCAGGCCGTCGGTGGTGCTCATGGCCACGGCGCGCACGCGGTGGTCGCCCAGGAGCTGCTGCACCTCGGCGGTCAGGGCCACGGTTTGACCCGCGGAGTTTTTGCCCTCAATCCGCAGGGCGTTGTAGATCTTCGGAAGCTTGCCGGCCGGGAATTCAACGTCGAGAACCGGGCCGATCACCTGCCGGACAATGCCTTTGGTGCCGGTGGCAGTAGCAGCAGCCATTGATGGGAGAAGTCGCGGGGGGACGCGCAGCGGGACCAATCCCGCTTGAAGCGGCGCAACCTTACCACTGCGGGGTGTCCCCCCTGGGGGGTTCGGTGCTGCCGACCGGGGGGGTTCGGTCACCCGCCCCGATCGGCCCTTGAAGGGGGGGTGGCGGAGCTCATACGTTGGCACTCGAAGCGGATGAGTGCCAACTCGATCCGCCTTGGCGTCTCGGCGCCGCGACCCTGGCAGCGTCTCTGGCGCCATGCCAATGGTTTCGCAATCCCTATCGCATTCCATCCATGGCTGCTGTTTCCCTCAGCGTTTCCACCGTTAAGCCCCTCGGCGACCGCATCTTTATCAAGGTTTCCGAGTCCGAGGAAAAAACCGCCGGCGGCATCCTGCTGCCTGACACCGCCAAGGAAAAGCCCCAAGTGGGCGAGGTGGTGCAGGTGGGCCCCGGCAAGCGCAACGACGACGGCACCCGTCAGGCTCCTGAAGTGAGCGTGGGCGACAAGGTGCTCTACAGCAAGTACGCGGGCACCGACATCAAGCTCGGCAGCGACGAATACGTGCTGCTGTCCGAGAAGGACATCCTGGCCGTCGTCAACTGAGTCCCGCCGGTCTGTGCCGGGCCTGCAGCCCGGCCAGATCCAGCCTTCAGACCTTCCTTTAATCGTTCACTTCGCGAGAACCGCCTTCCATGGCTAAGCGCATCATTTACAACGAGCAAGCTCGCCGCGCCCTCGAGAAAGGCATCGACATCCTGGCCGAATCCGTTGCGGTGACCCTGGGTCCCAAGGGCCGCAACGTGGTGCTGGAGAAGAAGTTCGGTGCCCCCCAGATCATCAATGACGGCGTCACCATCGCCAAGGAGATCGAGCTCGAGGACCACATCGAGAACACCGGTGTGGCCCTGATCCGTCAGGCCGCCTCCAAGACCAACGATGCCGCCGGTGATGGCACCACCACCGCCACCGTGCTGGCCCACGCCATGGTCAAGGCCGGCCTGCGCAACGTGGCCGCCGGTGCCAACGCCATCACCCTGAAGAAGGGCATCGACAAGGCCACCGAGTTCCTGGTCAAGAAGATCGAGGAGCAGGCCAAGCCGATCAGCGACTCCAACGCCATCGCCCAGGTGGGCACCATCTCCGCCGGCAACGACGAAGAGGTGGGCCGCATGATCGCCGACGCCATGGACAAGGTGGGCAAAGAGGGCGTGATCTCCCTCGAGGAGGGCAAGTCCATGACCACCGAGCTGGAGGTCACCGAGGGCATGCGCTTCGACAAGGGCTACATCTCGCCCTACTTCGCCACCGACACCGAGCGCATGGAAGCGGTGCTCGAGGATCCCTACATCCTCCTCACCGATAAGAAGATCGGCCTGGTGCAAGATCTTGTGCCCGTGCTGGAGCAGATCGCCCGCACCGGCAAGCCCCTGCTGATCATCGCCGAGGACATCGAGAAGGAAGCCCTCGCCACCCTGGTGGTGAACCGCCTGCGTGGCGTGCTCAACGTGGCCGCTGTGAAGGCCCCCGGCTTCGGTGATCGCCGCAAGGCCATGCTCGAGGACATCGCCGTGCTGACCAACGGTCAGCTGATCACCGAGGACGCCGGCCTCAAGCTGGAGAACGCCAAGCTGGAGATGCTGGGCACCGCCCGCCGCATCACCATCAACAAGGACACCACCACCATCGTGGCCGAAGGCAACGAGGTGGCCGTGAAGGCCCGCTGCGAGCAGATCCGCAAGCAGATGGACGAAACCGACTCCTCCTATGACAAGGAGAAGCTGCAGGAGCGTCTGGCCAAGCTGAGCGGCGGTGTGGCCGTGGTCAAGGTGGGTGCCGCCACCGAGACCGAGATGAAGGACAAGAAGCTGCGCCTGGAGGACGCCATCAACGCCACCAAGGCGGCCGTTGAGGAGGGCATCGTTCCCGGTGGTGGCACCACCCTGGCCCACCTGGCCCCCGCCCTGGAGCAGTGGGCCGCCTCCAACCTCTCCGGCGAAGAGCTGATCGGCGCCACCATCGTGGCTTCCGCCCTCACCGCCCCCCTCAAGCGCATCGCTGAGAACGCCGGCGCCAACGGTGCCGTCGTGGCCGAGCACGTGAAGAACAAGCCGTTCACCGAGGGCTACAACGCCGCCACCGGCGAGTACGTCGACATGCTGGCCGCCGGCATCGTGGACCCCGCCAAGGTGACCCGCTCCGGTCTGCAGAATGCCGCCTCCATCGCCGGCATGGTGCTGACCACCGAGTGCATCGTGGCTGACCTGCCCGAGAAGAAGGAAGCTGCTCCCGCCGGTGGCGGCATGGGCGGCGGCGACTTCGACTATTGATCCCCCCAGGGCTGGGATGGGGGCTTCGGCCCCCTCACCGGCCCGTCATCAGGATCGCCAGCGCCCCCTTCGCGGGGCGCTTTTTTTGTGCTTTCAGGAGGGCTTGAAGCTCAGGGCCACGCCGTTGTTGCAGTAGCGCTTGCCGGTGGGGCGGGGGCCGTCGTTGAACACATGCCCCTGGTGGCCGCCACAGCGCCGGCAGTGGTATTCGGTGCGGGGCACGATCAACTTGAAATCGAGCTTGGTGCCAATGGCGCCCGCCAGGGGCTGCCAGAAGCTGGGCCAGCCGGTGCCGCTGTCGTATTTCGCCTCCGAGCTGAACAGGGGCAGATCGCAGCCGGCGCAGTGGAAGGTGCCGGCGCGCTTCTCGCCATTGAGGGGGCTGCTGAAGGGCCGTTCTGTGCCCTCCTGGCGCAGCACCGCATAGGCGGCCGGGCTGAGCCGTGCCTTCCAGGCGGCATCACTGAGTTGCCAGCGGGGATCGGCGGCCGTGCTGGCGGCATCGGCGGGTTTGCCCCCCAGCAGGGGTGTACCCAGGCTGAGCAGGCTGGCCAGCAGGCCGCGGCGGGTCATCGGTGCGCCATCGCTGGGATCAGGCCCCCTTCAGCCAGCCGGCGCTGAGGGCCACGGCCAGACCCAGAAAGATGGAGAGCAGGGTCCAACTGATGCGGTTGAGGGTGGCCTCGGCGCTGCGGGCGCTGCTGAACATGGAGCTGCCGCTGGAGGCCAGGCCCCCCATGCCGTCGCCCTTGGGGCTGTGGAGCAACACGCTGATCACCAGCAGCACGCCGCTGCTGAGCCAGATCCAGGTGACGGTGGTTTGAAGCATGGGTGGAGCCTAGGGGCCGTTCAGACCCCCAGGGTCTGGGGAATGCGGCTGGGCACGGCAGGGGTGCCCAGGGGGACCACCAGGGAGTGGCCGGTCATGCGGGCCGGCTGGGGCAGCCCCAGGATCTCCAGCAGGGTGGGGGCGATGTCGGCCAGGCCGCCACCACTGCGCAGCTCCACCGCGTTGCCGTGGCCGGGCAGCTTGCGTTGCTCCCCCTCCACCAGGATCACCGGCACCGGGTTGGTGGTGTGGGCTGTCCAGGGGCGGCCGTCGGGGCCCTCCATCAGTTCGGCGTTGCCGTGGTCGGCGGTCACCAGCAGGGTGCCCCCCATGCGGTTGGTGGCCTCCAGCAGGCGGCCCACGCTGCGGTCCACGGCCCCGATGGCCTCCACGGTGGCCGCCATCTCTCCGGTGTGTCCCACCATGTCGGGGTTGGCGTAATTGATCACCACCAGGGAGTAGACGCCCTTGTTGATGGCGGCGATGCAACTGTCGGTGAGCTGTTCGGCCGACATGGCCGGAGCCTGGTCGTAGGTGGCCACCCGCGGTGAGGGCACCAGGTGGCGGTCCTCACCGGGGTAGGGCTGCTCGATGCCACCGTTCATGAAATAGGTGACGTGGGGATATTTCTCGGTTTCGGCGGTGCGGAACTGGCGCAGGCCAGATTCGGACACCACCTGCCCCAGCAGGCCATCGAGGGACTCGGGCGGGAAGGCCACCGCCACCGGCAGCCCGGCTTCGTATTGGGTGAAGGTGACCATCTGCAGGTCGCCGATGGGCTCACGCTCGAAGGCGTTGAACTCGGGCACCACCAGGGCCCGCACCAGCTGCCGCACCCGGTCGGGGCGGAAGTTGAAACACACCAGGCCATCGCCGTCGCCGATGGCCCCTGGGGCCACGCGTGTGGGCTCAATGAATTCGTCGGTGGTGCCGCTGGCGTAGGCCTCCTCCAGCACCTGCTGCGGGGCCAGGGGGCTGATGTCCCCGGCCTCGGTAAACAGGCGGTAGGCCTTTTCGGTGCGGTCCCAGCGGTTGTCGCGGTCCATGGCCCAGTAGCGACCGCAGAGGGTGCTGATGCGCCCCACCCCGGCGGCGGCGATCTGTTGTTCCACCGTGGCCACGAAACCCGGTGCGCTCTGGGTGGGGGTGTCGCGGCCGTCGGTGATCACATGCACGCAGACGTCAGTGAGGCCGCGGGCCTTGGCCCAGTGCAGCAACCCCCCCAGGTGGTCGATGTGGCTGTGCACCCCACCGTCGGAGCAGAGCCCGATCAGATGCAGGGTGTTGCCGCTGGCCCGCAGCCGGTCGGCCAGGGCGTTGAGTTCCGGGTTGTCGTTGAGGCTGCCATCCCGCACCGCCTGGGTGATGCGCACCAGCTCCTGGCGAATGATGCGGCCGGCACCGATGGTGAGGTGGCCCACCTCGGAATTGCCCATCTGATCGTCGGGCAGGCCCACATCGGCACCGCTGGCTTCAATCAGCGTGTGGGGATAGGCATGCCAGAGGGCATCCATCACCGGGGTTTCAGCGGCCCGGATGGCGTTGTGCTCGTCGTCGTAGCGGTAGCCCCAGCCATCCAGGATGCAGAGCACCACCGGGGCCACCCTGCCCTGTTGCGCGCGGTTGGAGTGCGGGGATTCCTGGTCGGTGGACGGTACAGCGGTCACCCGGTGAATCCTGCCTGCTTCCGCGACGCCTTCTAAACCCAACCTACCCTGCACCCATCCGTGATCCCGCCGTGATCCCGGTTGCGTCAGCTTTTGGCTACAGCCGTTCAGCCCCCCTCCCCAGCCCCTGAGCCATGGCCGCCGATCGCCTCGAGATCCTGTCCGCCGCAGAGTTGGATCGCACCCTGCATCGCCTGGCCTCCCAGGTGCTGGAGAGCCTGGAGGAGAGCCGCCAGCTGCTGTTGCTGGGCATCCCCACCCGGGGGGTGGCCCTGGCGGAGGTGCTGGCCCGTCGGCTGGAGCAGCTCTGCGGCCATCCGGTGGATTGCGGCAGCCTGGATCCCACCTTCCACCGGGATGATCTCGAGCGGGTGGGCACGCGCCTGGCCCCGCCCACCCAATTGCCCGCCAGCCTCGATGGCCGCGAGGTGCTGCTGGTGGATGACGTGATCTTCACGGGCCGCACCGTGCGTGCCGCCCTGGAGGCCCTGCAGCCCTGGGGCCGGCCTCGGCGGGTGGCCCTGCTGGCCATGGTGGATCGGGGCCACCGGGAATTGCCGATTCAGCCTGATTTCTGTGGTCGGGTGGTGCCCACCAGCCGCCAGGAACAGATCGCCCTCTGCCTGCAGCAGATCGACGGTGAGGAGGGGGTGTTCCTGTTGAAGGAGCCGCAGGATCACCCCGAGGCCAACTAGCTAGCGGGCTCCAGTTCGTCGCTGCGGAAGTGGGCCCGGAAGCGGCCGAAGGCCACGATCACCGGCAGGGTCGGGCTGATGGTGCGGCCCTTGTAGTCGTTCAGCACCTGGAACACCTCCCCGGTTTGGCCCTTGAGATCAAAGGCCTGGCCTCGGTGCTCGGGGTGGTGGTACACCACAACGCTCTGGCTGACCGTGACCTGATCACCGGGCTGCATGGAGGGCGCTGCGAGCGGAGGGCCCATCTTGTCACGGGCCTTCAGCGGCGGCAGCTGGTTTCCGGGCCGGCTTCCACCACCTTGCCCCCCAGCTCACGGCAGGCGGCGCTGAAGGCCTGCCAGTCATCGAGGCCGCGGGCCATGTGCTCGGTGATCAGCTGGTTGAGGCGCTCCGGCGGCACGTTGGATTGCAGGCCGCCGCCATGGCTGTCGTGCTCCCGCTCGGCGCTGTTTCGGAGGCTGGCGATGCCCTGCTCCACCTGTCGGCGGAGGCCGAGGGTGCGCTGTTTCCACCAGGGATGGTCGATGCGGTTCAGGGCATCGAGGGCCTCCCACCAGCGCCGTTGCGGGATCAGCTGGGCGGCCCGCTGCTGTTGGAAGCGGTTGCGGTTCCAGTCCTCCCGCAGGCTGTCCCCAAGGCTGGTGCCATCGGCGTTCTGGGCGGCGTTGAGGCTGGTCAGCAGGGCCAGGGCCCCCTCCAGATCACCATCGCGGTAGCGCTGCAGGGCACGGATCTCCAGCTGGCGCTGCCAGGTGAGCAGGCGCTGCTGGTCGGCGGCGGTGCTGGTGCCGGAATTCACCAACTGCTGCTGCAGCCGCAGGGCCTCGCCCCAGCGCTGCTGCCGCCAGAGCGCCTCAGCCTTCAGCCGTCGGCATTGCCCCTGCTCCTGGGGGGCCTTGCCCCCGAGCCAGCGCAGGGCCGCCAGCTGTTCGCCGTACAGCAGGCAATCATCGAGTCGCCCGTCCGCCGCCGCCCGGGCGAGGCGGTCGGGCAGTTGTTTCTCCCACCAGTAGGCGCTGCCCACCCCGGCGGTCACCAGCCCCAGCGTGAGCACCAGCCAGAAACGGGGAAGCCGGTGCCGGCGGATGGCCAAGGGGGTGGGGAGGCTCGCCCCTCCGTTCTATGGATGGGGGGGGCCACCATCACGGCGGCGGGGGCAGAGCGCCAGCCGGCCCCTCAGCGCACGCGCCCCAGGGCCACGGGTGGCAACGGCTGCTGGCTGAGCAAATCCGTGCCCTCCAGCCGCAGGATGCCCTGTCCATCGATCGCAAACCGCAGCTCCAGCCGGTCGTCGCCGGGGGAGCCGGGGGGCTGCAGCGGCAGGGCCGCCGCCAGCTCCGGCCAGGCCTCCACGGCGGCGCTGCCGGCGGGCCGCCGCCGCAGCACGGGCAGGCCCTCCACGTACACCACCTCACTGCGTCGCTCCTGACTCGGTTCCCCCAGCAGCAGCTCCAGTTCCGTCTGCTGGGGGCGGCTGCAGGCCAGCCGCAGAGTGAGGGGTTGCTCACTGGGCCAGGTCTGGCCCGGCACAAACAGGGGGTGCCAGCGGTGTTCACCGCTGCGCTGGTCCCAGCAGCGCAGGGACACCCCCCGCGTCAGCACATCCTTCACCGCCACCCCTGGGGTGAGCCGCAGGGCCCCCAGGGCCACCGCCTCCACGGGCCGCTCCCCCCGCAACGGCACCCCCGGTAAGCGCTCCTGCAGCCAGCGGCGCAGCAGGGGGATGCGGCTGCTGCCCCCCACCGGCAGCACAGCATCGATGGCGCCGGCCTCCACCCCGGCCGCCCGGGCGCCAGCCAACACCTGCTCCAGCAGCTCATCCAGCAGGGGCAGCAGGCCCCGCTGCACCAGCAGCTCCTCCAATTGATGGCGCGTCAGCCGCAGCTCCAGCGGCTGGAGGCTGCCGGCGGGGCTCCACAGGGCCAGGGCCGCTTCTTCGCTGCTGAGGGCGCATTTGAGCCGCTCGCAGGCGCTGAGTAGGTCGGTGCCGGGGGTGGCCTGGGGCTGCAGTGCTTCGGCGATCCAGCGGTCGATGTCGCGGCCCCCCAGGGCCAGCCCCGCCTTGCCCAGCACGGTGGCGGTGCGCAACGCCTGGCGGCTGTCGCTGAGGTCGCGGCCGCCGAAGCGCAGCAGCTGGGCCATCACCGCCGCCCGGCCTTCACCCCCCTGAAGGGCCACCAGGGAGAGGTCGGTGGTGCCGCCCCCCAGGTCGAGCACCAGCACGCGGCTGCCGGGGGACAGGCCGGCGCCGATGGCGGCGGCGGTGGGCTCATCCACCAGGGCCACCTCCGGCACGTTGAGGCCGGCGCTGGCCTCCAGCAGCCACTGGCGGTAGCCGCGGTAGCTGTCGATCGGGGCGGTGAGCACGAGCCGGTCCGGCTGCAGCCCCTGGGGCAGGCGCTGCCAGATCTGCTCCAGCAGCAGCTGGCCGCACTGCTCCGGGCTGAGGCGCTCGGGCTCGCTTTGGGTGGTGCCGGCCCCGATCCAGCGCTTGAAATCGCGGTGCAGGCCGGCATCACCCCGCTCCAGCAGGCCGGCATCGATCACCTGACGGCCGATCAGGGGGATGGCGGAGCCGCCGCTGGCCCGCCAGATCAGGCTGGGGATCACCGCGGGGTCGGCGCAGCTGAGGGGGGGGAGCTCCAGCAGCTGCGGCCGCTGATCAGCCGCCCCCTGGTAGGCCACCACGGTGGTGGTGCTGCCCAGGTCGATGGCGAGGGTGCCGGCCATGGGCGCAAAGCTGAAGGGAAACCGCCGCCCCCGAGCGTGGCGCAACCCGGAGCTTCATGGTGAGACCAGTGGGTCCGCTGTTGCGATGGATCGGCTTTCCCTGGCGGTGCTCTCCTTTTATCGGGAGGATCCGGAGCTGGCGCGCCGGTTGGATCCGCTGCTGGCCTGCCGCCTCAGCCGGGGTTGGGGCAGCCTGCGCATCGACTGCCGCGACCGGGCCCACCGCGAGTTGATCAGCGGGGTGGTGGGGTTGCTGCGGCCGCCGCTGGCCGCCCTGGGTCTGGTGCGGGAGATCCGTTTGCTGGCCCCGGGGCAGGAGCCCCTGGTGTTTCCCGTGAGCGTGCCCTTGCCCGGCAGCCTGCTGGCCTACGATGAATCGATTGGTGAGTAGTGCATGTATCTCGGCGTCAACGTCAGCCCCAAGGAGCTCGCCCAGCGCGCCGAGAGCCTCGTGCGTTACTCCAGCAACCGCTACCTGACCACGGTGCGCATCGCCTTCCGGGCCAAGCAGCGCCGTTTCGATGATTTCGATGGCCTCCTGGAGGATTCCATGGTGAAGCCCGTGCAGCGGGCGATCATCGAACTCAGCGATGAGCAGGACCAGCCTGATCTGCTGCCCGGCTGAGCCGCTGCGGCGCCCCTGACCAGTGGTGGAGAAGGTCTGAGCGGTGATTCAGAAGGAGGGAGAGGGTTGGCGGTTGGCCTGGGATGGCGACCGCCAGCCCTTTTCCGTGTTGGTGGGGGGTGACGGCTGGGCCGTGGAGCTCACCGCCGCCGAAGCCGAGGGCCTGCGCCAGGCTGTGGCGGATCTGGTGGCCCAGCACGGGGCCCTGGTGGATCAGCTGATGGCCGAGGAAGCCATCGCCCTCGAGCTGGAGCGGGGCCCCTGGTGGCTCGAGCTGGAGGGCGACCGGAGCCGCTGGTCGCTGCGGATGCTGTACGGCCCGGGACCCGGTCAGCGCGGCCTGGAGGGCCATTGGGGGCCGGCGGCCGCCCCCGCCTTCAGTCAGGCGTTGCAGCAGCTCTACGGCCAGCCGTGAGCTCGTGCAGGGCGCAGTAATCGAGCCCGTCCAGCCCCGCCGCCGTCGCCCCCTGCAGCAGGGCCAGCAGCCCCTCCAGGCCGCTGGCGTCGAGGCCGGCCCGTTGGGCCGCCCCCTGGAAGAGGGTCAGGTCCTTGCGGAGGTGGGCGGTGGGGAAGTTGGGGTCGCCGTAGTGGCGCAGCAGCTCCCGCTCCAGCTTCTTGTCGAAGGTGGGGGCGTAGAGCGCGCTCTGGCGCAGCAGCTCCATGAAGGCTGGCACCGCCACGCCGCTGCGTTGCACCAGATGCAGCGACAGGCTGAAGCTATGGGTGAGGCTGGCGATCAATTGATTGAGGGCCAGCTTGGCGGCCATGGCGCTGCCCACCTCACCCAGGGCCACGGGCTCTTCGGCCAGCTGCCGCAGCAGCGGCATCGCTCGCTCCACCAGCGCCGCCGGGCCGCCCGCCATCAGCTGCAGCTGCCCCCGCAGGGCCTCCGGGCGGCTGCCCAGCACCGGAGCCTCCAGGTAGTGGCCACCCCAGTGCTGCACCGCTGCCGCTAGGGCCTGGCTTTCATCGGGGCCGATGGTGCCCATCTGGATCACCCCCTTGCCGTCCAGGGCCGGCCCCAGGGCATCCAGCACCACCCGGGTGGTGGGGCCATCGCTGAGCACGGTGATCACCCACGAGGCCGGGGCCACCGCCGCCGCGGCATCGGCGGCCAGCTGGGCGCCCGCCTCCACAAGCGGGGCGCAGCGCTCGGGTGAGCGGTTCCACACCCACAGCTGCTCCCCTTGCTGCAGCAGCCGGGTGGCGATGGCACTGCCCAGCAGGCCGGTGCCCAGCAGGGCGATGGGTGTGGCGATGGCCATGGGGGCGGGTGAGATTGCTGGCGAGATTGTGGCGCTGATCAGCACTGCTGATCAGCGTCGTTCTCCCAACGGCCTCAACCCCCTTCCCCCGGTTTTGCACTGGTTTTCCACAGGGTGTGGGTCCCCGGGGCTTGCCCCGGCTGCGGCCTGGGGAGAACCGCCGAAGTTCCCCCGTTCCCGTTGACAGTGGAGCAGGCCCCTGACAGCCCCGCCCTGGGCTGGGGGGCTTGCGGCGGTGGAACTCTGCTGCGGGCTTCCGTCTCGCCATGAGAGCGGCTGCGAACCGTTGGTGTGGGCCCCGGTTGACCGGCGCGCCCGGCTGTGGAGAACTGGAGCTCGGCGAACGGGAGACCCGGATGGAGATGACGGCCACGGTGAGCATGCAGGCGGAGGTGCCTGAGCCCCTGCTGCAGTCGATGCAGGGTTTCATCGAGGCCCATCCCAACTGGGATCAATACCGGTTGTTTCAGGCGGCCCTGGCGGGATTTCTGGTGCAGAACGGCGTGCAGACCCGGGAGATCACCCGCTGCTATCTGGCCAACCTGTTTCCCCAGCAGAAGCGGTTCAGCGATCCGATCGGCTGAGGGCCCTCAGGGGTTGGTGCCGGGGGCGGGCAGCTGCCGGAAGGCGTTGGTGGTGGCGAGGGCCACCACCGGTGAAGCGGCCACCACCGCCAGCACCGTGATCGGCACCCCCAGCCCCGGCACCACCGCTTCCGCCACCAGCCCCAGCGCCAGGATCGGCACGGCCGTGGCCACGGCCAGCAGCGCCACCAGCTGCAGCAGGCCCCCCCAGTGCTGCTCCAGCACCACGAAACCCTCCCGGAAGGCCTCGGTGGGGCTGAGCTGACGCTCGAGCACCAGGCAGGGGTTGAACACCTGGCTGAGGCCCACCGCGGCGAAGGCCAGCAGGGCCAGCAGGGCGGGCACCGCACTCAGGGCCGGCAGCAGAAACACCACCAGCGACCAGGCCACAAAGCCCACCAGCGCGGTGAAGGCCAGGGCCGCCAGCAGCGTCAACAGCCCGCAGGCCACCTGGCGACTGCGGCGCCCATGCCACTGGTAGAGCGCGCTCCATCGGGGCCGCTGGCCGGCGGCCAGGGCCAGCCCCGCCCGGCTCAGCCCCTCCACCAGCCACAGCAGGCCGCCCGCATACAGCACGATTCCGATCCCGTGCAGCAGCGCCCCGAGCACGGCGCTGGGGATGCGGTCACCGGCGGCCACCAGGGCCCAGCCCAGGCCATGGAGGCCCCAGGCTGCGGCGCTGAAGCTCAGCAGGGGCAGGGGCTGCTGCCGCATCAGGGCGAGGCCCTTGCGCAGGGCTCCCATGGGTCGCAGCGGCGGCGTCAGCATGGCCCCAGCAGGTCCAGCAGCCGGGCGGCACTGGCTTCGGGCACCGGCAGGATCGAGAGGCGGTTGCCCTGGCGCACCACCGGCAACTCCTCCACGCTGAACTGCTCCCTGAGGGCATCGAGGCTGAGCAGGGCCGCAAAGGTGCCCACGTAGCGCAGCCGCACGCAGTCCCAGCGCGGGGCCTCCGGCTTGGATTTGGGGTCGAAGTAGTGGTTGGCCGGGTCGAACTGGCTCGGGTCGGTGATCCCCGTTTCCACCACCTCCATCAACCCCACGATGCCCGGCGGGGTGGCATTGGAGTGATAAAAGAAGGCGCGATCGCCGATGTGCATGGTCCGCATGAAATTGCGGGCCTGGTAGTTGCGAATCCCATCCCAGAGGGTGGTGCCGTCCTGCTGAAGATGGCTGATCCCGTACACGTCGGGCTCACTCTTCATCAGCCAGTAGGCCATCGCTGCTGCGGGCAATGGGGCCGAGGCTAGCCCCCGCCAGGAGCCCCATCAGGGCTGCGGATCGGCCGTTGCGGTGAGCTCCAGCACCCGCTGGCGGAAGTGTTCGCCGCGGGCTTCGAAATCGCGGTATTGATCGAAGCTGGCGCAGGCCGGTGAGAGCAGCACGGCGCGGCACTGATGGCGCTGGGCCAGCTGCTGCGCCAACGGAATCGCCTCATCCAGCCCCTCCACCTGATGCACCGCGCCCCCGTAGTGGCCCTGCTCCAGCAGGGAGCAGAAGGCGTCGCGGGCGGCACCGAACAGCACCACCGCCGCCGCCTCCCGCCGCAGACCCGCCAGCCAGCCCTCGGCATCCCCCTGCTTGGCTTCGCCGCCGGCCAGCACCACCAGGGGCCCCTGCAGGGCCCGCAGGGCCACCTCGGCGGCGTCGTAGTTGGTGGCCTTGCTGTCGTTGAACCAGGTGACCCCATCGAGCTGACGGATCCGCTCCAGCCGGTGGGGAACCCCGGGGAAGCTGCGCAGGGCGGCCTCCATCACGGCCCCCTCCAGGCCCAGCTCGAGCCCCACCGCCACGGCCATCAGCAGGTTCTGGCGGTTGTGCGCCCCCGGCATGGCCAGGGCCCGGGCGTCCAGCAGGGGGCCCTGGGCGCTGTGCACCTGATCGACCTCGATCCACAGGTGGGGATCAAGGCCGGCCTCCAGGGCCCACTGGCGCGGTTGGGCTGTCACCCAGCGGGCCTGGTCCCAGCTGGCGGCGCGCTGGCGCAGGTCGGGGTCATCGGCGTTGAGGATGCGCACCGCGGAGCGCTCCAGCAGGCTGCGCTTGATGGCCCGGTAGGCCTCAAGGCTGCCGTGGCGCTCCAGGTGATCTGGGGTGAGGGTGGTCCACAGCCCGATGCGGGGGGCCAGCTGCGGCGCCGCCTCGATCTGATAGCTGCTCAGCTCCACCACCAGCCACTGGGGCAGCACCTGCCCGGGGCCCAGCCGTTGCAGGGCCAGTTCGGCGGCGGAGAAGCCCACGTTGCCGCACATGGGGGCATCCAGGCCGGCCTCCGCCAGCAGGTGCGCCACCAGGTGGGTCACCGTGGTTTTGCCGTTGGTGCCGGTGATGCCGATCCAGGGCACCGGCCGGGTGGCCTCCCAGGCGGTGGTGATTTCCCCCACGGTGGCGATGCCCCGCTGGCGCAGGGCCAGCAGGCAGGGGTGGTCCCAGCGGATGCCCGGGCTCACCACCACCCGTGGCGGTGTGAAGCCGAGGGCCTCGATGCTGGCGGCCTCCAGGGGCGTGCCCAGCCGCACGGCAATCCCTTCCTGGCGCAGCTGCTCGGCGTTGCGTTGCTGGGCTTCGCCGGTGCCGCTCTCCAGCACCAGCACCGGCTGCTGCCGTTGCCGCAGCAGGCGGGCGGCACCCATGCCGGAGCGCCCCAGCCCCAGCACCAGGGTGGCTGGAGCGGCGTCAGCGGCGGTCATGGCGGGGCGGCGATGGCCTGGGGCTGGGGCCCCAGAAAAGTGGGCGATACTGGAATCGAACCAGTGACTCCTACCGTGTCAAGGTAGTGCTCTACCTCTGAGCTAATCGCCCTCAGAGCCTTGCGGCCAGGGCAACTTAGCAGTCATCGATTCAGGGCCAACCCGGCGCCAACGGCGTTCAGCTG
>VGQL01000005.1 GCA_016882415.1 Cyanobacteria bacterium M_DeepCast_200m_mx_001
ACTGCACGCTGTCTTGAGGGAGGCGCGTCAGCTCTGAATCCACCTGGGCAAGGCGCTTGAGCACCAGGCAGAGATCGAGGGTACTCAGTTCGCCGTCAACGCCCCATTTCAGACAGGTGCGCCCCAGAGGCAGGTGCGGCTTGTGGGATCAAAGCTCCTGGGCGCATTGGCCCTGGGGAGATGGGTGGAGTCCGTCATGGCGGACCTCCGTGGTTGTAAGTGGATTGATTGGTCCTGCGGATGCGATGGCGATGCCCCCAGCTGGGGGGGATCTCAGCTCGATCCCAGGATTCAGCGGGAGCGTTGATGGATCCAGTCCTGCACATGACCCAATAGGCCGCTGTGCTGCTAGCCCCCCCCGCTGTTGCACGGGATGCTGAGCCAGCGCCAGCTCGTGCCGCACATCCTCGGCGCAGAGAGCCGCGTCGTTGTCGACGTCCTCACCGCTGTAGAGCAGATGCATGACGCGATCGGGATCGAGATCCAGGGCGGCCGTCAGTTCTCCTAGCTGATGCAACTGGCCTGCGGCGCCGCCGTCTCCGTGAAGGGTGACGGCAGCGGCACCCAGTTCAAGCTGGGCCAGGCCCTGCACCAGGACCGCCCCATCCCCGTGGCCGGCGCCGGCTCGGCCGTGCGGGTGGCGTCATCCCCCGCCAGCTGGGCCCAGGCCCCGTCCGCCGCGCAATACGCCCACATCAGCACCGACGGCCCCTTCCGCGCCGATGTGGCCTCCGGCAGCGACCTGCCCAGCGGTGATCTGCCCAGCCGCCGCCGCATCGATGGCACCCCCGCCTATGGCTTCCGCAGCCAGGAACTGCTGGTGTCGAGCCCCACGGCCGGCGCCGCCGGTGAGGGCAGCCGCGTGGTGACCATCACCGCCACCGGCATCGCCAACAACGCCTTCGTGCGCCATGGCGCCTACACCACCCGCGTGCCCTTCAGCCGCATGAATGAAGCGCTGCAGCGGGTGATCCGCCAGGGCGGCCCCGGCTGCGGCCCACCAGGAGGCCCCCAAGCCCCGCAGCCGCGCCAAGAAGGGCTGAGGCCCCGCCCGCAGCCTGCGCCCCGGCCTCAGGGCCGGGGCGTCAGCCGCCGGCCTGGGGATCGGGCCAGGCGTCGTGGGGGATCCGCGCGCGGAACAGATCCACCAGCTGCTCGAGTACCGCCTCAATGCTGAGGCCGTCGGTGATCAGCTCCACGGCATCCGCCGCCTGGGTGAGCGGCGCCACGGCGCGGCTGGAATCCAGGTGATCCCGCTCCGCGATCTGGGCCTCCAACTCCGCCAGGGCGGGCACGGCAAAACCCCGTTGCTGAAGATCGAGGGCGCGGCGTCGCGCCCGCTCGGCGGTGGTGGCGGTGAGAAACACCTTCAACTCCGCATCGGGGAACACCGCCGTGCCGATGTCGCGCCCCTCGGCCACCAGGCCGCCGCGCTCCCCCATGGCCTGTTGCTGGCCGGTGAGGGCGGTGCGCACGCAGCCATGGGCCGCCACCACCGACACCTGGCCGGTCACCTCCGGCGAACGGATCGCCTCGGTGACCTCATGGCCATTGATGCGCACCCGCTGGCCGCCGCTGGCGGCGGTGCTGAGCTCCAGCTGGAGCCCCTCCAGCAGCGGTTCCACCGCACTGGCATCGCTGGGGTCGACGCCGCTGCGCTGCACCCACCAGGTGACGGCCCGGTACATGGCGCCGGTGTCGAGGTAGATCAGGCCGAGCCGTTCGGCGAAGGCGCGGGTCACGGTGCTTTTGCCCGCGCCGGCGGGGCCGTCAATGGCAACGATCGGGGCTCGGCTCATCAGAAAGACGTGATCAATCAGGCGGGTGGGGCCGCAGCGGGCCGCCGCCGCCAGCAGGGTGAGGCCTGCGGGCTGGTCACGGGGCTGAAGGCTGTGGGCGTCGGTCGCCTCCACATAGTCCACCACCAGCTGCTCCCGCTCCAGCTGCCCGCGCACCTGGCTGAGCAGCACCGGGAGCGTTGAGGGGGCCTGCGTGGCCGTGACCCCCCGGGCGGCTGCGGCCAGGATCCGCGGTAGGGCGGCGGCCCGCTGCCGTTGATCCGCGTCCAGGTAGCGGTTGCGGGAGCTGAGGGCCAGGCCATCCGCCTCCCGCTGGGTGGGGCAGCCCTCCACCTGCACCGGTAGCCCCAGGTCGGCCACCACCCGGCGCAGGATCACGAGCTGCTGCCAATCCTTTTCGCCCAGCAGCAGGCGATCCGGCCGGATCAGGGCCAGCAGCCGCACCACCGCCGTGGCCACCCCCGCAAAGTGCCCGGGCCGCTGGGCGCCGCAGAGCCCCTGCTGCAGCCCTTGCGGCGGCTCAATCCGGGTCAGATCCGCCACCCCCTGCGGATAGAGCTCCGCGGCGCTGGGGGCAAACAGCGCTGCGGCTCCGGCGTCGGCCGCCCGCTGCAGGTCGCTCGCCAGGCTGCGGGGGTAGCGATCGAAGTCTTCGTTGGGGCTGAACTGCAGCGGGTTCACGAACACGCTCACCAGCACCAGGGGCTGGCCCGTGCCGCGCCGGCGGCCGGCGCGGTGGATCAGGCTCTCGTGGCCGCTGTGCAGGGCCCCCATGGTGGGCACGAAATGCAGCGGTCCCGGCCCACGGCCCGCCAGCCAGCGGCGCAGTTCAGCGGTGGTCTGCAGCAGCTGCACGGCTGGTCTCCGCTGCGCCGACCCTACCGAATGGGCCGCGCTGCAACGGGCGTCCGATGGCCAACAAAAAAGCCCAGGGACTGGCCCTGGGCGTGCGCGCAGCGGTGCAGCGACTGTGGCTTACTGCAGCACTTCGAGTTTGACGTTGGCGGTGCCACTGGCCACCACCCCCAGCTCGCTTGCGGCGCCATGGGCCAGGTCGATCACCCGATGGCCGTGGAAGGGGCCGCGGTCGTTGATCCTCACCACGGCGCTGCGGCCGTTGTGGAGATTGGTGACCCGCACCTTGGTGCCGAACGGCAGGTGGCGGTGGGCGGCGGTGAGGCTGCCGCGACGCAGCACCTCGCCGCTGGCGGTGCGGTTGCCATAGAAACCGGGGCCGTACCAGCTGGCTTGGCCGCGGCTCACGGAACGCACTTTGCGCTCCAGGCTGGGGGCATTGGAAGGGGTTGCGATCGGCAGGGCCGGCGCGGCGGGCTTGTTGAGCGGCAGCTCCTCGGTGGATGGACTGGCCTCGACGTTGCGGATGGCCAGTTCGATCGACAGGGCACTCTCAGGGGCGGCCACACGACCCGTGGTGGCGAAGGCCGGGGTCAGGGCGGAGCTGCCGGAGAGAAGGAGGGCGGAACCGCCTAGGAGGACAAAGCGACGCATAACAGACGGAACTCGCCGCGAAACTCGCAGCCGTCACTGGGAAAGACGTGACCCGCCGGCAGAGGAACCAATCAACACTTGGAAAGAAGTTATTGATGGGAACTGCTAGCGGAGTTCCTAACGGGAATTGACGACGCAGCAAACGTAAGGGACCCCGCGTCGAGATTGGATCACAAACTGCTGACGAACCATTGATCAGCATTTGCGATCACATTTGCGGATCAGGGGCTATCGCTGGGATCTCGACGGTCCGCGCAGCTTGAGTTTGATCAGCAGCCGTAATCGGCTTAATAAGCTCCGCTGATCAGAAAATGTGCCGATCTGGCTTTCGTCCACCCCCATGGCGGCGTTGGGGCGGCGTGCCGGGGCAGGATCAAGGCAGATGGTTGCCTTCCGGGCATGGATTACCGCACTGCCGGCGTTGACGTGGTGGCCGGCCGCGCCTTTGTGGAGCGCATCCGCACCAGCGTGGAGTCCACCCGTCGGCCGGAGGTGCTGGGCGGCCTGGGGGGCTTTGGGGGGCTGTGCCGATTGCCAGCCGGGATGCGCAAACCGCTGCTGGTGTCCGGCACCGATGGGGTGGGCACCAAGTTGGAGTTGGCCCAGGCCCATGGCCGTCACCACGGTGTGGGCATCGATCTGGTGGCCATGTGCGTCAACGACGTGGTGACCAGCGGTGCCCAGCCGTTGTTTTTCCTCGATTACATCGCCACCGGCAAGCTGGCGCCGGAGGCCATGGCGGCCGTGGTGGAGGGCATCGCCGATGGCTGCCGCCAGAGCGGCTGTGCCCTGCTGGGGGGTGAAACGGCGGAGATGCCCGGCTTTTACGGCGCCGGCCGCTACGACCTGGCCGGCTTCTGCGTGGCGGTGGTGGAGGAGGACGAACTGATCGACGGACGCCGGGTGCAGGCCGGCGATCAGATCGTGGCGGTGGCCAGCAGCGGCGTGCACAGCAACGGCTTCAGCCTGGTGCGCCGCATCCTCGAGCTGCATGCGGTGGGGGCCGAGTTGCCCCTGGAGCCTGGCGGCCCGGCGGTGCTGGATGCGCTGCTGCAGCCCACCGTGCTGTACCCCTCCCTGGTGGCGGCCCTGCTGGCGGCGCCGGTGGAGCTGCACGGCATGGCCCACATCACCGGCGGCGGCCTGCCGGAAAACCTGCCGCGGGCGCTGCCCGAGGGGGTGCACGGCTGGATTGATGCCCACAGTTGGGAGCGCCCCGCCCTGTTTCGCTGGTTGCAGGAGAAGGGGGAGGTGCCGGAGGCCGACCTCTGGAACACGTTCAACCTCGGGGTGGGCTTCGCCCTGGTGCTGCCGGAGGCGGCTGTGGAGGCGGCCCTGGCGGTGTGTGCGGACCAGGGCCATCGCGCCTGGCGCCTGGGGGAGGTGCGTGCCGGCGCGGCACCGCAGGATCAACCCCTGGCCGGTTTACCGACCTGAGCAGGGCCCGCCCGGGCCGAGAATTGCTTCAACCTGAGCATCCCTTCCCGTTTTCTTCGGAAACGCTGTCTAAGGTGCGCGCATCGTGGGACACCAGCCCAGGTTGGCTGTCGCACCGCCGCTGACGTCACATCCCTGACCAAGCAAAGACGGATTCGGCCCTGGCCCGGTTCGCCTTCTTTTAAACAACAGATACCGCAATTGTTATGGCCTTCACTGGCTCACCTGCCCCGCTGGCTGCGGGATCCCCATCGTTCGCTGGCTCGGCGGCAGTCAATCGGGCCGCCCGGCTGACCCGCCGCCGCAGCTCCGCCGGTCCGGTGCCCCCCAATCGGCCCGTGCGGCCCCGGGAGACCTACCCCGCCCGCAACGGCGTGCGGCCCACCTTTCTCACCCTGCGGGACCACGGCAAGGTGTTCGTGGCCGACCTTCCCCGACTGTCCGACGGTCAGCTGGCCAACGTGGGGGGGGAGGCCCGTGAGGTGCTCGACAGCCTGATGCGTCGGCTGGAGCAACTGGAGCAGCCCCTGCAGCTCACTCCCCAGGAGCAGGAGACCCGCATTCGGGCCGCCACCAAGCGCGACGTCACCGAGCGGTTCATCCGGGCGGTGGAGGAGGAGCAGGAGCAACGCCGCACCAACCCGGCCCTCAAGGCGGCGGCGGGCGAATCCCTGGCGCGCACGTTCCTGGAGCTGGCCCGTCACCGCCTGCCGGGCTCCACCTTTGATTCCCTGCTGCAGGAGGCCCTGGCCGCCTGCGACGACAGCGCCCCTGCGGCCGAGACGGCCGCGCTCGACACCCCCCAGCCCGAGGCAGCCCAACGCGAGATGGCCGAGGCCCCCCGCCCCCGGGTGGTCACCCTGGTGCGCCACCCGGTGGAGGAGCAGCCCCAGCGGCTGCCGGTGGTGCTCACCCCCGATCCATCCCCCGCCATGGGGGAGCCGGCCCTGGACCAGGCCATCTAGGCGCCTTCGCGCGCGCGCTCAGGCGCTCTGGAAGGGGTTGGCCGGCATGCGTGCCGCACCCTCCGCCAGCACCAGGGCATCCAGCCGCTCGCGTTCGGCCGGGCTCAGCTCCCAGCTGAGGGCGTCGGCGGTTTGATCCACCTGCTCGGGGCTGCGCAGCCCCGGGATTGGCATCGCCCCATGGGCCCGGCACCAATTGAGGGCCACCGCCACCCGGCCCCCCGGCCGCCCCTGGGCGAGTTCCGCCATGGCCTGCCGCAGCGGCCTGATCTTGGGCCCCAGCCGCCGAAACAGGGCCCCCCGCGGCCCGGCTGGGGCCCCCTGGCTTGGGTCATCGCCGCGGCTCAGCAGCCCCAGCGCCAGGGGGCTGTAGGCGATCAGGGCGATGCCCAGCTCGCGGCACACCTCCGCCACCCCGCCGCTCTGGATGGGTTGGGGTGCCAGCAGCGAGAGCTGCACCTGCAGGCTGCGGATCGGCACCCCCTGATCCGCCAACCGCCGCTGCAGCTGGCGCAACCGCTCGGGACCCACGTTGGAGACCCCCAGGCTGGCCACGGCCCCCTCCCGCACCAGATCCGCCAGCCCATCCACCAGTGGGCCCTCCTGCCAGGGGGCATAGCGGGCGGTGCTCCAGTGCAGCTGCACCCGGTGCAGCCGCCCCTGCAGCCGTGCCCTGGAGGCGGCGAAGGCGCGGCGGTAGCCCTGGCGGCCCAGGCGCCAGGGGAAGGGGGCGAGCTTGGTGGCGATGCAGAGCCGCCCCTGGTGCAGGGGGCTGGCGGCGGCGGCGAACTGCCCCAGCAACGTTTCACTGCGGCCGTTCAGACGACCGGTGCCGTAGGAATCGGCGGTGTCAAAAAACAGCAGATCCCGCTCCAGGCAGCGGGCAAAGGTGGCCGCCAGCCGCGGGTCGTCGCGCTCCGGCGCATAGCCCCAGAGAAACTGATTACCCCAGGCCCAGGTGCCCACACCGATGCCGGGTTGGCGGCTCTGGCTTGCCATGATCGAAGCCACTTGGGCCACCACTGCGGTGAATTCTCAACCTCGCTCCGCCCGTGCTGAAGCGGCGCCGCCGGCGCCCAACCGGGCCGTGCCTGAGCCGCCTCCCCTTCCCGCCGATCCGGTGCTCTGCGGCCACTGCGGCCGCACCGCCAGCAATGGCCTGGTGTGCATCGGCATGTGTGTGGCCGATTCGGGTTACTGAGCCGATGGTGCGCCCCCCGCTGATTGCCCTGCTGCTGTTGGCCGCGGCGTTCACCCCCGCCGCAGGGCGGGCCCAGGGCTTTGGCGACAGCTTCGGCCGCTGGCAGCAACAGCCCCGCAGTTGCCAGCTCGGGTTTCCCGTGGGCGGCAAGGCCAACTGCCGATCGGTGCAGCTGGATCAACGCAATCCGCTGGTGCTGCGCCTGAGCCTGCTGGCCCCCGGCCCCCTCCGGGGTGGCTTACAGCAACTCACCCTGGCCGGGCAGCTCCAGGAGGGCAGTGAGCCCATGCCCTGCCGCCAGGGGGTGTGTGAGCTCAAGGCGCCCCTGCGGCTGCAGCTGGCCAGCGTCAGCGAGACCCAGTTCGATGGCCGTGGCCTGGCCCAGGGGGTGCCGCAGATCACGCCGGTGCAGGGCCAGTGCCGCATCGATCCCAGCACCATCCGCTGCGAAGCCCGTTCCGAGCGGGCCAGCCGCTGGACGGTGAACCTCAGCCTCTGAGCCGCTGCGCAGCACCGGGCGAAAGAGGCGGCACCCAGATTCGAACTGGGGGTAAAGGATTTGCAATCCTCTGCCTTACCACTTGGCCATGCCGCCGACCGGGAGCAAACTCCCAGGGCGGATCGTATCAGTGAAGGGATGGCCGGCCGGCTGCTGGTGCTGAGCAACGGCCACGGGGAGGACCTGATCGCCCTACGGGTGTTGCAGGCCCTGTTGCGGCGCCATCCGCAGCTGGAGATCGCCGTGCTGCCGCTGGTGGGGGAGGGCAACGCCTACGCCCCGCTGGAGCGGGTTGGCGCCCTGCGGCGCATCGGCCCACGCCGCAGCCTGCCCAGTGGGGGCTTCAGCAACCAGAGCCTGCGGGGCCTGCTCTCCGACCTGGGGGCCGGCGTGCTGACCCTGAGCTGGCGCCAGTGGCGGCTGGTGCGCCGTTGGGGCCGCAGCGGGGATCCGGTGCTGGCGGTGGGGGACCTGCTGCCCCTGCTGCTGGCTTGGGCCAGCGGGGCCCCCTACGGCTTCATCGGCACTCCGAAAAGCGATTACACCTGGGCCAGTGGGCCCGGATCCGCTGGGCTCGCGGCCGTCTATCACCGCTGCAAGGGCAGCGAATGGGACCCCTGGGAATGGGCCCTGCTGCGCCCCCACCGCTGCCGGTTGGTGGCCCTGCGCGATCGGCTCACCGCCCGCGGCTTGCGGCGCCATGGGGTGGCGGCCCTGGCCCCCGGCAACCCGATGATGGATGGATTGGAGCCAGACCCCCTGCCCGAGGCCCTGCAGGCCCAGCGGCGGTTGCTGCTGCTGGGGGGCAGCCGCATGCCGGAGGCCCTGGGCAACCTGCGGCGTCTGCTGCAGGCCCTGGAGGGTTGGCGGCCGCCAGGCTCCGTGCTGCTGCTGGCCCCCTGCGGGTCCCGCCCCGAGCCAGCGGAATGGGAGCCCCTGCTGCGGGGGCTGGGGTTTGCGCCGCAGGCGGTGCCCGCCGGCAGTGGCGCCGCCGCCTGCTGGGGCCGGGGCCCTGTGCTGCTGCTGGTGGGGCCCGGGCGTTTTGCGGCCTGGGCCGGCTGGGCGGAATTGGCCCTGGCGGCGGCGGGCACCGCCACGGAGCAGGCGGTGGGCCTGGGGGTTCCGGCCCTGTCGCTGCCGGGGCCCGGCCCCCAGTTCAAACGGGGCTTCGCCGAGCGCCAGAGCCGCCTGCTGGGGGGTGCCGTGGCGGTGTGCCGCACCCCAGGGCAGCTGCGGGATCGCCTGGGGTTGCTGCTGCAGGATCCCTCCCTGCGGGGCCAGCTGGCGGCCATCGGCCGTCGGCGCATGGGGCCCTCCGGCGGCAGTGAGGCCCTGGCCCAGCTGGTGGCGGAGCGGTTGCTGGGCCGGGCGGGATGATGGCGGGGTGCCCGCACCGCCGCCGCGCCCCATGGCCGCCCCCCAAGACAAGGACTTCGCCACCGCCTGCGGCCGGCTCGCCAGCAGCCTGAGCATCAGCCTGGCCGCGGCCCGCCGCAAGGTGGATCTGGTGGCGGCCCGGGAGGGGGTGCGGGACAACGCCGGCAAGCTGCTGATCGCCCAGCGGCTGATGCTCGAGGCCCAGGGGGTGGGGGAGCAGTCGCGTCAACTGCTGGATGTATTGCTGGAGGCGGTGCAGGAGGAGGCCAACTACATCGGCGACGACTGACTGACCCCCAGGGCCCTCAGGAGCGGTGCTCGAACACCGCCCCGAAGCGGCCGCGGTCGAGTTCGGCGATCACCGGAATGCAGGCGAAGCTGCGCTGGGCCAGGCTCAGCCGCTCCTCCCGCATCAGCATCTGCACCAGTCGGTCGCGGGCCGGCAGCAGGTAGCGCACGTCGTTGGCGGCATAGGCCAGCTGGGTGTCGCTGAGCTCCTCCACCCGGCCCCAGTCGCTGCTTTGGGCCCCCTTGTCGAGCTCCACGCCGCAGAGCTCCTGCACCAGCTCCTTGAGCCCGTGGCGGTTGGTGTAGGTGCGGGCCAGGCGGCTGGCCACCTTGGTGCAGAACAGCGGCGCCACGGCGATGCCCAGCCCCTCCCCGAGGGCCGCCACATCGAAGCGGGCGAAATGGAACACCTTCTCAATCGCGGGGGCCTCCATCAGCTGCCGCAGCAGGGGGGCCTCGCTCTGGCCCCGGTGGATGCGGATGCAGCAGACGTTGTCGTGGGCATCGCTGAGTTGCACCAGGCAGAGGCGGTCGCGGCCGTGCACCAGGCCCATGGCCTCGGTGTCCACCGCCAGGGCCTGGGCCCCGGCCAGCAGGCCGTGCCATTCGGCGTTGAGGTCGTGGTCGAGCACGGCGAAGCGGGCCGGGCTCGAGCCCGCCGCCGGCGCGCTCGCGGGGCCGACGCTGGTGGGGAAGCTGCTCACGGATGCGGGGCGGGGATGGGGCCATCGTCGCGGATGGCTCCACCGCGGCCTCCTAAAACCCAACATCACCTTTCGCTGTTGGTGCTCACGCTGAGACGGAGCTAGTTGGTGGATAGAGCCCGCCCACCGCCATGTCCAGCCGCGAAGCCCCCACCCGCCGTCTACCCCTGCCCTCGGGCCTGGGGGGCATCCGGGCCTTCTTTGATCAACCGCCGATTCAGCACCTGGGCCTGGAGCTGGCGGTGTGCTGGATCCTCGAGTGCCTCCTGCAGCAGGACAGCTACCCCACCGCCTTGATGCACGGGCTGGCGGAAGCCCACCCCAAGCTGCGCCTCTCGGAAACGGTGCTGCAGCAGGCCCTCAGCTTCCTCGACCAGGACGGTGCCATCAGCAGCTACTCCCAGCGCTGCCCCAGCCGCGGCCGTCCGCGCCGCATGCTGCATCTGCTGGATGACCACCGCGTCGCGGCCGAACAGCTGATGGACCCCTGGCACCATTGGCTCGACGAGAATGAGCACGAGCTCCACAGCGGACGTCATGCCACCGGCCCTGGGTTCCACCCTGTTGCTCACGCTGCTGCTGGCCATCGGGCTGGTGTTCTTCCTGCGGGCTGCCAGTAAGGACCGCACCACCGTGGTGGAGGTGCGCTCCTCCAAGCCGCCGCTGGTGGTGCTGCCGGCCCTCAGCACCTGGCTGCAGCAACGGGGCTGGCGCCAGGAGGCCAACGACCCGGACCGCCGCCTGCTGCGCTTCAGCGGCCAGGTGGAGGCCTCGGGGCCGTTGGCGGTGCTGCTGTCGCTGCTCGGGGGTGTCGGTGCCGGTTGCCTGGGCCTGGTGCTGCGTCAGCTGCTGCCCGCCCTCGGCTGGTGGCCGCTGCTGCTGGTGGGCCTGGGGCCCCTGGCGGGCTGGATTTACCGCCGCCGCGCCGCCCGCCCCGAAACCGTGGAGCTGCGCCTGATCAGCCACGACGACGCCACCGGCAGCGCCCTGCAGCTGCGGGCCCACCGCGATGAGCTGATTGCCCTGGAGCTGGAGCTTGGCCCCAGCCTGGGGTTGTTCAGCGATGGTGATCTGTTGAAGTCGCCGATCTGAGCCAGAGTGGCGGCTGCCTGCCGCCGGTGGTTCGATGGCCAGTCCCCGTGGGCTCCGCCGCAGTGCCCTCTCCGCGGGGCTGGTGTTGTTGTGCCTGGGGCTGGCGGCGGCGGCCCAGGCTCCGGCTCCAGGCAGCCGCGATCCCCTCACCGGCGTGCGCAGCCGCCTCAGCCGCGATTGGGTGGGTCAGCGCCAGGAGCCCACGGATCTGCCGATCTTGGTGATGGCGGGCCATGCCGACTCCCAGGGCATCGCCGGCGCCGGCACCGGCGGAGCGGCGGTGGATCTGCACGGGGCCCGGCCCATGCAACGGGGCATCCGCGATGAGCTCTATTGGAACCTCGCGGTGGCCCGCCGGGTGGTGGCCCTCGGCCTCCAGCGCGGCCTCAACATCCGCTTCTACGACCCGCCGCAGCGCACCATTCACGACGGCGACGATCCCCGCACCAACTGGAGCGTGGGCAAGGCCCATGCGGCCGCCGGCGGCTATGCCCTGGAGATCCACTTCGATGCCTATGGGCCCGATGGGGTGGGATCCGGCGTGATCCCGGCCCTGCATCGGCCCTTCAGCCGCCTCGATGAAAGCCTGGCCCAGGCCTTCGGTGGCTACCCGCAGCAGTTCCGCGGCGGCCTGGGGGGGCCGCGCCGCGGCATCACCCTGCTGGAGATCGGCAAGCTCGAAGCCCCCCTGGAGCCCGCCTTGCGCAACCCCGGCTCCCGCGAGCGGGCCCTGGCGGCCATCGCTGAGCGGGTGGTGGCCGCCCTGGAGCAGGGCCTGGGGCGTCAGCCGGGCGTGGCGTCAGTCGACGGCCGCGTGGGGTTGGCAGCGGGCGACCAGTGAGTCGTCCTCCAGCCAGTTCTGGGGCCGGGTGAACACCTCGGTGAGCAGGGCCTCACGGCTGCCGGCCTCGGGTTTGTAGCCGTATTCCCAGCGCACCAGCGGCGGCAGCGACATCAGGATCGATTCGGTGCGGCCGTTGGTCTGCAGGCCGAAGATCGTGCCCCGGTCAAACACGAGGTTGAACTCCACGTAGCGGCCGCGGCGGTACAGCTGGAACTGGCGCTCCCGCTCGCCGTAGGGGGTGTTGTGGCGCCGCTCGGCGATCGGAACGTAGCTGGGCAGGAAGGCGTTGCCGCAGGCGCCGGCCAGCTGGAACAGCTGCTCCCAGCCCAGGGGCTGCGGGCCCACCCGCTCCCCGGCGGCGGCGGCGGGGCCGCTGGGGTCCTGCCCCTTGTAGAGCACGCCGCGGGGGTCCTGGTAGTCGTAGAAGATGCCCCCCACGCCCCGGGTTTCACCGCGGTGCTTGAGGAAGAAGTATTCATCGCACCAGGGCTTGAACACCGTGTAGAGAGCCGGGTTCACGCTGTCGCAGGCCCCCTTCAGGGTGCGGTGGAAGTGCTTGGCGTCCTCCAGGAAGGGGTAATAGGGGGTGAGGTCGGCGCCGCCCCCAAACCACCACACCGGCCCCGCTTCGAAATAGCGGTAGTTGAGGTGCACCGTGGGGATGTAGGGGTTGCGCGGGTGCAGCACCATCGAGGTGCCGGTGGCAAACCAGCGGTGCCCCTTGGCCTCGGGGCGCTGGCTGAGGATCGAGGGGGGCAGCTCGGAGCCCTCCACCTCGGAGAAGTTCACCCCCCCCTGCTCGAACACGCGGCCGCCGGTCATTACCCGTGAGCGCCCGCCGCCGCCCTCCGGCCGTTCCCAGCTCTCCTCAGCGAAGCGCCCCAGGCCGTCCAGTTGCTCCAGGCCGGCGCAGATCGAATCCTGCAGCCCCATCAGCAGCGCCTTGGCCCGCTGCCGGGAGTCCGCCGGGGGGGCCTCCAGGGCTGGAGCTCCGCCGTTGGCGCCTGGGGCGGTGCCCTTCAGCTGGGCTTTGGTGCGGGACAGCAGGCCCTTCAACATCGGCGGTTCGACCCCCACGGGGCCATGGCAACCCCCTCACCTTTTCAGCCCGGGTGGCTTCGGCACAAGGGGCCGAGAGAGTTCGTGATCCCGGCGCCGCCCCGCCAGCCGGGCTCCCTGGCCAGCGCTTTTAGGATCCAGCCACCCCCGCCACCCCCGATGGCCAGCGCAGATCAGGCCCTCAGCCAGGCCATCGCGGCCCTCGAGCCGCTCCGCGATGCGGGCAGCGGCCGCAGCCTGCTGGAGCTGCAGTGGATCCAGCAGGTGCGGGTTCAGAACAACCGTGTGGTGTTTCGCCTGGCGTTGCCGGGCTATGCCAATGCCCAGCGGGAGCGCATCGCCGCCGATGCCCGTGGCGCCCTGCTGCAGCTCGGCGGCATCGAGGACGTGCAGATCGAGATTGCGCCGCCCCCCAGCCCAGCCCCCCAGGCCGCACCCCATGGGGGGGCGCCGATCGGGGCCGCTGGCCATGGCGGCGGCGGCCCGGAGCGCCAGCCGATCCCCGGCGTGAAGCAAGTGATCGCCGTGAGCAGCGGCAAGGGGGGTGTGGGCAAGAGCACCGTGGCCGTGAACCTGGCCTGCGCCCTCGCGGCCAGTGGCCTGCGGGTGGGCCTGCTGGATGCCGACATCTATGGCCCCAACGCCCCCACGATGCTGGGGGTGGCGGATCAGACCCCGCAGGTGAGCGGCGGCGGCAATGAGCAGGTGCTCACGCCGATCGAGAGCTGCGGCATCGCCATGGTGTCCATGGGGCTGCTGATCGATGCCCACCAACCGGTGATCTGGCGGGGCCCGATGCTCAACGGCATCATTCGCCAGTTCCTCTATCAGGTGGAGTGGGGTGATCGCGACGTGCTGGTGGTCGACCTGCCCCCCGGCACCGGCGATGCCCAGCTCAGCCTGGCCCAGGCGGTGCCCATGGCGGGGGTGATCATCGTGACCACACCGCAGATGGTGTCTCTGCAGGATGCGCGGCGCGGCCTGGCGATGTTCCAGCAGCTGGGGGTGCCGGTGCTGGGGGTGGTGGAGAACATGACCGCCTTCATCCCGCCCGATGCACCCGACAAGCGCTACGAGCTGTTCGGCCGTGGCGGCGGCAGCCAGCTGGCCCGCGAAAGCGAGGTGCCGCTCCTGGCCCAGCTGCCCATGGAGCTGGCGGTGGTGCAGGGCGGCGACGCTGGTCGCCCGGCGGTGCTGAGTGCGCCGGAGTCGGCCACCGCGGCCGCCTTCCGCGACCTGGCCCAGCGCCTGCCCGTGGCGACGGGCGCATGACCCTGCTGGGGCTGCCGTTGCCGGGGTCCCGCCGCGGCCGCTTCTTCGCCCCTGGGCGCCGCCGCCGCCGTTGGTTTGACGGCGTGGACAAGCTGCTCTGGTGGATCCCCCTGGGGATGATCTTCGTGGCGGGGATCCTGATCGCCAGCACCCAGCGCCAGGCCGGCTACGCCGATTGGTACCAGCACTGGATCACGGCGGCGGTGGGCCTGGGCATCGCCCTGCTGCTGGCCCGGGTGCCGGTGGAGAGCATCACCCGTTGGCCCTGGGTGATCTATGGGGCGATGGTGGCCAGCCTGATCGCCGTGCGCGTGGTGGGCGTGAGCGCCCTCGGGGCGCAGAGCTGGATCAACATCGCCGGCTTCCACGTGCAGCCCTCCGAATTCGCCAAGGTGGGGGCGATCCTGCTGCTAGCGCGGGTGCTGGGGCGCCACCCGGTGGAGCGGCCCGTCGACCTCCTGCGCCCCGTGGCGATCATCGGCCTGCCCTGGCTGCTGGTGTTGGTTCAGCCCGATCTGGGCAGCTCGCTGGTGTTCGGCGCCGTGCTGCTGGTGATGATGTTCTGGTCAGGGATGCCCGGCGCCTGGGTGCTGCTGTTCATCTCGCCGGTGGTGAGCGCCATCGTGGCCGGCGTGCTGCCGTGGCTGCTGATCGCCTGGATCCCAGCCATGGGCTATCTGGCCTGGAAGAGCCTGCCCTGGAAGCGGCTGGCCCCCCTGGTGGTGGTGGCCATCGAGGCGGTGTTTGCCCTGGCCACACCTTTCCTGTGGAACAACTTCCTGCAGCCCCACCAGCGGGACCGCCTCACCCTGTTCCTCGACCCCAACAAGGACCCCCTCGGCGGCGGCTATCACCTGCTGCAGAGCACCGTGGGCATCGGCTCCGGGGGCTTGTTCGGCACCGGCCTGATGCAGGGGCACCTGACGCTGCTGCGCTTCATCCCGGAGCAGCACACCGACTTCATCTTCAGCGCCCTGGGGGAGGAAACCGGCTTCCTTGGCGCCACGCTCGTGGTGGTGGGGTTTGTGGTGTGGATCTGGCGGCTGCTGCAGATCGCCGGTAAGGCCCGCAGCGATGTGGAGTCGCTGGTGGTGGTGGGCATCGGCGCCATGGTGATGTTCCAGGTGGTGGTGAACATCAACATGACCATCGGCCTCGGACCGATCACCGGCATCCCCCTGCCGTGGCTGAGCTATGGCCGCTCGGCCATGCTCGTGAACTTCATCGCCCTGGGTCTGTGTGCCTCGGTGGCCCGTCGCGCCGGCGCCGGCACGGGGCGCTGGTGATGGGGGATCCGGCCGCCGGCACGGTGCCCAGCTCCGCCGGCTGCCTGGCGGCCCTGCGGCGCGAGCTGGCCCAGGGTGACGGCCCCGGCCGCGGCGATGAGGACAGCGTGCGGCGCCAGTGGTGGGCCGCCCTTGCCACCCTGCAGGACGATTTCCTGCTGCCCCTGGGGCCCCAGCGGGGGGTGTGGCTGGCGGCTCCCCTGCCGGCCCTCTACGAACCGGCCCTGCTGCAGCAGCTGCAGGGTTGGGTGTGGACCCCGGCGGAGCTCGGGGATCTGCTCCAGCCCAGTGCCCCGCTGTTGCCCGCCACGGGCGTGGCCGCGGCGGCCGCCGCCGCCGGCGGGGGCTTTGAGCGGCTGCCGCTGGAGGAGGGCGATGGCACCGATCCCCTGTTGGTGCTGATCACGCCGCGGCTGCAGGTGGCCATGGCCCTGGTGGGGGAGGAACGGGCCCGCCGGCTGGTGGTGCAGTTCGAGCCGGCGGCCCTCTCGGCGGCCCTGACCCGGCTGGATGAACGGCTGCAGCGCACTGATCCGGCCCAGGCCCAGCGGCTGCGCCAGGCGATCCAGGCCCTCGGCCCCCTGCAGAACGACCCCCAGCGGGTGCCGCAGTTCTGGCCGCGGCTGGCGGAGCGGTTGGCGGCCATGGCTCCGAGCCTCACCCTGCAGCCCCTGGTGCACCGGGCCAGCGGCGAGGCCCGCGGCGGCGGATCCGCCGCCCCCAGCAGTGAGCTGGCCCTGCTGGAGGCCCTCACCCACGAGGTGCGCACGCCCCTGGCCACGATCCGCACCCTGATCCGCTCGCTGCTGCGCCGCAGTGATTTGCCCGACCTGGTGCGGCAGCGCCTGCAGCAGATCGATGGCGAGTGCAGCGAGCAGATCGACCGCTTCGGCCTGATCTTCCTGGCGGCGGAGCTGCAGCGGCAGCCCGCCGAAACCGGTGAACAGCGCCTGGCCCGCACCGATCTGTCCCAGCTGCTGCATCAGCTGGAGCCCCTGTGGCGCCAGCAGCTGCAGCGCCGCAGCCTGGGGCTGGAGCTGGCTGCCGCCGCCGACCTGCCGCCCGTGCTCAGCGATCCGGCCCGCCTGGAAACGGTGCTGGGGGGGCTGGTGGATCGCTTCAGCCGCGGCCTGCCCGCCGGGGCCGTGGTGGCCCTCAGCCTGCAGCCCGCCGGCGCCCGCCTCAAGCTGCGGCTCAGCGCCAGCGCCGAGGCCCTGGCGGCAGAGGATCAACCCGGCGGCGTGGAGCGGGTGGGGCCGGTGCTCAGCTGGAACCCCGGCACCGGCAGCCTGCAGCTCAGCCGCCAGGCCACCCAGCGCCTGTTCCACAGCCTGGGGGGGCGCCTGGCGGAGCGCTCCGGCAACGACCTCACCGTGTTTTTTCCGGTGGCCGGCGCCTGATCGGGCGGGTTTGTTGACGGGTGTGAAGACCCTGGCGGGGCGGCCTGTTCGGCCCAAAACACGGTGCTAGCTTCCGAGCGAAACGGTCTGCCGACTCCCCTCCGGAACAGCCATGGCAACGAGTGGTCAACTGAGCGGTCAACTTCCGAAGTACATCGGCAGCACGGGCGGTTTGCTCAACGCCGCGGAAACCGAGGAGAAGTACGCGATCACCTGGACCAGCGCCAAGGAGCAGCCCTTCGAGCTCCCCACCGGTGGTGCGGCCCACATGAATGAGGGCGAGAACCTCATGTACTTCGCCCGCAAGGAGCAGTGCCTGGCGCTCGGCACCCAGCTGCGCACCAAGTTCAAGCCCCGCATCGAGGACTACAAGATCTACCGGATCTTCCCCGGCGGTGACACCGAGTTCCTGCACCCCAAGGACGGCGTCTTCCCCGAGAAGGTGAACGAGGGCCGCAAGATGGTGGGTCACAACGCCCGTCGCATCGGCCAGAACGGCAACCCCGCCTCGATCAAGTTCACCGGCAAGAACACCTTCGACGCCTGATTCCGGCGTCGCCTGGAATTCAGGCCAACCTCTATAAAGGCGGGGCCAGGCGCCCCGTTTTTTTTGCCTGCCTGTCGCTGTGATGCCATCCCCTGATCGCGCCACTGTTCTGGCTCAGGCTGAGGCGGGCTCCAGCTTCATTCCCATCTGGCGCACCTGGCCGGCGGATCTGGAAACCCCCCTCACCACCTGGTTGAAGGTGGGGGCCGGCAGCCGCCACGGGGTGCTGCTGGAGTCGGTGGAGGGGGGCGAACGCCTCGGCCGCTGGAGCTTTGTGGTGAGCGACCCGCTCTGGACCCTCACCGTGCGGGGGGACCAGGCGGAGCGCTGCTGGCGTGATGGCGGCCGCCAGGCCCTGCAGGGCAACCCCTTTGATCTGCTGCGTGGGGCCCTGGCCCCCTACAGCGCGCCGGCGATTCCGGGGCTGCCGCCGCTGGGACAGCTGTTCGGCTTCTGGGGCTACGAGCTGATCCGCTGGATCGAGCCCAGCGTGCCGGTGCACCCCACCGATCCCGATGGCCCCCCCGATGGCTGCTGGATGCTGGCCGACAGCCTGCTGGCTTTCGATCAGGTGAAGCGGCAGATCACCGCCGTGGCCTACGTGGATCTCGCCCACGGTGATCGCACCGCTGCGGCGGTGGATCAGGCCTATGGGGCCGCTGTAGCCCGGCTGGATCGCCTGGAGCAGCGCATGCACCAGCCCCTGCCCCCCGGGGTGGCCCCCCTCGACTGGCGCGATGACCCCAGCCTGGAGCTCCCCACCCGCAGCAACCGCAGCCGTGAGGAGTTCGAGGCGGCGGTGCTCACCGCCAAGGAACACATCGCCGCCGGGGATGTGTTCCAGCTGGTGATCAGCCAGCGGCTGGAAACGGAGGTGCAGCGTGAGCCCTTTGAGCTCTACCGCAGCCTGCGGATGGTGAACCCATCCCCCTACATGGCCTTCTTCAATTTCGGCGGTTGGCACCTGATCGGCTCCAGCCCCGAGGTGATGGTGAAGGCGGAGCCCATGGGCGATGGCAGCGGCCGGGTGAAGGCGTCCCTGCGGCCGATCGCCGGCACCCGCCACCGCGGTGCCGACGCCGCGGAAGATGAGGCCCTGGCGGCGGATCTGCTGGCGGACCCCAAGGAGCGCGCCGAGCACGTGATGCTGGTGGATCTGGGCCGCAATGACCTGGGCCGCGTGTGCGTGCCGGGCAGCGTGCGGGTGAGCGAGCTGATGGTGATCGAGCGCTACTCCCACGTGATGCACATCGTGAGCGAGGTGGAGGGGGTGCTCGACCCCCAGCGCGACGTGTGGGATCTGCTGATGGCCTCCTTCCCCGCCGGCACGGTGAGCGGCGCCCCCAAGATCCGCGCGATGCAGCTGATCCACGCCCTCGAGCCCGACGCCCGCGGGCCCTATTCCGGGGTGTATGGCGCCATGGACCTCAGCGGCGCCCTCAACACGGCCATCACCATCCGCACCATGGTGGTGCTGCCGGCGGCCGGGGGGGGCTGGCGCGTGCAGGTGCAGGCGGGGGCGGGGCTGGTGGCCGATTCGGTGCCCGCCTCCGAATTCCAGGAAACCCTCAACAAGGCCCGCGGCATGCTCAAGGCCCTGGCCTGCCTGGCATGAGCGCAGTGACCCCCACGGCCCCACCGTTGCTGCTCAAGGGGTTCGAGGTGGAGCTCTACACCGGCCGGCCCGACGGCACGGTGGTGGGTTGCTCCGCGGAGGCGGCCGCGGCCCTCAGCGGCTTTGTCACCGAACCCGACTGCCGCAACCTCGAATACATCACGCCGCCGGATGCTCGCTACGGGCGGCAGCTGGAGCTGTTGCTGGAGCCGCGGCGCCGCCTGCGGCCCTGGTTGGCCGAGCGGGGCCTCACCCTGCTGCCGGGCAGCACCCTCAGCACCGGCGACAGCCACCGTTTTGATCGTTCGGATCCCGGGAACCCCTATCACGGCTACATCGAGGCCACCTACGGCACCCGGGTGGTGACCGCCAGCGTGCACATCAACCTGGGCCTCACCGACATGGAGGCCCTGTTTGCGGGCTGCCGCCTGATGCGTTGTGAGGGGGCCCTGCTGCTGGCCCTCAGCGCCAGTTCCCCCTTCCTCGATGGCCAGAGCACTGGAGCCCACTCCCAGCGCTGGCTGCAGTTTCCCCTCACCCCACCAGAGGTGCCCCTGTTTGAGAACCACGGCCACTACATCGCCTGGATGGAGCAGCAGCTGCAGCTGGGCAGCATGCAAAACGTTCGCCACCTTTGGACCTCCGTGCGCCCCAACGGTGATGACCGCCCCCACGACCTCAACCGGCTGGAGATCCGCATCTGTGATCTGATCACCGATCCGCTGCTGTTGCTGGCGGTGACCGCCTTCGCCGAACTGCGGCTGCATCAGCTGCTGGCGGATCCCCAACGCCACGACCCCCTGCGCGCCAGCCGGCTGGATGCCGCCGCCCTGGCTCAGCTGGCGGACGCCAACGACCGCGCCGCCGCCCGCAGCAGCCTGGAGGCCCCCCTGCGCCATTGGCGCAGCGGCGAGTCGATTACCGCCCGCACCTGGCTCGCCGGTGCCCTGGAGGAGATGGCCCCCCTGGCCCGTGAGTACGGCCTCGAGGCCTGGTTGGCCCCCCTGCATGCCGTGCTCGAGCAGGGCAATCAGGCCATGCAATGGCTGGTTGCCCACCAAGGCGGCACCGCCGTGGCGCCCCTGATTGCCGCCGGCGCGGCGGCCATGGCGCAGCAGGAGGCGCAGCTGAATGCGGACTTGGCGACAGAACGGTTTGGCCCTTTGGGATGATCATGGTTCGCTTCGCTGACGACTTCGCCTCCATGGGGCCCACCCTCGCCGCCACCGAAGCGACCGGCGCCGTGCCTGGAGCGGCCCCGGGGCCTGCCCCTACCGCGGCGGAGCTGGAGGCCACGCGGCCGCGGCTGCTGGCCGAACGGCTGGAGCTGGTGGAAGACCTCTGGCAGACGGTGCTGCGCAGCGAGTGCCCGCCCCAGCAGGCCGAGCGCCTGCTGCGCATGAAGGAGATCAGCAGCGCCATCGAGGGCGGTGAGCCCGATGCGGGTTCGGAGGCCGCCACCGACGAGATCGTGCAGCTGATCCGGGAGATGGATCTGGCGGAGGGCATCGCCGCCGCCCGGGCCTTCTCCCTCTATTTCCAGCTGGTCAACATCCTCGAGCAGCACATCGAGGAGGACAGCTACCTCGCCAGCCTGCAGGCCCACCATCCGGAGCACCTCAGCGACCCCTTCCTGCCGCCCCTGGCGGCCCAGACCGAACCGGCCACCTTCCGCGAGCTGTTCGCCCGCATGCGGGGCCTCGGGGTGCCGCCCGCCCAGATCGAGCACCTCCTGCAGGAGCTGGAGATCCGGCTGGTGTTCACGGCCCACCCCACGGAGATCGTGCGCCACACCATCCGCCACAAGCAGCGGCGGGTGGCCTCCTTGATCCAGAAGCTGCAGCACAGCCAGCTGCTCAACCTCGACGATCGCCAGAGCCTGCGCCAGCACCTGCAGGAGGAGGTGCGGCTCTGGTGGCGCACCGATGAACTGCACCAGTTCAAGCCGTCGGTGCTGGATGAGGTGGATTACGCCCTCCATTACTTCCAGCAGGTGCTGTTCGGGGCCATGCCGCAGCTGCGGCAGCGCATCCGCACCGCCCTCAACGCCAGCTACCCCGATGTGCAGCCCCCCGGGGATGCCTTCTGCAGCTTCGGCTCCTGGGTGGGCTCCGACCGCGATGGCAACCCCTCGGTGACCCCGGAGATCACCTGGCGCACCGCCTGTTTCCAGCGCCAGCTGATGCTCGAGCGCTACCTGGCGGCGGTGGGCGACCTGCGCGACCAGCTCAGCATTTCCATGCAGTGGAGCCAGGTGAGCGCCCCGCTGCTGGAATCCCTGGAGATGGACCGGCTGCGCTTTCCGGAGATCTACGAAGAGCGGGCCGCCCGCTACCGGCTGGAGCCCTACCGCCTCAAGCTCAGCTACGTGCTGGAGCGGCTGCGCCTCACCCATGAGCGCAACCAGCAACTGGCCAGCGCCGGCTGGGAAACCCCCTCCGACACCCGCCCCGCCCTGCCGGAATTCGGCCAGGGGGCCCTGGCCCCGGCGCCCGCCCCGGAGCTGCACTACGCCTCGGTGACCGAGTTCCGCAACGACCTGGAGCTGATCAACGACAGCCTCTCGGGCACCGGCCTCAGCTGCGAACCCCTGGACAACCTGATCGCCCAGGTGCACACCTTCGCCTTCTGCCTGGCCAGCCTCGACATCCGCCAGGAGAGCACCCGCCACAGCGATGCCCTCGATGAACTGAGCCGCTACCTGCAGCTGCCGGTGCCCTACGGCGAGATGGAGGAGCCCCAACGGGTGGAGTGGCTGCTCACCGAGCTGCAGACCCGCCGGCCCCTGATCCCCCCCTCGGTGCAGTGGAGCCCCGCCACCGCTGAAACCTTCGATGTGCTGCGGGTGGTGCAGCGGCTGCAGCAGGAATTCGGCAGCCGCATCTGCCGCACCTATGTGATCTCGATGAGCCACACGGTGTCGGATCTGCTGGAGGTGCTGCTGCTGGCCAAGGAGGCCGGCCTGGTGGACCCCATGGCCCAGCGCTCCAACCTGTTGGTGGTGCCGCTGTTCGAAACGGTGGAAGACCTCAAGGCCGCCCCGGCGGTGATGGAGCGGCTGTTCTCCGAGCCCTTCTACCGCCAGCTGATCGCCAGCATCAGCCCCACCGGCAAGCCCCTGCAGGAGCTGATGCTGGGCTACTCCGACAGCAACAAGGATTCGGGCTTCCTCTCCAGCAACTGGGAGATCCACCGGGCCCAGATCGCGCTGCAGCAGCTGGCCAGCGGCCACGATGTGGCCCTGCGCATCTTCCATGGCCGCGGCGGTTCCGTGGGCCGCGGCGGTGGGCCCGCCTACCAGGCGATCCTGGCCCAGCCCAGCGGCACCCTCAACGGCCGCATCAAGATCACGGAGCAGGGGGAGGTGCTGGCCTCCAAATACTCCCTGCCGGAGCTGGCCCTCTACAACCTGGAAACCGTCACCACCGCGGTGATCCAGAACAGCCTGGTGACCAGCCATGTGGATGAGACCCCCAGCTGGAATGAGCTGATGGTGCGCCTGGCGGCCCGCTCCCGCAGCCATTACCGGGCCCTGGTGCATGACAACCCCGATCTGGTGGCCTTCTTCCAGCAGGTGACCCCCATCGAGGAGATCAGCAAGCTGCAGATCTCCAGCCGGCCCGCCCGCCGCAAGAGCGGCGCCAAGGATCTCTCCAGCCTGCGGGCCATCCCCTGGGTGTTCGGCTGGACCCAGAGCCGCTTCCTGCTGCCCAGCTGGTTTGGGGTGGGGGCGGCCCTGCAGGAGGAGCTCGACGCCGACCCCGGCCAGCTGGAGCTGTTCCAGCAGCTGTACCAGCGCTGGCCCTTCTTCCGCATGCTCATCTCCAAGGTGGAGATGACCCTCTCCAAGGTGGACCTCGACCTGGCCCACCACTACGTGCGTTCCCTGGGGCGGCCGGAGTCGCGCCAGGCCTTTGAGCAGATCTTCGACACCATCGCCGGTGAATTCGTGCTCACCCGCGACCTGGTGCTGGCGATCACGGGGCACCGCCGCCTGCTGGATGGTGACCCGGGCCTGCAGCTGTCGGTGGAGCTGCGCAACCGCACGATCATTCCGCTGGGCTTCCTGCAGGTGGCCCTGCTCAAGCGCCTGCGGGATCAGAACCGCCAGCCCCCCATGAGCGAAGCGCCCGACCGCGAAGACGGCCGCACCTACAGCCGCAGTGAACTGCTGCGGGGGGCGCTGCTCACCATCAACGGCATCGCCGCCGGCATGCGCAACACCGGCTGAGGGGGCCCGTTTGCTCGATTCCCTGTTGATCCCCTTCCGCGGCCAGCCCCAGCCCCCCCAGCTGCCGCCCGGTTATGCCCTCGAGCCGGAGGCACCCCCGCGGGGGGAGGAGCTCAACGGGCTGCTGGTGCTCTGCGGTGAGCCCTCCCGTTCGCCCCAGCGCCTGGAGCGGGCCCTGGCGGCCAGCGCCTGGCAGTTGAGCCTGCGGGCCCCCGGCGGGCAGCTGGTGGGCTTCGTGCGGGCCACCAGCGATCAGGCCCTCAACGCCAACCTCTGGGATCTGGCGGTGGATCCGGCGGAGCCCGCCGCCACCCAGCATCTGCTGCTGCAGGTGCTGGTGCACACCGCCCTGGGGCGCCTGCGGCGGGAGTTGCCCGGCTGCAGCGTGTCGGTGGCGGCCCCCCAGGGGGCCCTGGAGACCCTGCGCCAGCATGGGTTTGTGGTGGACCCCGGCGGCATCCGCGCCATGGGGCTGCGGCTGCAGGCCTGAGGGCCAGCCATGAAAAAAGCCCCGCTCAAACGAGACGGGGCCCCAGGGCTGAGGGAGAGCGGCTGATCGGGCCACGAGCATGGAGGGACTCGAACCCCCGACACTCAGAACCGGAATCTGATGCTCTATCCAACTGAGCTACATGCCCACGCGGGATCAGCTGCCCCACGGGCCTTACCTTAGCCCTCAGACGGCCCCAGACCCATTCGGCTGCATCGCCTGGAGCTGCGCCAGTTCCGCAATTACGGCGCGCTTGAGCTGCAGTTGGAGGCGCCGCGGCTGTTGGTGATCGGCCGCAATGGCGAGGGCAAATCCAACCTGCTGGAGGCGGTGGAGCTGCTGGGCAGCCTGCGCTCCCACCGCTGCAGCAGCGACCGCGATCTGATCCGCCAGGGCCAGCCGGCGGCCCTGATCGCCGCCAGCTGCAGCGACGGTGACCGCCTGGAGCTGGAGCTGCGCCGCCAGGGGGGGCGCCAGGCCCGCCGCAACGGCCGGGTGCTGGAGCGCCAGCACGAGCTGATCGGCCCGCTGCGCTGCGTGGGGTTCAGCGCCCTGGATCTCGATCTGGTGCGGGGGGAGCCGGCCCTGCGGCGCCAGTGGCTCGACCGGGTGGTGTTGCAGCTGGAGCCGGTGTATGCCGAGCTGCTCAGCCGCTACGGGCGGCTGCTGCGACAGCGCTCCCAGTTGTTGCGCCGCGGCCTGGCCCAGGGGCAGCTGCAGGATCTGCTGGAGGCGTTCGACCAGCAGATGGCGCTGGTGGGCACCCGTCTGCACCGCCGCCGCTTGCGGGCCCTGCGGCGCCTGCAGCCCCTGGCGGCCCAATGGCAGGGGCGCCTCAGCGCCGGCCGGGAGGCGCTGGTGCTCCGCTACCAGCCCGGCGCCAGCCTGGAGGTGGAGGGGCCTGAGCCGGAGCAGGAGGGCCCCTGGCGGGACAGTCTGTTGGAGCAGTTACGGGCCCAGCGGCCCGAGGAGCTGCGGCTGGGGCAGTGCGCCGTGGGGCCCCACCGCGATGAGGTGGCTTTGGAGCTGGGGGACCAACCGGCCCGCCGTTATGGCTCCGCCGGCCAGCAGCGCACCCTGGTGCTGGCCCTGAAACTGGCGGAGCTCGAGCTGGTGCAGCAGCTCTGGGGGGAGCCGCCCCTGCTGCTGCTCGACGACGTGCTGGCCGAGCTGGATCCCGACCGTCAGCAGCTGTTGCTGGAGGCGGTGGGGGAGGGGCACCAGTGCCTGGTGAGTGCCACGCACCTGGGGGCCTTCAGCGGCGGTTGGCACCAGCGTTCGCAACTGGTGACCGTTGAGGCAGGAATGCTGCGGCTCGGCCAGTAAGGTGTTGGGCTGTTTGCCTGGATCTGATGACCCAAGCGGCCTGCCTCCACCCCAACCCGGGATGGACCG
This sequence comes from Cyanobacteria bacterium M_DeepCast_200m_mx_001, assembly GCA_016882415.1. Taxonomy (GTDB): domain Bacteria; phylum Cyanobacteriota; class Cyanobacteriia; order PCC-6307; family Cyanobiaceae; genus Vulcanococcus. The sequence goes on from VGQL01000005.1 coordinate 25,011, forward strand.
GAGCTGAGAGCGCTTTCTCCAGTAGCCCCCAATCACCCAGTGCCACCGACATGGTGGGTAAACACTGCATCCTCGAGCTGTACAACTGCGATCCCGCCAAGCTCGACGACGAAGCTTTCCTCAGGAACGCCATCACCAGCGCTGCCAAGCGTGCTGGCGCCACACTCCTGAATCTGATCACCCACCGGTTTGACCCCCAGGGTGTGACGGGGCTGGCTCTGTTGGCCGAATCCCATATCTCCATCCACACCTGGCCTGAGTCGGGCTATGCCGCCGTGGATGTGTTCACCTGCGGTGACCACACCATGCCGGAGCGGGCCTGCATCGTGCTCAGTGAAGAGCTCGACGCCGGCAACTACAAGCTCAAGAGCTTCCGCCGCGAAACCCCCAGTTCCGTGGCCGGCGCCGAACGGGAACCGGCCCTGGCGGCCGCCTGATCCCGACGCTGCACCGCTCGCCCCTCCTTCAAGGAGGGGTTTTTTATGGCGAGCCCGCGTTGCGGTTCACCCCCGCAGGCTGCGGTTGAGCTTGCCGCTCACCAACCCCTCCAGGTCCACGCTCACGGCGTTGAACCCTTGCTCCAGAAAGGCGCCCACCAGGGCGCTGCGCTGGGCCGGATCGACCCAGCGCTGCAGGGCGCCGGAGAGCTGATCGGCCGGCAGCTCGATGCGGGCCGCATCCCCCTGGCTGCGCACCCTCACCTGCGGCCAGCCCTGTTGCCGCAGCCAGGCTTCGGCGGCCGCCACCCGCTGCAGCCGGGAGGCGCTGATCGGTTCGCCGTAGGGGAAGCGCGAGGCCAGGCAGGGCTGGGCGGGTTTATCCCACCAGGGGAACCCCAGGGCCCGCGAGAGGGCCCGCACCCCGGCCTTGTCGATGCCCAGCTCCGCCAGGGGGGAGTGCACCCCGGCCTCCTGGGCCGCCGCGATGCCCGGGCGGTGGTCCCCCAGGTCGTCCTGGTTGACCCCATCCAGCACCACCGCCTGCGGTTGCTCCTTCCGCAACGCCGTCAGCAGCCGGTGCAGTTCCCGCTTGCAGGCGTAACAGCGCTGGCTGGGGTTGCTGCTGTAGGCCGGGTCGTCCAGCTCGGCGGTGGCGATCTCCCGGTGGCGCAGGCCGATCCACTGGGCCTGCAGCTGGGCCTCCTGCCGCAGGTGGGGCGCCAGGGCCGGCGACACCCCGGTGACCGCCAGGGCCCGCTCCCCCAGCTGCTCCGCGGCGATCGCCGCCACCAGGGTGCTGTCCACGCCGCCGGAGTAGGCCACCAGTGCCGAGGGCAGGGCCGCCAACCGGCTGCGCAGCTGCTCCAGTTGCTGCGCCTGGCCGGGGCTCAACGGTTCGAGCGGGCGGAACATGGCGCGGGCCAGGCCACGGGCTGAGGGGTTTGATCCTGGCAGGGCCAGCGCCGTTAGCATCGGTTCCCACCGACCTGCTCCATGGGCCCCAGCACCCAGTCGCCGCAAAACCAGGCGCAGCGGGGCCAGACCCAGCGGGCCCAGACCCAGCAGGGCACCGGCCGTGGCATCGGCATCCGCACGGCCGCCGGCGCCAACGAGCGCAGCCATGGCCAACTGCACGTCTACGACGGCGAAGGCAAGGGCAAGAGCCAGGCGGCCCTGGGGGTGGTGCTGCGCACCATCGGCCTCGGCATCTGCGAGCAGAAACAGACCCGCGTGCTGCTGCTGCGCTTCCTCAAGGGGCCCGGCCGCTCCTACGACGAGGACGCCGCCATCGAGGCGCTGCAGCAGGGCTTCCCCCACCTGATCGACCAGGTGCGCACCGGCCGCGGCGACTTCTTCAGCGCCGATCAGGTGACCCGCATCGACATCCAGGAGGCCCAGCGGGGCTGGACCATCGCCAAGGGGGCCCTCGCCAGCGACCTCTATTCCGTGGTGGTGCTCGATGAGCTCAACCCGGTGCTCGACCTCGGCCTGCTGGACCTGGAGGAGGTGGTGCGCACCCTGGCGGCCAAACCGCCGGGCATGGAGGTGATCGTCACCGGCCGGGGTGCCCCCCGGCCCCTGGTGCAGATCGCCGATCTCCACTCCGAAATGCGGGCCCACCGCCGCCAGGATCGCCTCCAGGGTGTGGATCTGCCGGAGGCCGACCTGGCCAGCGCCGGCCTCGATGGCATCGAGGTGTACACCGGGGAAGGCAAGGGCAAATCCACCAGCGCCCTCGGCAAGGCCCTGCAGGCCATCGGCCGCGGCATCTCCCAGGACAAGAGCCACCGGGTGCTGATCCTGCAGTGGCTCAAGGGGGGTAACGGCTACACCGAGGACGCGGCCATCGCCGCCCTGCGGGAGAGCTACCCCCACCTGGTGGATCACCTGCGCTCCGGCCGCGATGCCATCGTCTGGCGCGGCCAGCAGCAGCCCATCGATTACGTGGAGGCGGAGCGCGCCTGGGAAATCGCCCGCGCCGCCATCTCCAGCGGCCTCTACAAAACGGTGATCCTCGATGAGATCAACCCCACCGTCGACCTGGAGCTCCTCCCGGTGGAGCCGATCGTGCAGACCCTGCTGCGCAAGCCGGCGGAAACCGAAGTGATCCTCACCGGCCGCTGCAAGCACCCTCCGGCCTACTTCGATCTGGCCAGCGTGCACTCGGAGATGGTGTGCCACAAGCACTACGCCGAGCGCGGCGTTGATCTCAAGCGCGGCGTGGATTACTGAGCCGGCGGGTCAGCCCCCGGCGGATTGTCAGTAACGGGGCACGCTGGGGTCCACCTCCTGGCTCCAGGCGTCGATGCCGCCGGCCACGTTGATCCCCTCGATGCCATGGCGCTTGAGGGCAATCAGCGCCTTGGCGCTGCGGCCCCCGAGCTTGCAGTGGGCGTAGAGGGTTTTACCGGCGGCCAGCTCGCGCACTCGCTCCACGGCGGTGCCGTTCTCGATCTGATCCAAGGGAATCAGGGTGGCGCCAGGGATCACGGCGATGTCCGCCTCGGGGGGGTTGCGCACATCGATCAGCACCAGGCCGGAGCGGTCGCCGTCGAGCAGCTGCTTGAGCTGCCCCACGCTGATGCTGTCCACGGCGCCGGCCTCCTCCTGGCCGGGGGCGCTGCCGCCCACACCGCAGAACTCCTGGTAGTCGATCAGCTTGTCGATCACGGGCCGCTCCGGGTTGGGCCGGAGCTTGAGCTCGCGGAACTTCATCCCCAGGGCATCGAACAGCAGCAGGCGGCCGCTGAGGGTGGTGCCGATGCCGGTGATGATCTTCACCGCTTCGGTGGCCTGGATCACGCCGATGATGCCGGGCAGCACCCCCACCACGCCCCCTTCGGCGCAGGAGGGCACCATGCCCGGCGGCGGCGGCTCGGGGAACAGGTCGCGGTAGTTGGGGCTTTCGGCATCCAGGTTGAACACCGTGGCCTGGCCCTCAAAGCGGAAGATCGAGCCGTACACGTTGGGTTTGCCCAGCAGCACGCAGGCGTCGTTCACCAGGTAGCGGGTGGGGAAGTTGTCGGTGCCGTCGCAGACGATGTCGTACGGCCGGATGATCTCCAGGGCGTTCTCGCTGGTGAGCGCCGTTTCGTAGAGGTCCACCTGGCAGTGGGGGTTGATCTCCAGGATCCGGGCCTTGGCGGATTCGATCTTGGGTTTGCCCACCCAGCTGGTGCCGTGGATCACCTGCCGCTGCAGGTTGGAGTGATCCACCACGTCGAAATCGACGATGCCGATGCGCCCCACGCCGGCGGCCGCCAGGTAGAGCAGCAGCGGCGAGCCCAGGCCGCCGGTGCCCACGCACAGCACGGAGGAGGCCTTGAGCCGCTTCTGCCCCTCCATGCCCACCTCCGGCAGGATCAGGTGGCGGGCAAAACGGGCCACCTCATCGGGGCTGAGCTCGATGCCAGTGGTGTCGGGGGGAAGCATGGAAGCGGGGCGCAGGGCGAACCGGCTCCCTACTCTCCCAAATCCCCGGCCAGGGGCTCCAGCGGCAGGGGCAGGGGCAGGGGCTCCGGGGCGGCGGCCCCCTCCGGCCCGGGCGGTTCCGGCAGCCACCAGGCCCGCAGGGGCTCGGCCTCGGCCGCCAGCCCACTGCGGATCAGCATCAAGGTGGGCCCCAGGCAGAGCTCCCGGTCGCTGCGGGAGGGAATGGCCGCGCTGCTGGGGTGGCTGTGGGCGGCCCCCAGCACCTGCAGGCCCCGCTCGCGCACCCACCGCTGGGCCAGCAGCTGCTCGCGGGGGTCGAGCTGGAAGTGCCGATCCCGCTCGGCGGCCGGTTCCCAGCGGTTGCAGCAGGGCCAGATTGCCTGCACCAGCAGGGCCGGGCCGCGGCGGCTGCCGAGCACCAGGGCGCAGCCTTCCTGGGGCCTGGTGGCCAGCACGGTGCGCTCCAGAACGATCAGGCAATGCCCACTGAGGAGCACGCGCTCTGGCGTTGATGCACCCACACCGATACCTTATGCCGAAGTCAACCCGGCCGATGCCCACCCTGATGACCGACGAGACCACCGATCTGAAGGATCAGGCCAGCAGCGGCGGCGACGAGGCCGGCGCCAGCTTCACCGAGCGCTACAGCGAAGTGCTCACCAAGGTGAATGAAACCCTCGACAAGGTCGACTGGGGCCAGATGGGCCGCATCGGCAAGGGTGTGGGTGTGCTGGTGGTGGTGATCGTGGCCCAGGTGCTGATCAAGGGGGTGATCGACACCATCAACCTGCTGCCCGTGGTGCCCGGCCTGCTGGAGCTGCTCGGGCTGGTGGTGGTGGGCCAGTGGAGCTGGCAGAACCTCACCACCAGCGAGAAGCGCTCGGCGGTGATCACCAAGGTGCAGACCCTGCGCAAGGAGTACCTGGGCTGAGCCCCGGGAACCCCTGCGGCGGCCTCAGGCCGTGAGCTCCAGTAGGTGGCTGATGCTGGCCTGCGCCTGCCGCCAGTAGCCACCGCCGAACAGGTTGGCGTGGTTGAGCTGGTGGTACAGGTTGTAGAGCTCCACCCGCTGCCGGTGCCCCTGTGGCAGAGGCCAGGTGGCGTTGTAGCCCGCGAAAAAGCTCGCGGGGAATCCGCCGAACAGCTGGGCCATGGCCAGATCCACCTCCCGGTCGCCCCGGTAGACCGCCGGATCAAACACGGCGCCGCCGCCCCCCTGCAGCAGGGAGGCATTGCCACTCCACAGGTCGCCGTGCACCAGGCAGGGCTCGGGCCGATGGGTCCCCAGCCAAGTGGGCAAGCGCTCCAGCAGGGTGTCGGCCCCGGGCAGTTGGTGGCCTGAGGCGGCGGCCCACTGCAGCTGGGGGGCGAGGCGCCGCTGCTGGAAGAAGTCGGCCCAGCGGCTCATCCAGCCATTGGGCTGGGGCGCCGAGCCGATGAAGTTGTCGCGCCCCCAGCCAAAGCCTGGGCCCGACTGGTTCAGGCTGCCGCGGTGCAGCGCGGCCAGCTGGGCCCCCAGCTGCCACCAGGCGTGTTCATGGCTGCCGCCGCCGCCCTGGCCCGACTCGAGCTGCAGCCACTCCAGCACCAGCACCGCTTCCCCTGCGGCCTCCCCCACCGCCAGGGGCTGGGGGATCCGCAGCTCCGCAGCGGCCTGGTGCAGCGCGGCCAGCCCATCGGCCTCCGCCTCCAGCACCGGCAGCAGCGCCGCCCGGTTGGTTTTGGCGAACAACCGCCGCCCATCCGCCAGCTGCAGCTCCCAGGCGCGGTGGATGCAGCCGCCACCCACCGGCCGCTGCCCCTGGAGCTTCACCCCCAGCTGGTGCTGCAGCCAGATCGCCAGGGTCACGCGTTGGGGAAGACGCGCTGCCAGCATGCCGCCAGACAGGGGCGCCATGGCGGAGCGTTGCGATGTGGCGGTGCTGGGGGGCGGCATCGCCGGCCTGACGGCGGCGGCCCTGCTGGCGACGGAGGGTCTGGAGGTGGTGCTGCTGGAGGCCCACAGCCAGAGCGGCGGCTGCGCCGGCACCTTCCGGCGCGGGCCCTACACCTTCGATGTGGGTGCCACCCAGGTGGCCGGCTTTGAGCCCGGCGGCATCCACCGGCGCCTGATGGACCACTTCGCGCTGGCCTTGCCCGGGGCCAGCCCCCTGGATCCCGGCTGCAGCGTGTGGCTGGCCGGGGAGACGGCACCGATTCAGCTGTGGCGCGATCCCCAGCGCTGGGCGGCGGAGCGGCGGCGCCAGTTCCCCGGCAGCGAGCCGTTCTGGGCCCTCTGCGCCCAGCTGCACCGCAGCAGCTGGGCCTTCGCCGGCCGCGATCCGGTGCTGCCCCCCCGCAACCCCTGGGACTGGCGCCAGCTGCTGGCGGCCCTCGACCCCGGGGTGATCGCCAGCGGCCTGTTCACCGCCGCCAGCGTGGCCGATCTGCTGGCCCTGTGCGGCTGCGGCGGCGATGGCCGCCTGCGCCGTTTCCTTGATCTGCAGCTGCGGCTCTATTCCCAGGAGCCCGCCGCCGGCACCGCCGCCCTCTACGGCGCCACCGTGTTGGCCATGGCCCAGGAGCCCCTGGGCCTCTGGCATCTGCAGGGCTCCATGCAGACCCTGAGCGCCTGCTTGGAGCAGGCCCTGGCCCAGGCCGGCGGCCAGCTGCGGCTGCGCCATCGGGTGCAGCGGCTGCGGCGTGGGGGGGATGGTTGGCTGGTGCAGGGCACGGGTCCGGCCCAGAAGCCCTTCCAGTTGCAGGCGGACCAGCTGGTGTGCAGCCTGCCGCCGCAGCTGCTGCCGGAGTTGCTGGCGGAGCCGCTGCCCCGCGGCTACGGCCAGCGCCTAGAGCGTTTCCCGGACCCCTCCGGTGCACTGGTGCTCTATGGGGCGGTGGAGCGGGACCGTCTCCCGGCCGGGTTGGGGCTCCATGCCCAGCTGGAGTGGGACGACCCGGGCAGCCTGTTCGTGTCCCTCAGCGCCGAGGGGGACGGCCGCGCCCCGGTGGGCCAGGCCACGGTGATCGCCAGTGTGTTCACCCCGGCCCGGCCCTGGTTTGGCCTAGAGGAATCCGCTTACCAGCGGCGCAAACAGCGGGCCCTCGAGGGGATGCAGGCGGGATTGCGGCAGCTGTTGGGGTTGGCCCCCGCCGACTACCGCCACGTGGAGCTCGCCACCCCCCGGGGCTTCGCCGGCTGGACCGGCCGCCCCTATGGGTTTGTGGGGGGGCTGGGCCAGCACCCCAGCCGCTTCGGACCCTTCGGCCTGGCCAGCCGCACGCCTTTACCGGGCCTGTGGCTGTGCGGCGATGCCATTCACCCCGGTGAGGGCACCGCCGGGGTGAGCCTCTCGGCCTTCACCGCCTGCCGTCAGCTGCGGGCCGCCCAGGGGGCGGAGCTGCGCCTGCGCCCTGCAGAAACTCGGGCCGCCGCTGCTGGCAGCGGCTGAGGCGCCCCTCCAGCTCCCCCCAGTGCTCCTGCTGCACCAGCTGCTCGAGCCCCTCCAGCTGCCGGCGGTACTGGCCCAGGGCCGCCAGCACCGCCTCCCGGTTGCTGCGGGCCATCAGGGTGCCCAGGGCCGGGTTGCCGCCGCCGATGCGGCTGGTGTCGGCGAAGCCGCTGGAGGCCAGTTGCCGGGCCAGCTCGGCGGTGCCCCCATCCGCTTCCCCGGCGGCCGCCTCCAGCAGCGCCGCGCTCACCAGCACGGGCATGTGGGAGATCAACGCCACCGCCCGGTCGTGTTGCTGCGCCCCGCAACAGAGCCAGTGGGCCCCCACCAGCTCCGCCAACTGCCGCACCTGCTCGAGGGCATCGGGATCGGTGTCTGAGGCCGGGGTGGCCACCCAGGGGCGCCCGGCAAACAGCCCGCTGATGCCCGCCTCCACCCCCGCCTCCGCGGTGCCGGCCATCGGATGGCTGGCCACAAAGCGGCCATGCCAATGGCGCCAGCGCTCCAGCACCGGCGCTTTCACCGAGCCCACATCGGTGATCACCGCCCCCGCCGGCAGCGCTGCCCGGAGCTCCGGGGGGGGATCCAGCAGCCGATCCAGGGGCAGGGCCAGCACGATCAGCCCGCAGGGCTCCAGCACCGCCGGGTCGGTGTCCACCCGGTCGGCCAGGCCCCGCTCGCGGGCCCGTTCGGCCGTGCTGGGCCGGTGCACCAGGGCCCGCACCTCCAGGCCCTGTTGGCGCAGGTCGAGCCCCAGGGAGCCGCCGATCAATCCGAGGCCCACGATCCCCACGGGGCGATCGCGCCAGCTGGTGGTCATGGCTGAACAGTGCGCTGGAGCCAGCTTCCTACGATTCGCGGATGTTGGAAGCCCGCGCCCACCAACAGCTCAAGGACCTCCTGCGCCAGGAGGGCGACGCGCGCTGGCCCCATCACCTCACCCTGAGCCGCCTGGTGGCCCGCAGCCTGCGCCGCGGCGACCAGACCCTGGTGCGCTTGGCCCCCGGTAGCGACCCCAGCTGGCTGTTGGGGCTGCTGGTGCCCCTGGCCCTGCATGACGGGCCCGTGGCGCTGCTGGTGAGCCCGGCGCTGCGCCAACGGCTGCTGCAGGTGGAGCTGCCGCGGCTGGAGGCCGTGGGCTTGAACCTGCCCTGCTGGGAGGGGGCCACCGCACCGGAGTCGGCGCGGCTGTGGTTGCTGCAGCACGACCAGCTGGTGGCCGCCTGGCGCGCCGGTGGCCTGGCGGAGCGGCAGCTGCTGATCCCCGAGGGGGAGCTGCTGCAGCCGCTGCTGCGCCAGGCCCTGGGGGTGGTGATCGACACCCCCCACTGGGAGCAGCTGCGCCGCAGCCTGCCCGCCGCCGCCGCCAGCCTGCTGCAACTGCATGAGCGCCTCAGCCGCCGGGTGCTGGCCCGGCCCTGCGGCCCCCAGCAACGGGTGGCCATCAGCGCCGAGGAGGAGGCGCCGCTGCGGCAACTGCTGGCGGTGCTCTCGCCCCTGCCGGACCCCTGGCCCGCCTGGTTGGCCAGCGGCGGCGACGGCTGGACCAGCTGGGCCCAGGTGACCCCGGCCCTGTTGCAGTGGCAGTGGCACCGCCAGCCCCTCGATCCCCTGGCGGTGTTGCCCGCCCTGTTGGAGGCCCGCGGGGTGGTGCTGGTGGGTCCCTGGTCCCAGGGGGTGGCGCCCCTGCCGGGCTTCAGCCCGGCGGTGCAGGTCAGCCTGGCGGACCCGCCGCTGCTGGATCCCCTGCCCCTGTTTGCCCCCGCCGCCCAGGCCCTGCCCAACGCGCCCCATTACCCCGCCCACCTGCTCGACCAGTGCCGCAGGCTGGTGCTGGGGCAATCGGGTCTCACGGTGGTGCTGCTGGACGACGAGGGGCTGCGGCTCGGGCTCACCAGTGCCCTGGCGGCGGAGTTTGGTTCGCGGGTGGGCCACGAACTCACGGCCCCGGAGAGCAACGGCGTGCTCTGCTGCAGCTGGGGTTGGTGGTTGCAGCACCAGCCGCGCCTGCCGCTGCCTTGCCAGATCGTGGCCGCGACCCTGCCCATCGCCAGCCTTGAGGACCCGCTCACGGCGGCCCGGGTGGCGGCCCTGCGCAGCCAGGGGCGTGATTGGTTCCGGGAGTTGCTGTTGCCCGAGGCCCTGGGCCGTCTGCAGCAGGCGGTGGCCGGTGTCCGCCGCAACGGCGGCCGACTGGCGGTGCTGGATGGGCGGCTGCGGCGCCGGGGCTGGGGCCGCCAGGTGCTGGAGGCCCTGGAGCCCTGGGTGGATCTGCCGCGCTTGCGGCCGAGCTGACCGCCCTTAGCCTGGCGCCTGCTGTGATCCGGAGCCGATGGGAGAGGCCAAGCGCCGCGCTGAACAGGGGTTGCCCGCGCGCCCCAAGCCCCCCAAAGCGGTCCCCCAGGACACCTCCCCCCGCATTGCCCCCTGGCTGCCCCTCACCCAGCGCCAGGGGGAACGGTTTGTGCAGCTCACCACCCGCGGCGCCTGGATCGGCATCGGCTCCCTGGTGGTGTTCTGGATCATCGTGCGGTTCATTGGTCCGGCCGCCGGCTGGTGGACCCTGGCGGACGGTTGACGGTCTCCGGTCTGCGTTGATGGGGATCGGCACACATGGGCGCCGAGCGAGTATTTCTACCCACGCAATTCTGAAGAAAACCTTAGAATTGCCCGATCAATCGCTCGTCCGCCCATGTTTGCGCGTCTCGCCGAGCACTATCGCTCCGTCGTGGCTGACCTGGTGATGAGCCTGCGGGCCCTGGCCGATGGTCTGCAGCGCCAGGGGTTGGCCGCCACCTGCTATGTCTGCGGCGACGAGCGCCAGGGCCAGGGGGCATCGTTCGTGGCCGACCTGGGCGATGGCCACATGGTGCGCTTTCTGGTGTCGGATTACGGCATCAGCTGGGTGGAATCCCGCAACGGCCACGAGCTGGTGAAGCTTGAGGGGGCTGAGGCCATTGCGGAGCTGGGACGCCTGGCTGAGTCCCTCAATCCCGCCGCCGCCGCCGCGGCAGCCCTGGCCCAGCGCTGAGGCTGGGCCCAATGGCCGGGGCCGCGATGACGGCGGCTCCGGGGCGCTGGTGGGTGCCCTTCAGCTGGCGGCTGGCAGGGTTTCCGCTTCGCCACTGGAGCTGGCGCCTGCCGCCGCCAGCCGCGCCGCCGCCGCCGCCACCGGCTTGAGGGAGTCGGTGGTTTCGCTGAGCTTCTGGCGCACCTGGGCTTCGATGCGTTCCTTCTGCTCGGGGTTCTGCTCCAGCCACGCGATGGTGTTGTCGCGGCCCTGGCCGATGTTGTCGCCCTCGTAGCTGTACCAGGCGCCCTTGCGCACCACCACACCGTTTTCCTCCGCGAGGTCCAGCAGGCAACCCAGGGTGCTGATGCCGCGGCCGAACAGGATGTCGAATTCGGCGATGCGGAAGGGCGGCGCCACTTTGTTTTTGGCCACCTTCACCTTGGCGCGGATGCCGTATTCCTCCGTGCCGCGCTTGAGGGTCTGGATGCGGCGGATGTCGAGGCGCACCGAGGCGTAGAACTTCAGCGCATTGCCGCCCGTGGTGGTTTCCGGGTTGCCATAGGTGACGCCGATCTTCAGGCGCAGCTGGTTGAGGAAGATCACCGTGCAGCCCGATTTGCCGATGTTGCCGGTGATCTTGCGCATGGCCTGGCTCATCAGGCGGGCCTGGCTGCCCACCGCCAGATCCCCCATCTCCCCTTCGATCTCCGCTCGCGGCGTGAGGGCGGCCACGGAGTCCACCACCACGATGTCCACCGCGGCGGAGCGCACCAGCTGATCCACGATCTCCAGGGCCATTTCGCCGGTGTCCGGCTGGGACACCAGCAGGTTTTCGATGTCCACCCCCAGGGCGGCGGCGTAGACGGGATCCAGGGCGTGCTCCGCATCCACGAAGGCGGCCACCCCACCGCGCCGCTGCACCTCGGCAATGGCGTGCAGGGTGAGGGTGGTTTTACCGGAGCTCTCCGGGCCGTAGATCTCCACCACCCGGCCCTTGGGGTAGCCGCCGCCGAGGGCCAGGTCGAGGGTGAGGGCGCCGGTGGGGCTGGTTTCCACCCGCATGCGGGAGGCGTCGCCCAGGCGCATGATCGAGCCCTTGCCGAAGTTGCGCTCGATCTGGTTCAGCACCAGGCCCAGGGCCTTGTCGCGCTCCTGGTGGCCGGCGCCGCTGGCGTTCGTGCTGCTGGTGCCAGTGCTGCTGGTGCGGCTCGCCCGGGTGTCGGTGGTTTTGTCGTCGGCAGGCATGTCTGCGAAGGCTGAGGAATGGGGGGCTGGGGCGGGCCGCGGTGCGGACAGGCCGGTGGAACCGGACCCATCCTCGGCGACCTCCCTTCAAGAAGTGCCACCGCAGGCGCCAGGTGTTCCGCCGGAACCACCCGGCTGTAGTACAGGCGTACCCTAGCGGCTCAGGGCCAGTCCGCCAAGGGGCGTGCGAACTGCTGCGCCTGCAGCAGCGTGATGCCCTCCGGGAGCCCCTCGGCATCCCCGGGGCCCAGGTATCCCCACGCCACCAGAAAACAGCGCACGGTCTCCAGGCCGCTGGTTCGGCGCACGGCCTCCAGGGTGGGGCGGCGGTCCTCCACAAACCACAGCGGTTCAGCCCCCTCGGCCCTCAACCGCAGCAGCACCTCCGGCTTGCTGCCCTGCTCATGGCCGTACACCGCCAGGGGGTGAAGCCCGTAGGCCTCCAGCAGTTGGCGGGCGAAGGCGCCCCCCTTGGTGGTGAGCACCAGCCAGTCACTGCCTTCGGCGGCCAGGGCCGAGAGCCGCTCGATCACCCCCGGGTAGGGCCGGTGCAGCGCCAGCCAGTGCACAGGGTCGCGCTGGATGGCCCCATGGCGCAGCTGCTCCAGGCAGCTCTGCAGGCGCTCCGGCTCCAGCCCCCAGCGCCCTAGGGCGTCCTGGGTGCGGCCGGGGTAATCGTCCAGGTAGGCCTGCAGATCGAGGTCTGGCCGGGATAGCTCCAGGGCCGTCAGCACCATTTCCCAGCCCTTGTGGATCAGGGGGCGCAGCCGGGCGAAGCCGGGCGGGGCATCGGGGCTGAGCTGGCAGCTGGGGCAGAGCGCCTGGGCCGCCGCGCGGGCACTCCACCAGTACTCGGCCATGCCGTCCACCAGCACGCCGTCGAAGTCGAACACCAGCAGAGGCGCTGCCATGCCGGCTGGGGCGGAGGGATTCAAAACTGGGCCGCTAGGATTCGAACCTAGGAATGGCGGGACCAAAACCCGCTGCCTTACCACTTGGCGACGGCCCAACGCGCTGCACGGAACGGGCGCCGAAGCGTCGATTCGCGAGCACCCAGATAGTTACCCACAGCGGGTCGACCTTCGTCAATCGGGCGGTGCCGGTGCTGCGGCCGCCAGGCCTCAGCGGGGAAAAATGCGCAGCCGCTGTTGGTTGCCGCTGCCGAATTCCGCCGTGGCCAGCTGGTAGTGGGCCGCCAGCTCCGCCTGCAGCTGCCGCACCCGCGGGCTGCGGGGCAGCAGCTCCACGGGCCGCCCCTGGGGCAGCACCAGCTGCTCCACCGCCAGGCGGCACTCCTCCAGGGCGGCCAGTTCGTCATCGCCGCCGCCGGCCACCGCCGCCGTGCCCGGGTCGGCCGCGGGGCCGTCCCCCCCGCGCCGTTGCAGCAGCCGCTCCAGGCCCCGCTGGATCTGGGGCAGGGTGTCGGCCTTGATCACCAGAATCGGCACGGCGGCGGCCTGGGCGCTGCGGCGCACCTGGGGCTCGCGGCCCAACTGCTGGCGCACCGTCAGCACCGCATCGGCCTCCTCCACGCTGTCGCAGAGCTGCACCGCCAGGCGGCGGCCGCGAATGGCCTGCTCCGCCAGGGTTTCGCTCACCCCCGCGCAGAACACCTGCAGGGCCGCCATTGGGGCTGTTCTGGTGGCCGTGGTGGCGGCCGTGGCGTCGTCGTCTGGGCCTTGCCCATCGGCCGCAGCAGCGGGGTCGGGCTGGGGCACCGCCGCCAGGGGGGCGCCGCGCCGCACCGAACCCGGAACCGCCACCAGGGGGCGGGGGCGGCGCGGCCCATCGGCGGGGGCCTCCGCCAGCTCATGCAGCTGCAGACGGCCCTCGGCGTCGAGTTCCCGCACCTGCGGCCGCGGCAGCTGGCCCCGCAGCAGCAGATCCACGGTGCGGGCCACATCCCGGTGCACCGACCAGCGGTGGCGGCTGTGCATCTCCACCGCCAGGGGGAAGGTGGGTTCGGCCGCCCGCTCCAGCACGGTTTTCTGGCTGCGGCGCCGGCGCGCCTCCTCATCGCCGAGGGTCACCGATTCGATGCCCCCCACCAGGTCGCTGAGGGTGGGGTTCTTGACCAGGTTGGCCAGCTCGTTGCCGTGGGCGGTGGCCACCAGCATCACGCCCCGCTCGGCGATGGTGCGGGCCGCCTGGGCCTCCAATTCGGTGCCGATCTCATCGATCACGATGACCTCGGGCATGTGGTTTTCCACCGCCTCGATCATCACCTGGTGCTGCAGCTCCGGCCGGGCCACCTGCATGCGCCGGGCCCGGCCGATGGCCGGGTGGGGGATGTCGCCATCGCCGGCGATCTCGTTGCTGGTGTCGATCACCACCACCCGCTTGCCCAGCTCGTCCGCCAGCACCCGGGCGATCTCCCGCAGGGCGGTGGTCTTGCCCACGCCGGGCCGGCCCATCAGCAGCAGCGACTGGCCGCTGTCCATCAGGTCCCGCACCATGGCCACGGTGCCGTACACCGCCCGGCCCACCCGGCAGGTGAGCCCCACGATGGCGCCGGTGCGGTTGCGGATGGCGCTGATGCGGTGCAGGGTGCGTTCAATGCCGGCCCGGTTGTCGCCACCGAAGGCCCCCAGCCGCTGCACCACCGCCTCCAGGTCGCGGCGTTCCACCACGGCCTCCCCGAGGGCCACCGCCCGCCCGGGGTAGCGAGCCTCCGGCACGCGCCCCAGATCCAGCACCACCTCCAGCAGCTGATCCCGGGCCTCTGGCGGCTGCAGGGCCTCGCGCACGGCGGCGGGCAACACCTCCAGCAGCCGATCCAGGTCGTCGGTGATCCGCTGGGGGGTGATGGCCGCTGGTGTGATGGCGGTTGGCGGCAGGGCGTCGGGCGTGATGGCGTCGGCCTCCGGCGTGGCTTGCTGCACAGGCGTTCTAGCCATCAGCGCCGCAACCACGGCTCGATCAGCCCCTGGGCCAGGGGTAGGGCCTGCCGCCAGAGGTCGGGTTGCTCCCGCAGGGGGGCGCCCCGCCGCTCCGCCTCCTGCAGCAGGGGCTGCAGCAGCCGGCGGGCCATGCCGCCGAAGGCCACACCCGCGGCGCCGTCCCCCGGCGCCAGCAGCCCCAGCGTGCTGCCATTGGTGCCGCCCGCCAGCTGCAGGGGGCCCGGCGGGGCCCAGGGGCGCACGGCCCGCAGCAGCTTCACGGCCGCATGGGCGGTGCCGGCCCCCACATCGCCGCTCATCGGCCGCCCATCCAGTTGCCAGAGCACCCGCAGGCCGGCCTGCCGCAGGGGGGCAAACCGTTGCCAGAGCTCCGCCGCGAGCCGCTCAGGCCCCACGGGGCCCGCAGGGCCCTCCGGGCCGATGCTCACCGCCAGCCGCCGCAGGCCAACGCCGCTGGCCAGCACCTGGGCCAGCCGGGTTTGAAAGGCGTCACTGCGCCCGGGCTGGGTGTGCAGTTCCACCGCCTCCGGCCGCAGCTCCGCCAGCAGTTGCGGCACCGCCCCAGGGCTCAGCAGCTGGGGCGCCTCCTCGATCAGCCCCAGGGGGCAGGCCGGCAGGCAGCGGCCGCAGCCATAGCAGCGCTCGGCGATCACCCCTCCGCTGGCGCCGATGGCCAGGGCCGGGCAGACCCGCTGGCAGGGGCGGGGGCAGGTCGCCGGGCACCGCTGGGGGTCGAACCGGGCCTTGCGGAAGTGGGGGTCTTCGCCGTCGCTGAGGCTCACCATCAACCACGGGGCCTCGGCCCCTTGGCCCTGGGCCCAGGCGATGCCACGGCGGGCGGCGCTGGCCACGGCCGCATCGGCCGCCACATCAATGCAGTGCACCCCCGCCAGGCTGTAGAGGGCGCAGAGGTCTTCGATGGCGGCCAGATCCTGGTTGCTGGCGCCACAGATCAATTTCACCCAGCGGCCGGCGGCCAGTGCCGCCTCGGCCCGGCTCAAGCCGCCTGGGCGAGCACGCTGGCCAGGGGTTGCCAGCGCAGGGCCCGCGCCCCCCCCAGTTCCACCACGATCTTGAGGCGGGGTTCGCGGCGGGTGAGCTCCAGCAGCGAGGAAAGTTCCGCCCGGGAGAGCACCTGCCCCTCCAGCAGCCACAGCACCACTGGCGCGTTGCTGCCCTCCAGCAGATGCCCCAGTTGGGGCGCGGCCATCTGCACCTCGCCGACGGCGGCGCCGCGGCCCACGCTCTGGTGCCCCAGGTGGGGCGGCCGCACCCCGTGCAGCTGCAGCAGGAAGGCCTCTGGATCCCCAAGGCCCCGGGCCGAATTGATCTGGGCCCGGTAGCCGGCGGCCCGCAGGCGCCGCAGCAAGCGGGTTTCAGCGCCGCCCTCCAGGGGGGCGTACAGCGCCAGGGCCCCGGCCCGCTCCAGCTCCTGGCGGAAACCGCGGCCGGTCAGCAGCAGGGGCATGGGGGCGGGACAACGCTGCGGCAAGTCTGGCAGCAGGGTTCGGCATTGGGGGAGGGGGAAGGGTGGTGGGGTACCATCGACGACTGTGCAATTGCAACCTGTGCCCGTCCGCTAGCCGGGCCTCCAGCGCATTGCACAAGGTCGCCAGTGGTGGCGGCCTTCCCGGGCCCGTGTGGTTCTTCTGAGCCGCCGGGATACTGCTCCACCCCCCCAGATCGCGGACATCCTGTCCCTGATCCGGCCGGAGCAAGTCCCAGCCCCCGCTGTCTCGGCGCCGCTAGCCCAACCGAATCTTCCGCCTGCCCGCCCGGCTCCGCCCGGTGCTGCAGCTGCGATCCGGCCCAACTGCGCAACGCGATTCAGCCACGCCACACCTGCGGCTTTCAGCCCCGGGATGTGGTGGTCCCGCTGGCGTCTCTTCTCCTTATGTCCATCGGCATTCTTGGGAAGAAACTGGGCATGTCCCAGTTCTTCGACGACGAAGGCAGATCCATCCCGGTCACCGTGATCGAGGCGGGCCCCTGCCGCATCACCCAACTCAAAACCGACAGCACCGACGGCTACACCGCCGTTCAGCTGGGCTTCGGTGACATCCGCGACAAGCTCGTCAACAAGCCGGCCAAGGGTCACCTGGCCAAGTCCGGCGATGAGCTCCTGCGCCATCTGAAGGAATACCGCGTCGACTCCGTCGACGGTCTGGAGCTGGGCGGTGCCATCACCGTGGCCGCCTTCGAGGAGGGCCAGAAGGTCGATGTGAGCGGCGACACCATCGGTCGTGGTTTCGCGGGCTACCAGAAGCGCCACGGCTTCAGCCGCGGCCCCATGACCCACGGTTCCAAGAACCACCGTGAACCGGGTTCCACCGGCGCCGGCACCACCCCGGGCCGCGTCTACCCCGGCAAGCGCATGGCCGGCCGCTATGGCGGCAAGCAGATCACCACCCGTGGCCTCACCATCCTCAAGGTGGATGCGGAGCGCAACCTGCTGGTGGTCAAAGGCTCGGTGCCCGGCAAGCCCGGCGCCCTGCTGAACATCCTTCCCGCCAAGCGGGTGGGTGCCAAGGCCGCGAACTGAGGAGAACAGACATGGCTAACTGTGTTGTTCGCGACTGGCAGGGCAAGGAGGCCGGCAAGGCCAGCCTCGACCTGAAGGTCGCCAAGGAAACCACCGCCAACGACCTGATCCACCGCGCCGTGGTGCGTCAGCTGGCCCATGCCCGACAGGGCACCGCCAGCACGCTCACCCGCGCTGAGGTGGCCGGCGGTGGCCGCAAGCCCTACAAGCAGAAGGGCACCGGTCGGGCCCGTCAGGGTTCGATCCGCACCCCCCTCCGTCCCGGTGGTGGTGTGGTGTTCGGGCCCAAGCCCCGCACCTACAACCTGGCGATGAACCGCAAGGAGCGTCGCCTGGCCCTGCGCACCGCCCTGATGAGCCGCCTGGCGGACATCACCGTGGTGAAGGGGTTCGGCGCTGGTCTGGACACCCCCAAGACCAAGGAAATCACCGCCGCCCTGGGCCGCTTCGGCATCGCCGATGGCGCCAAGGTGCTGGTGGTGCTGGATGCCCCCAGTGAGGTGGTGCGCCGCTCGGTGCGCAACCTTGAAAAGGTGAAGCTGATCGCCGCTGATCAGCTCAACGTGTTCGATCTGCTCCACGCCAACGCCCTGGTGGTGAGCGAGGAAGCGCTCGCGAAGATTCAGGAGGTCTACGGCGATGACTGAACGCTTTAACGGCCGTCTGGCGGATGTGATCCGCCGGCCGCTGATCACCGAGAAGGCCACCCGGGCCATCGAGCAGAACCAGTACACCTTCGAGGTGGACCATCGGGCCGCCAAGCCCGACATCAAGGCCGCCGTTGAACAGCTGTTCGACGTCAAGGTCGTTGGTGTGAGCACCATGAACCCCCCGCGTCGCACCCGCCGCGTGGGCCGTTTCGCCGGCAAGCGTGCCCAGGTGAAGAAGGCGGTGGTGCGCCTGGCCGATGGCAACGCCATCCAGCTCTTCCCTGAAGCCTGAGGGGTTTAACGAATCATGGGAATCCGTAAGTACCGCCCCATCACCCCCGGCACCCGCACCCGTGTCGCCAGCGACT
>VGQL01000006.1 GCA_016882415.1 Cyanobacteria bacterium M_DeepCast_200m_mx_001
CTGGGCAGAATTCAGAGATCGGGGGGTGTCGAAGTGATCTCAAAAAAATTGCCTGACTAGACCAAGCTTGCGACGAAAACGAGACAATCTAGGCAGCTCGGCGGTAGCGTTCCTTGAGAAATTGGTAGGCCTCGTTCAGGCGGCGCATCGCCTCCGCTGATCCCCCCGCATCGGGGTGATGGCACTGTGCCTGTTCCCGGTAGGCCTCGCGGATGTCCTTGAGGGAATAGGGGCGGTCCGCCACCGTGGACAGCTGCAACAGGCGCAGGGCGCCGTGCACGGTCATCGTTTGATCGATGGCCTCAAACGAGGTCGTGCGCTTCTGCCGGCTGCGGTGTCGCTGCACGAAGCGCGTGATCAGGTTCGGGATTCGCAGCACGAGGCTGGCGCCGCTGAAGGGGTCCTCCAGGACCCCCGCCGCCACCACGATGCGTTCCAGGTTGGGGTCGCCGTCGGGCCAGCTTGGGCAGAAGGAGCACACCACCTGCTGGGCCAGGTTCCAGCTGAACGGTCGGCCGTCGCTGGGGTCGCATTGGGGCCAGATGTCGCGGGCCAGCCACACCATCGCCGCTTCGCTCACCGCCTCGGTGGGGGGCTGGCCGTACACCTCGAGCCAGTGCTGGTGAACGGCCGCCAGGGCCTCGTGCAGTTGGGAAGGCCCCAGGAGCTCAAGTCCCTGGTCCGTGGGGTCACGGCGCGGTTCGGCCCTCAGGCTGCGCTGCACCTCACGGGCCTGTTGTCGCACGAATCCGGGCAGCTGAATGCCTGAGGCGGGACGCCGCCGCCCGCCACCCTGGGGGATGCCGAATGACTCGCTCTCGTGAGTATCGGCTGAGAATGGATTCTGGTCTCGTAGTGAGACGAGGTCGCCCTGAATGAGCACGATGGCCCGGCTGTCCGGGTCCCCGTGGTCTGACGGTTCGGCGCCCTGGGCCTCCGCCTCGTGATCGGTGCTGTCGTCGTCCCCATCTTGGGTGTCCAGCACCTCCCGCAGCAGCTGCTCCACGGCGGGGCCTCGGCTACGGAATCCCAGTTGCGCCTTGGCGGCATCAATGGCCTGCAGCAGCTCTTCGCTGAGCTCCAGCGTGATACGACGCTTGTCGGTCTCCCGCTGCCCCACGCTGCCCTGGAATGTCCTCCCTGAGGCTATCGGCCCATCAGGGATTCGATGAAACGTTGCTGCGCTTCCACCGCCTGTTGATACCGCTCCATCAGGCTCTGGCCCATGCGCATGGGTGGGGCCACGGTGGGCGGAGCAGCCACCCATCCCGGAGCCATCACCACCTCCGGTTCCACGGGCCGCTGCCGCACCGCCGCTTCCGGCAGGTTGAGGGGGGCCATCATGCCGTTGGCCGCCTGCAGCTCAGGCTCGGCCAACACGGGCACCGTGGGCTTCGGACGCGGTTTGGTGGGTTTGCTCTGGGCTGCCGCCAACAGCCGTTCCCGTTCCCGCAGCTCCGCCAGCTGCTGTTGGGGGACCACGCTAAGCAGATGTCCAGGTGTGGCATCCGCGGGATACACCAACGTCACGCGCACCCGATTCGGTTGCCCCGCCTTGAGGTTGAGACTGGTTAGGGGCAAGCTCTGGCCAGAACGCATGCCCACATGCACCTCCTGGTAGCCCTCGTCGGTCTGGATACCGATGGAGCCCCGGAAGGCAGTGAAATGGCGACCATTCGGTGCGGGATGGCTCAGCACGATTTCATAGGGGCCACTGCCCCGCAGCTGCAGGTCCACCGTGAAGCGCACGCCATAGGTGCCCACGTTGTTGAGGGATGAATCCACCATCCGTGACGCCAGCGGATTCACCTGCACCTCCCCGGTGCCGAAGTGGTGGCGGTTGGTGCTGGTGAGGGGAACGTGCAGCGGTGACGTGTCGAGATCGTGCTCCAGGCTCGCGTCATAGCGGTCCCCGAGGGCGACGCCCGCCACCCTGGAGAACACCTGTCCGTTCTGGATCTGGTGCACCCGGCTCAGGTAGATCCGACCAGGGGCCAGCCGGGCGCTGTCGAGCACTGCGAGGATGTCGGCATCACTGGTGGGGTCTTCCGCGGCCACCACGGCCATCTGGAAGGGGCCATCGCTGCGGCCCTTCAGCAGACCGTTGGCAATCCCCTTGGCGGGCAAGGCGGTGCTGAACAGCACCAGGCGGCTGTAGGGGGGAATGGTGATTTCATCCGCCAGGCGGCGGTCCAACTGCTGCCGCAGCATCTGCACGGCGGTGGCATCACCGGGGCCCGTGTTCCAGGGCCGTGGTCCCAGGGGCTTCACCCCCATCAGATTGGTGGCCCGATAGGGGGCTTCGAAGCTGTTGCGCACCGCCCCTTCGCTGAAACGCAGGTGAACCGGCGTGGCCCCCGGGTTGATCAGGATCGTGGCCAGGGTCAGTTCACCGCGGCGACCGCCGGGCAGGTGAATGCGGCTGCGGTCCTGCGGGTGGTACTTGTGGTGGACATGCAGGCCGAACTCACCGTTGAAGGTGTAGGTGGCGTTCTCCAGCGGCTCCTGGGTTTCGGCGCTGATGCCGCTGCCCGGGGTCGTGGTCACCAGGATCCCGGGGCCCAGCACCTCCTCCGGCTGGTTGGAGTGGAGCACCGGAATGCTGTTGAACTGCCCCTGCAGGGGCTTGGCCTGTTGTCCCGCCATCAGGGCCACGTAGGCCTGGGCAGGGATCGGTGCCACCAACACGGTGCCAACCAGGGCGAGCGTCAACGGCCGCATCGGACCTATGGGACCAACTGCTCTCAACCTGGGAGTGAATGGGGGTGGTGCCGACCGGGCGGACGACATGTCTTAAGGGTTGGCGCCAGCCCACGATGGGGACGCGATCGCCAAGGGGGGATCGCTAGAACGGCGTTGGCTCGCCCCATTTTTCCATGTTCCCGCCCTTCTTTGGTTGCTCCGATGAGGGCAATGCCGCCCAGTGCCGCCGCCGCCACCAGCAGCGCAAGCACCAGACGCTGATCTTCTGGCGTGATGGGCTGGAGCGTCAGCTGGCCGCCATCAATGCCGCCATCAGCACCCTCGAGCGGCAGATGCAGGATTCAGCGGACGCCTGATCGTCTCCAGGGCCCGCTGCAACCGACGGTGCACCGTGCTGGCGCTGGTGCCAAGGCTTCGGGCCACGCTGCGCAGGCTCTGCCCCCGCAGCACCACCTGCACCACCAGCTGGCGTTGGGCCGGCGTCAAGGCCGCCAGCAGGTCGTCGATGCTGGGCCCCAACCGCTCCGCCGCCACCGGTTCGCACCAGCTGGTTTCCAGGGCCATCGTGTACGGCACCCGGCGCAGCTTGGGCTGCACCCCCGCGGACCGCTGTTCCTGCACACGACGGGGGATCCGGATCACGTGGGCCTGGTCCCGGAGGTAATGGAGCAGGGCACCGCGAATGTGGGGTCGGGCAAAGGCGGCGAATGGCACCTGTTGGTTGCCGTTGAACCGCTCCGCCGCGCGGATCAACCCCAACACAGCCACCTGCCTGAGGTCCTCCGCCGGCTCCCCTGAGCAACGGCTGTAATGGCGCACCCAGGGTTCCACGAGCGGTAGATGCTCGGTGATGCGGCGGTTGCGCGACGCCGTTGACCGTTGTGAGGGCCCCATGGTGCACCACTTGCCTGATCTTGCAGCCAAGCTGCGGCGGGGTCACCGCCACATCCGTGCAACCACGGATGGCTCAGGCCTGAAGCGGGGCCGCCACCGCCTGCAGCAGCTCCCAGGGGCCATGGCGCTGCAGCCAGTCCAGGTCGGACCCCTGGGTGATCAGCAGGTATCCAGCAAAGCCGAGGGCATTGATGCTGAAGCCGGCCCAATGCTCCTGAACCCGCTCCACGGTGAGCACCCAATCGGGGCCGATCAGCAGGTTGTAGGGGCGCCGGGGGGCGGGGTCCCGTTGCGGCTCCCCCAACTCCAGCTCCTGGAGGTGCTGCCGGTAGAGCTGCTCCAGCTCGACCGCCCCATCGGCCTCACCCTGGCCACGGCGGCGGCTGAGCCGATAGCGCCAGGGCCAGGCGGGGCCCTCTCCCGCCAGCTGGGCCTCCATCCAGGGCTGCAGGGGGCAGGCCAGTTGCTCCGGCCCCCGGGGCAGCAGTTGCAGGTGGCGATGGGGCTGGCTGGCCCCGGCCGCTGCGCAGCTGTTGAAGAACCACAGCCCGGGGCTGTCCTGGTCGATCTGGTGAAGAGCATTCCAGTCGTCACTGTCCAGCCAGCCCGCCTGGGGGGCCCAGCGTTGGGTGATCAGCAGCAGGTGCCCTTCCTGCACCGGATACTTGTTGAGCAGTACGAGGTGGGTCTCACCCAGGCGCTCCACCTCCAGGTCCGGATCCCAGGGCAGAAAAGGGTTGGGTTTCGGCCCCGCACTGCGTAGGTGCTTGGGGGTGGCCGACAGCAGTCGCCGCAACACGAAGGGGCCCTGCCCGAGCTGCTCCACCCGTTCCGTGGCCAGGGGCACCAGGGCACCGCGGGCCAGGGCCCGTTGGCTCCGCTCCAGCCCCAGGGTGGCGTAGCGCCCCATCAACGGCCGCCGCTGCGCAGCCGTGCCAGGGCCGCCCCGGGGTAGTAGCGCGCCAGGATCTGGCTGTACTGCAGACCACGGCTGGCCAGTTCCTGGGCGCCGTGCTGGCTCATGGATGCCCCCAGGTGGCCATGGGCCTCCAGGGTGAGGGCCGTGGTGGAGGCGTAGAGACTTTCCACGATGCCCCCCTGATAGCTCAGGATCAGCCCGATGGTCTCCAGGGTGGCGGCCTGGGTGCGGGCGGTGGCGCTCTCCAGGCCGCGGTAGGCCTGCCAGCGGGTGGTGCTGCCCAGGTGCCAATGGCGGCTGGCCGGCCGTGCCATGTGGGCCAGGGCATAGGAGCGGGCCGCCACCGCCTGGGCCTTGAGGGCCTCACGGTTCCAGGAACTGGGCATCTCCGCCCCCACCACTGAGGCCACGTAGTCCTCCAGCGGCAGATGGTTCACCGCCAACAGCCCCTGGGGCTGCTGCAGCAGCCGCAGACGGCCGCGGTAGCGGCGCCCGTCGAGGCTGACGGCGGACTCCGCCGTGGTTTCGAGGGTCAGGTCGGGGGCCGGCAGCTGGCCGGAGCGCAACTGGAGCCCTTGCTGGGGTCCCCCCTGGCCCACCACGGCACCATCGGGCCGGCGCAACCACCAGGGGCCGGTGCTGCCCACCTGCAGGCTGCTGGCGTCGCGAGCCACGGCCACGCGGATGTCCAACTGGAGCGGGGTGCCCCGTTCCGGTTCCACCAGGCCGTAGCCCGCTCCGCGGGGGCGGGAGCGTTGGGCCTGCACCCCCCGCAGATCCTCGCGGGAATCGGCGGCCGCACGGCCCATGGGCGGCGGGGTCTGGAGCATGGCCTCCAACAGGGCCCCATTCACGGGGCTGGTGCTGGGCATCAGCCCCTGCAACCAAAACCCCGCCGCCAGGGCACCGAGCCCCATGGGCGTTCCCATCAGCAGGCTGCGCAGCCTCAGCTGCTGCTGCACACCCGCCAGCCGTCGGCATCGTGACCGCAACCAGGGGCGTGGATCTGTCCGTCCCATAGGAGGTGGCCCGTGCCGCTCAGGCGCACGGCGCCTGGGGTGGCGGCTTCGCAAAGCATTCCACCACGGCGTTGTGAGGCCTGCCAGCCACGCACGGCGGATCGTTGCAGCCGCTCCATCCACCAGGGGGCCACCAGGGCGTGGGCGGAGCCCGTCACCGGATCCTCCTCAATGCCCAGATCGGGCGCGAAAAAGCGCAGCTGGTAGTCGCAGGCTTGCCCCGCCAGCGTTGGGGTGCCCTCGGGGGCTGCTTGCATCAACACCAGCCCGCGGCGGTCCGGGCCCTGCAGGTCGCCACTCGCCAGGGTGAGGGCGGCGAGGGGCCAGCCATCGGGAAGCAGTAGCACCCGATAGCCCAGGGCGCTGCTCCAGTAGGCCAGCGGCTCCACCCCCAGCAGCGCGGCAAGGTAAGCCGGTGCTGCAGGCTCCGGCACCAGCCCACCGCCGGGCAGGGTGAGGCTCACCCTGGGGCCCTCGCCATCGCCCTCGCCAATGTTCACCTCCACCGCCAGGCCGCCGCTGCGGGTGGCCAAGCGCAGGCCCTGGCCCTCCGCCAGCAGGCCCCAGCGGTGCAGGGCCAGGGTGGCCGCCAGGGTGGCGTGGCCGCAGAGCGGCACCTCACAGGTGGGTGTGAACCAACGCAGCTGCCACGCGCCCTCGGGTGCACGCCAGAGAAAGGCGGTTTCCGATTGCCGCAGACTGTTGGCCACGCCCTGCATCCAGGGGGCCTCTGCGGCCTGCTCCAGGCGCACCACCGCCGCTCCGTTGCCCCGCAGGGCCTCACTGGTGAAGGCTTCGATCAACAGGGCTGGACAGGCCGCCATAGCTCAGCTGGGGAGGTCCTCATCCTTGAGGTGGCGCTCCATCAGCCGCCGCACCGCATCCGCGGGCCCCACGCGCCCCTCCATCAGGGCCACCACCTCATGGCAAATGGGCAGATGCCAGTGGTGTTGCTCCCCAAGCCGCAGCACCGCCTCGGCCGTACTGGCCCCCTCCACCGTCGCCCCCACCTGCTGCAGCGCCTCGGCACGGCTGCGGCCCTCCGCCAGGGCGAGGCCGAAGCGGTAATTGCGACTCAGGTGGCTGTTGGCGGTGGCCAGCAGATCCCCCAGGCCGGCGAGGCCATAGAGGCTGCCGGGGTGTCCGCCCAGCCCCTGGATCACCACCCCCATTTCCACCAGACCGCGGCAGAGCAGCGAGGCTTTGGCATTGGCGCCCAGCTGCAGCCCGTCGCAGATGCCGGCGGCGATGGCCATCACGTTCTTGAGGGCACCCGCCACCTCCGTGCCCACCGGGTCCTGGTTGCTGTAGAGCCGCAGCCGCTCGCTGCTGAGCTGGTGCTGCCAATGGCGGGCCAGGTCGCGGTCGGCGCTGGCGAGCACGCTGGCGGCCGGCAAGCCGGCGGCCAGTTCCGTGGCCAGGTTGGGGCCGCTCAGCACCAGCAGCTCCAGCTGCGGGTTCTGCCGCAACCAGAGTTGTCCGGGGGTGCAGCGTTGCTCCAGGTTGATGCCCTTGGTGCAGCTCAGCAGGGGGAGCCCCTTGGGCCACCGTGCCGCCAGGGAGGGGGCCAGGGCTTCAACGCCGGCCATGGCCATGGCCACCACCGCCAGATCCGTGCCGTTCAGCAGGGCAGTGGGGTCGTTCCCCTGGCGGCGGCTCCAGCCCCGCACCGCATGCCCCTGCTGCTCCAGCAAGGCGGCCAGGGTGGTGCCCCAGGCACCCATGCCAATGACCGCGATGCGCAGAGCCATGGGGCCATCATGCGGCAGGGCTGGCGTGGGCCTGAAGCACCTCCAGGGGGATCAGCTGCAGAGTGGATTGCTCACAGGCCTCCAGCTTCACCGCCGGTGCCATGCCGTCCTCGTAGGCCTCGAGCCAACGGCCGGCACAGACGCACCAGTGATCGCCGGGCTTGAGCCCGGGGAAGCCGTATTGGGGTGCAGGGGTGCTGAGGTCGTTGCCCTGGGCCCGGGTGTAGGCCAGAAAGCGCTCATCCACCACGCAGCAGACCGTGTGACGTCCCAGGTCGGCCCCATCGGTGCGGCAGTGGCCATCGCGATACCAGCCAGTCATGGGCTCGCAGCCGCACAGCTGCAGGGGTTCCCCCAGAACATTGAGCGCTGACATGGGTGGGCGACGCAACGAAACGGGCTGGTTCAAGCCAGTGCTGGCGTGCAGTCTGACGACGGACTGGCACAAAACGCGATCAGACAGTTGACGGAACCTGGGGGGCAGGCGTTAAAGGTCTTTCAGCAGACCCCCCTACATGAGCTGGGACTTCACCGAAGACGGCGCCTTCCTGGCCCTGTGCGATGCCTTCAAGGAAAGCGGCGAGAGCTCGGCGATCGAGTTCCTGGCCAACGGTGAAGGGGCTTTTCACTTCCAGGAGCTGGCCCAGAACGCCGCCGGTGAGGGGATCGATCTCTCCGACTCCACCGACCTCGAGGAGTTCCAACAGGAGGTGATCGAAACCCTCGAGGACCTCTGCGGCTGAAGCAGGGCTCAGGCCCCGTAGAAGAAGGCGATTTCCTTGTCCTTCAGCCCCTCCCATCCAGCCGCCTTGAGGCGCGCATCGAGGGTCTGCTGATCGAAATGCTTGGAGCCGGTCTTGACGATCCGGTTGCGCATGGATTTTTTGACGCCACTGCGGGCGCGCTGGCTCTCCAGATCCATCACCTCTCGGTAGAGGCTGAGCATCTCAGCGGGGATCGGGGTGCCATCCAGGTCGAGGCCTGCGGCAATGGCGTCGTCAACGCCGCCGGGTCCGGCAATGGCCATGGGTGGGGGAGGCTCAGGGCCCGACGACCCTAGGCGCTGAAATAACGGGCCTGGCTGTGCAGGGCCACCAGGGCTGTGGTGCTCTGCTCCGGTTCCAGTTGGTCGCTCTCATCCATGGACAGGCCGATGCGATCGGACTGGAGCCAAGCCAGTTGCTGGCGGGAATCGGCCACGTTGGGGCAGGCGGGATAGCCGAAGGAGTAGCGGCTGCCGCGGTAGCGCTGGGCCAGCACATCCCGCAAGGGCATGTCGCCGGGATCGCCGTACCCCAGTTCGCTGCGGATGCGGGCATGCACCCATTCCGCCAGGGCCTCCGCCATCTGCACGCCGAGCCCATGGAAATAGAGGTAATCGCTGTACTGGTCGCCCTGGAACAGCTGCTGGGCGAAGGCCGTGGCCCGCTCCCCCATGGTGACCGCCTGCATGGGCAACACATCGGTGGGCTGGCCATCGGCGAGATCCTGGTAGAAGTCGGCGATGCAGTAACGGTTGCCGGAGCGCTGCCGGGGCAGGGCGAAACGGCCCAGTTCTCGGCTGCGCTGCTCCGGATCAAACACCACCACGCTGTTGCCCTCGCGCCCGCAGGGGAAGTAGCCATAGGCCACCCTTGGGGTGAGTAGCTGTTCCTCCAGACAGCGGTCCATCCACTGCTGCAACACCGGCTCGGCCTTGGCCGCGAGCATGGCTTCGTAGTCCTCCCGGGATTGCCCCTGGGCCTTGCGCAGCTGCCATTGGCCGGCGAACAGGGCATTGCGGTCCAGATAGGCGAACACCTGCTCCAGGGGGATCTCCGCTTCGGTGAGCACCTGGCTGCCCCAGAAGGGCGGCGTCAGGGTCGGTTCCTCCGGCACGGCGTCGGAGCGGTGGTCCCCCGTGGACAGCTCCGCTGCGGGCACGGTGTTGGTCTCCTGTGCGGCGGCCTCCATGGGCTCGGCTTCCGCCGCCGCCACAGAGGCCTCAAGCCCCAGCCCCTCGGGTGCTCCTGCCAGGAAGCCACGGCCGTTGTCCCACTGCTGGGCATCGCGGGCCGCCACGTAGGCGTCCATGAAGCGCAGGTCGGCGAAGGCGTCGCGGCCGTAGATCACCTGGCCGCGGTACACCTCACGGCAGTCCTTGTTCACAAAGCGGGGGGTGAGGGCGGCGCCGCCGAGGATCACCGGCACGTCGATCCCCGCGTCGTTGAAGGCCGCGAGGTTGTCCTTCATAAACGCGGTGGATTTCACCAGCAGACCGCTCATGGCGATGCAATCGGCCCGGTGCTTGTGCTGTGCCTCGATGATCGCCTCCACCGGCTGCTTGATGCCGAGGTTGATCACCTCGTAGCCGTTGTTGGTGAGGATGATGTCGACGAGGTTTTTACCAATGTCGTGCACGTCGCCCTTCACCGTGGCGATCAGAAACTTGGCCTTGGCTGAGCTCTCGCCTTCCACCTTGTCCATCAGCGGCTCCAGGAACGCCACCGCGGATTTCATGGTTTCAGCGCTCTGCAGCACGAAGGGCAGTTGCATCTGGCCCGAACCGAACAGCTCCCCCACCACCTTCATGCCATCCAGCAGGAAGGTGTTGATGATTTCCAGGGGCTGATAGCGCTCCAGGGCGATCTTGAGGGCATCCTCCAGGCCGATGCGCTCGCCATCGATGATGTGCTGCTTGAGCCGCGCCTCGATCGGCAGGTCGCTGAGCTGAGGGCCTGAGGCCCGGGCCTCCTTGGCGCTGACCCCCTCAAACAGCTTGGTGAGTTCGGTCAGTGGGTCGTAGACGCAGACACCGTTGTCAAAGCGACGGTTGTCGTGGATCAGATCACGGCACACCTGCTGGTGCTCCTCGCTGATCTTCACCAGGGGCAGGATCTTGGCGGGGCTGACGATGGCCGCATCCATGCCCGCTTCGCAGCAGTCGTGCAGAAACACGGAATTGAGCACAATCCGCGCCGCCGGTGAGAGCCCGAAGCTGACGTTGCTTACCCCCAGTACCACGTGCACCCCAGGCAGGTTCTGGCGGATCAGCCGGATCGCCTCCACCGTGGCCAGGCCGTTCTCGCGGTCCTCCTCGATGCCGGTGGAGATGGGCAGTGCCAATGGGTCATAGAAAATTTCATGGGCCGGGATGCCGAATTCGAGGGCATCGCGGTAGGCCCGCTGGGCGATGGCGAACTTGCGCTCCGCCGTGCGGGCCATGCCCTGTTCATCGATGGTGCCCACCACCACGCCGGCGCCGTAGGCACGGGCCAGCTCCAGCACCTTGAAGAAGCGCTCATCGCCGTCTTCGTAGTTGGTGGAGTTGAGGATGCATTTGCCACCGGCCACCTTGAGACCGGCCTCCATCTTCTGCCACTCGGTGGAGTCGAGCATCAGCGGCAGGTTGACGTTGGTGACCAGACGGCTCACCAGCGCCTTCATGTCCCGTTCGCCGTCGCGACCCACGTAGTCGACGTTCACATCGAGCACGTGGGCGTTCTCCTTCACCTGGCCCCGGGCCACGGCCACCAGGCCATCCCAGTCCTCCTCCGCCAGCAGATCCCGCACCTTCTTGCTGCCGCTGGCATTGAGCCGCTCGCCAATGATCAGGAAGGAGTTGTCCTGCAGGTAGGGGGTGGTGCCGTAGAGCGAGCTGGCGCTGGGCTCATAGGCCAGGGCCGGGCGGGGATCGGCATGGCTCTGCCGCAATTCAGGGGTCCGCACCCGCCGTGGTGCGGGCTTGAGTTCGGAGGCCAGCTCCGCCAGGGCGGCGATGTGGGCGGGGGTGGTGCCGCAGCAGCCGCCGATCACCTGAACCCCCAGGTCTTCGACGAAATGCATCAGCTGCATCTTCATTTCCACCGGTGTGAGCCGGTAATGGGCCACCCCGCCGATGTTCTCCGGCAAGCCGGCGTTGGGGATGCAGCTCACCACGAAGGGGCTGTGCTCGCTGAGGTAGCGCACGTGCTCCTTCATCAGATCGGGGCCCGTGGCGCAATTGAGCCCGAGCACATCAATCGGGAACGGCTCGAGAATCGCCACCACGGCGGCGATGTCGGAGCCCACCAGCATCGTGCCGGTGGTTTCCATGGTGACGCTCACCATCAGCGGGCGCCGCTGGCCGGTTTTGGCGAACGCCTGCTCGATGCCCTGCAACGCCGCCTTGATCTGCAGCACGTCCTGGCAGGTTTCAACGATGAACAGGTCGACATCACCGGCGATCAGCCCCTCCGCCTGTTCAGCGAAGGCATCGCGTAGTTCATCGAAGCCGATGTGCCCCAGGGTGGGCAGCTTGGTGGTGGGCCCCATGGAGCCCGCCACAAAGCGGGGCTTCTCCGGGGTGCTGTAGGCATCCGCCATGTCGCGGGCCAGCTCGGCGGCGCGCTTGTTGATGGCGAAGGCCTGATCCTGCAGGTCGTATTCAGCCAGCACGGTGGAGGCCGCCCCGAAGGTGTCGGTCTCGATCACGTCGCAGCCGGCATCCAGGAACAGCCGGTGCACCGCCTGCACCGCATCCGGGCGGGTGAACACCAGGTTCTCGTTGCAGCCCTCCAGGGCAGCACCGCC
Source organism: Cyanobacteria bacterium M_DeepCast_200m_mx_001 (assembly GCA_016882415.1). Lineage (GTDB taxonomy): Bacteria > Cyanobacteriota > Cyanobacteriia > PCC-6307 > Cyanobiaceae > Vulcanococcus. The sequence goes on from VGQL01000006.1 coordinate 11,838, forward strand.
GAAATCCTCGGCGCTGAGGTCCATCTGCTGCAGGGACGTGCCCGTGGCGCCGTCGAACACCAGCACCGGGTGGTCGGGGCTGTGCAGCCGTTCGAGGAATCCGATCCGTTGGGTCGTCAGCATCAACCGTTCAGACGCACGCGGGTGACCCAGTGGTCATAGGCGGGATCGCGGCCTTCCGTGATGGCGGTGAGCCGTTCACGGATGGCGTCCATCACCGGCCGCTGCGACCGCAGATCGGTGCTCTCCACACGCCGCACCGGGGTGACCTTGGCGGCGGTGCCGCTCAGGAACACCTCATCGGCAATCAACAGCTCGCTCTTGTCCACCGGGCGCTCCAGGGTGGGGATCCCCATGGCCTGGGCCAGCTCCAGCACGCTGGCGCGGGTGATGCCTTCGAGGATGTCCTGGTCGACGCCGGGGGTGATCAGCACGCCATCGCGCACGATGAACAGATTCATGCCGCTGGCTTCACTCACCTTGCCGCGGCTATTGAGCAGCAGGGCCTCATCGAAGCCGCTCTTCACCGCTTCGGTTTTGGCCAGGGAGCTGGTGATGTAGGCGCCACTGATCTTGCCCCGCAGGGGCAGGGAGCGGTCCTCCTGGCGGGTCCAGGAGCTGATCCGGCAACTCACCCCTTCGGGAGAGAGGTAGTCGCCGAGTTCGAGGCCATAGATCAGAAAGTCGGTCTCGATGTTGTGCAACCGCGGGGCAATGCCCAGATCGCTGGTGTACACAAACGGCCGCAGATACACCGGACAGGTGGGCTGGTTGGCCTGCAGAAACTGCTGAATGGCGCCGTGGATCGTCTCCTCCCTGAGCTCGGTGAGCAGCAGTCGGGCGCTCTGGCTCAGGCGCTTGACGTGGCGGTCGGCGCGGAACAGCAGGATCTCCCGGGCATCCACGGGGTTCGGGATCGCCCGCATGCCCCCAAAGGCCCCGGTGCCGTAGTGCAGGGCATGGGTGGCCACCGACAGGGTGGCCTCCGCAAAGGGCACGCAGCGGCCACCGAACCAGGCGTAGGGCAGGAATTGGTGCATGGATCCGGCGGGCGGTGGGGGCCACAGCTGCAGCCGATCTTCTCACCGCCGCCCCCCGCCCTGCGAGGCTGCCACCACAGCAAGATGGGCCCATGCACCGTCTTGCCGCCGTGCCTGGCAGCACCAGCCCCTCCGATGGGCTGGTGTTCATCGAGCAGCCGCCGGCGGAGGTGGTGCTGCTCAGCAGCGCCGACAGTGATCTCTCTGCCCTGGCGGCGCTGCTCGACCGCGACCCCCGGCCCCTGGGAGGGGCGATCGCGATCCGGGCCCTGAATCTGGCGGCCCTGCAGCACCCGGCGGTGCTGGACCATTACCTGCGCACCAGCCTTCAGGACACCCGCTTGGTGGTGGTGCGGCTGCTGGGGGGTCGCAGCCACTGGGGTTACGGGCTTGAACAGCTGCAGCGCTGGGCCGCTGGGCGGCCCGGCCGGCAGCTGCTGGTGCTGGCGGGCACCGCCGACCAGGAGATGGAGCTCCTACCCCTGGGCACCCTGGATTCCGCCTTCAGCCTGGCCTGCAGCCGCTGTCTGCTGGAGGGGGGAACGGAGAACCTGCGGCGGGTGCTCGTCAGCCTGCGGCATCCGCTGGAGGGGACGGCGCTGCGGCCCCCTGTTCCGGAGCCGTTGGCGGATCCCCTCCCCCATGACTGGCGCCAGGAGCCGGGCCCCCGGGTGGGGGTGGTGCTGTACCGAGCCCTGCTGCAGGCGGATGACCTGGCCCTGGTGGAAGCCCTGCTGCAGGCCCTGCGGCAGCGGGGTCTGGCCCCCAGGGCCCTGTGGGTCAGCAGCCTGCGCAGCGCTGCCGTCCAGGGGGGTGTGAGCGACCTGCTGCGGCGGGAGGCGGTGCAGCTGGTGCTCTGCACCACCTCCTTTGCTTCGGTGCAGCTGAGCGAGGCGGGCCTGGGGGCGCCCCTGTGGGATGGGTTGGGGGTGCCGGTGCTGCAGCTGCTGTGCAGCACCCAGAGCCGGGAGGCCTGGGGGGCCAGCAGCCTTGGACTCTCCCCGCTGGACCTCAGCCTCCAGGTGGCGCTGCCGGAGCTGGATGGCCGTATCACCACCCGGGTGGGGGCCTTCAAGCAGCCGCGCCAGGCCGACGCGCGGCTGGCCACCGCCCTGCAGGGCTATCTGCCCGACCTGGACCGCCTGGCCTGGGTGGCAGACCTGGCGGCCCACTGGTGCGACCTGCGCAGTACGCCACCGGATCAGCGCCGGTTGGCCCTGGTGCTCGCCAACTACCCCACCCGCAACAGCCGCCTGGCCAATGGTGTGGGGCTGGACACCCCCGCCAGCTGTGCCGCCATGCTCGGCTGGTTGCGGCAGGCGGGGTACGACCTGGGCCAGGCCCCCTTGCCTTCCGACGGTGATGACCTGATCCGCGCCCTGTTGGCGGGGCGCAGCAACGACCCGGAGAGCCACCACCGCCCCGCCTTGTCCCACCTGTCCCTGGCGGACTACGAAGCCTGGTGGGCCACCCTGCCGGCCGACGGCCGGGAGCGGTTGGAACGCCAGTGGGGCCCACCGTCCACAGACCCGATGCTGGAGCCGCAGGGGTTTCCGATCCAGGGCCTGAGCTACGGCCGACTGGTGCTGCTGATTCAGCCGGAGCGGGGCTATGGACGGGATCCGGCCCTCAGCTACCACAGCCCCGATCTACCCCCCACCCATCTCTATCTGGCCCAGTACCTCTGGCTGCGCCAGGTGGCCCGCGTGCAGCTTGTCTGCCATGTGGGCAAGCACGGCAACCTCGAGTGGTTACCGGGTAAGGGGCTCGGCCTGTCCGCCAGCTGCTTCCCGGAATGGGCCCTGGGGCCCCTGCCCCATGTCTATCCCTTCATCGTCAATGACCCCGGCGAGGGCTCCCAGGCCAAGCGCCGCGCCCAGGCCGTGATCCTGGATCACCTCACCCCCCCCCTGGGCCGCGCCGGCCTGCATGGGGACCTGCGCCAGCTCGAGGCCCTGCTGGATGAGTACTGGGAGGCGGCCCAGCTCGGCAGTGAGCGGGCCGAGGGGCTGCGGCAGAGCGCCCTGCGCCAGTTAGCCCAATTGGAGATGCCCCTGGGGCCGGGGGATGACCCCCTGGACGCCGCGGAGGGGTACCTGTGTGAGCTCAAGGAGGCCCAGATCCGCACCGGGCTGCATCGCTTTGGCGAGCTGCCATCGGCCCCGCAGCTGCTGGAGCTGCTGGCCTGTCTGGCCCGTCCACCGGTGGCGGACGGCCAGGGTCTCACCCAGGCGCTGGCCCGCGACCTGCAGCTGCGGTTTGACCCCTGGGGCGACGAAGAGGCCGAGCCCCTGGAGGACGCCGATCGGCGTCGCCTGCGGGAGCTGGGCTGCACCAAAGCCCGCCAGGTGGGGGATGGGGTGGAGTGGTTGGAGGCCCAGGCGCTTGATCTGCTGCAGCCCCTGCTGGAGGGGAACACGCCCAGCGCGATCCCGGGTCCCCACACCGCCGCTGTTCTGGACCGTTGTGCCGCCGGCCTGCTCCCCGATCTGCTCCGCTGCGGCGAGGCCGAGCACCGCAGCTTTCTCACCGCCCTCGCCGGGGGGCGCATCGCCGCCGGGCCCTCCGGTGCCCCCACCCGCGGGCGCCCCGATCTGCTGCCCACGGGACGCAATTTCTATAGCGTCGATCTACGGGGCCTGCCCACCGAGGCCGCCTGGGACCTGGGCCGCCGCAGCGCTGAGCTGCTGCTGGATCAGCACCGCATGGAGCAGGGGGAACCCCTGCGCAGCCTGGCCCTCTCCGTGTGGGGCACCAGCACCATGCGCAACGGCGGTGAGGACATCGGCCAGGCCCTGGCGCTGCTGGGGGTGCGCCCCGTGTGGGATGGCCCCAGCCGGCGGCTGGTGGACCTGGAGCTGATCCCCCTCCCCCAGCTGGGGCGGCCCCGGGTGGATGTGACCCTGCGCATCTCCGGTTTATTCCGCGATGCTTTCCCCCAGTTGGTGGCCTGGTTCAACCGGGCCACAACGCTGGTGGCCCAAAGCGGTGAGGCGGACGCTGACAACCCCCTGGCTGCGGCCTTCCGCCGGGATGGTCAGCCCTGGCGGGTCTATGGCTCAGCACCGGGGGCCTACGGCGCCGGCCTGCAGGGTTTGATCGACAGCGGCGACTGGGAGAGCCGGGCCGACCTGGCGGAGGCATTCCTCAACTGGAGCAGTTGGCGCTACGAGGGGCTGGGTGGGGCCGATGGGCTGGGGGGCAGCCTGAGCATCAGCCCCGATCGCCCCGGGTTGGAGCAGCGGCTGGCGGGGGTGCAGGTGGTGCTGCACAACCAGGACAACCGGGAGCACGACCTGTTTGATTCCGACGACTACTACCAATTCCAGGGCGGCCTCAGCGCCGCGGTGGAACAGGTGAGTGGCCAGGCACCGCAGCTGTGGTTCGGCGACCACTCCCGCCAGCAGCGGCCGCGCATGCACCGCTTGGAGCGGGAGTTCGACAAGGTGCTGCGCTCACGCCTGCTGAACCCCCGCTGGATCGAGGGGATGCAACGCCATGGCTACAAGGGGGGGTTCGAGATGGCCGCCAGCCTCGACTACCTGTTTGCCTACGACGCCAGCACGGACCGGGTGCCCGACTGGGGCTACGGGGCGGTCTGCGACCAGTGGCTCGGGGATGAAGCCGTGTTGGCGTTCCTGCGCCGCAGCAATCCCTGGGCCCTGCGGGACATGGCGGAGCGGCTGCTGGAGGCGCACCACCGCGGCCTCTGGGAGGGGGCGGCGGCGGTGCAACTGCAGCGCCTACGGGAGTTGGTGCTGGAGTCCGAGGCCCTGGTGGAGGGCTGAAACCGCCACGAGGGGGCGGCGATCAGCCGTTGAGATCCTTGGCCCAACCCTTGAAGGCGTTGATGTCGCCGGGCTTGGCGGAGGAGGGGTTGCTGATCTGCGGTTGGCTGTCCTCAGCGGCGCCGCTGGCCTTCTTGGGGGCGGCAACGCCGGGGGTGTTCACGGCCACGGCCGAGCCCTTCATGCGCTGATCCAGTTCCGCCTTGCTCATCGGCTCGGCGAAGGTCTTCTTCACCGGCTTGGGCACCCCGCCGGTGAGGTTGATCTCTTCCTCCACCGTGACGCTGCCCCCCAGGCCAGGGGTCATCTTCTCGAGGCGCGATTCCATCGACGCCACTTCCTCAACCCGCTCGCCGCCGGCTGGGTTGGCGGCGGTGCCGGGGAAGGTGCGGCGGATCGTGTTGGAGCGCCGCATGAAGTTCACATCGCCCATGCTGCTGGAGGCATCGGCGTCCAGGAAGAAGGCGTCCTCCTTCTTGGCGGGCTTGGCCTGGGTGTTGGTGGTCACCGATTTGGAACCACCGAGCAGACGATCAAACAGGCCCATCGACGGGGAGCAATGGCTGCGGGAACCCTAGCGGCCGCGCAGCTCCAGACCATGGGTATCGGTACCGCAACTTCGCAGAAGTCCGTGCCGGCCGAGTTGCTCGGCGATGGCCTCACACACGTGGGGCGTCGGCGCCCAGCGGGCCTGCATGCCGTAGTCGTAATAGGCCTCCGCCCCGTCAAACCCCAGCCGCTGGGCCGCATCGATCAGGCGCGAAAAGGGCAGGCGGTAGCGCCCCGGATGGGCCAGCAGGGCCAGGCCATCGGCGTCCTGGATCCGTCGGCGCACCTCATCGGCCTGCAGGGCCTCCCCCACGGCGGCCTGCCCCTGCCGGTAGGGCTCAAGGGCGGGGTGCCCTAGATCGAACCCCAGGGCCAGCACGTGCACCAGGCACCCCTCCAGCAGACAACTGATTTCCATGCCGCTCCACAGGGTGGGCACCGTGGCCCCCCGTTGGCGCTCCGCCTCAAACCACGCCGCCAGGGGTGCGTGGGCCGCCACGCTGTGGTGGTCGGTCACCGCCAGGTGCTGAAGGCCGATGGCCTGGGCCTGTTGCCCGAGCTGGTAGGGCTGCAGGCTGCCGTCGCTGCAGGTGGTGTGGCAGTGGAAGTTGAGGTCGGTGGGGCAGCTGCCGGGGTGCACCTGCTCCAGCACAGCCCGCAGCGGATGGGTCATGGGGAGGCGGCCAGCCGTTCGGCCCGCAGCCGGCGCCAGCGGGCATAGAACTGAATCGAAGCCGCCATGAACACCACCAGGGCCACCAGGAACCAGGTGGCGGCGCTGGTGGGGAATTGGTTTTTGAACACCACCAGCATCACCACCACCACCAGCAGCAGCGTGGGCAGCTCATTGAGGGCCCGCAGCTGTTTGGGGCTCCACTGGCAGCTGCCCCCCTGCAGCTGCCCCATCAGGCGATAACAGAAGGCGTGGTAGGCCAGCAGGGCGGCCACGAAACCGAGCTTGGCGTGCATCCATCCCTGATGCAGCCAGGCGGGGTTGCTCACCAGCAAGCCGACGGCCATGGCCACCGCCACCACCATGCCGGGGGTGGTGATGATGTTGGCCAGGCGCCGCTCCATCAGGGCGTATTGCGCCTGGAAGGCGGTGCGAAGGTCCGGGGAGAGTTCCTCGGCTTCGCGGTGGTAGATGAACAACCGCACCAGATAGAACAACCCGGCAAACCACACCACCACCCCCACGATGTGGAGGGTCTTGAACCAGAGGTAGGCCTCAGGGGGCAGGGCCGCCAGGGTCATCAGGCACGGGGGCCAAACAGGTCCTCAAGGTAAGGCGGGCACGAGCTGCTGGCGGTGCTCGGTGGCGGCCCGACGGATGGCGGCGAGCTCATCAGGGGGCAGCTTGTCCAGCTGCTTGAACACCAGCGCCATCCGTGGATTGCCCCGCAACCGCTCCCGGTGGCGGGCCAGGAAATCCCAGTAGAGGCTGTTGAACGGACAGGCGTTCTCCCCATGGCGCCGCTTGACGTCGTAGCGGCAGCCCTGGCAATAGGTGCTCATGCGCCGGATGTAGTTGCCACTGGCGGCATAGGGCTTGCTGGCCAGACGACCCCCATCGGCGAACAGACCCATGCCGAGCACGTTGGTCTGCATCACCCAGTCGTATCCGTCGATGAACTGGCGGTGGAACCAGGCCGTGAACGCCTGGGGGTTGAGGCCGGCCAGCAGCCCGTAATTGGCCAGCACCATCAGCCGCTGGATGTGATGGGCGTAACCGCTCTCGGCCAGCTCCTGCAGCACCGTATCCATGCAGGCCATGCCGCTGTGCCCGTGCTCCAACCAGGCCGGCAGTGGGGTCTGGGCCTCCAGGTGGTTGCTGGCGCCGTAATCGGCGCCAAACCAGTGGTAGAGCCCATGGGTGTATTCACGCCAACCGAGGATCTGGCGGATCACCCCCTCGAGGCCCGCCAGCGGCACCGCCCGATGCAGCCCTTCCCGCTCCAGGCGTCGGATCACCTCCAGGGGATGGAGCAGACCGAGGTTGAGATAGGGGGAGAGCAGCGCGTGCCAGAGGGTTGGCTCACCAGCCACCATGGCGTCCTGGTAGGGGCCGAAACCGGCCAGTCGGGTGTCGATGAAGCGATCCAACACCTGCAGCGCCTGCTGCCGTGTCACCCCCCAGCGGAAGTGATCCAGCTGCCCCGGCAAAGCATGTTTCCCCTCCCCCTGGCGCTGCTGGTCGAGGGCCTGCACCCGCTCGATCACCGCCCGTGTGATGGCATCCGGTTCGAACCACAGCGGTTCGGGCCCCCGTAGCCCCTTGGTGGGGGGGCGGCGGTTGTCATGGTCGAAATTCCATTGGCCACCCAGGGGTTGCGCCGTGGCTCCTTCCCCCTCCATCAACACGCCGAAGCGGCGCCGACCCTCCCGGTAGAACAGCTCCAGGCGCAGTTGCCGGTAGGGGGCCGCCCAGGCGGCGAACGCGGCACGGCTCCACAGGAAGGCGTTGCTGTCGAGCCAGCGCACCGATACCGGCAGGTTGAGGGCTTCGATGGAGCTCTGGAAGCCCCGTTCCGCCGGCTGCATCAGCCGCAGCTCGGTGATGCCGTGGTCCTGGATCCAGGCCCGCAGACTGTCTCCGAATCCCTCGCCGATGCAGTAATCGACGCGCCAGCCCGCAGCCCGCAGCTCCTCAGCGAAATGCCGCATGGCGCTCCACACCAGCACCAGCTTTTGACGGTGGTAGGCCCGATGGGCCAGCACCGAACTGCTCTCCACCAGCAGCACCCGCGCGTGCGCGGGGCTGGTACTCGCCAGGGCCGCCTGGGTGGCGGACAGCTGATCCCCCAGCACCCACACGCCGAGGCTCATGCCGGTGCTTCCCCCGCCAGACGGCAGGCCTTGAGGGCCACGGCCCGGGCATGACCCCGCTCCACGGGGCCGAAGGCGGGGCTGAGTTCGGCGTGGCGGCAATCGATGGTGACGCGCTCCCATTGGCCCCGCTGGTCGCTCAACCGCAGCCGCAGTTGCCAATGGTGCTTGGCACTGCGGGTGATCTCATCGCCGCAGACGGGGCCGATGCAGAGGCCCGGGGCGGCCCCGAGGCCCGTGGGGTGGAGCAGCACAGCCGCCGCCAGCAGCAGCAATCCGCACAGCTGGGCCAGGGCCCGTCGAACAGCGGTGGCGGGGCGCGTCATCAACCGGCGATCCGCAGCGGGGTGGGATCGCCGAGGTCCTGTCCATCTTCGGGCAACGGATCATCGGCCGGGGGATGAAAATGGCTCCACACCTGCTGCGCCAGGCCCGGCCCCAGCCCCGGCGCGGCCTGCAGGGCCTCCAGGCTCGCCAATTGGATGGCATCCACGGAGCGGAAATGGGCCAGCAACTCACGGATTCGCTTGGGGCCCAGACCGGGAATGTCGGAGAGGCGCGAACGGGTCATGCGTTCGCCGCGCTGCTGCCGGTGGAAGCTCACCGCAAAGCGATGCGCCTCATCCCGCAACCGCCGCAACAGCTGAACCCCCAGCTGGTCGGCCTCGCTCTCCAGGGGGGTGGAGGCGCCGGGCAGAAACACCTCCTCCCGTTGCTTGGCCAGGGAGCACACCACCAGCTCTTGGTCGAGGTCCAGTTCCCGCAACGCTTCCATCACCGCTGAGAGCTGGCCCTTGCCGCCGTCGATCATCACCACATCGGGCCAGTCGTTGAGCCCGCCGGTGTGCAGGGTGCTGGCGGCTGCGCGCCGCAGATCCCGCAGGTCAGCCCCCTCCGCCTTGGCCTGGGCCCAGCGGCGAAAGCGCCGACGGATCACCTCCGCCATGCTCATGAAGTCGTCGGAATGGCCGGCCCGCACCGAGGCACTGCGGATCTTGTAGTTGCGGTAGTGCTGCTTGGCGGGCAGCCCGTCGACGAACACCACCTGGGAGGCCACCGCATCGCTCCCCTGGATGTGGCTGATGTCGTAGCCCTCGATCCGTCGGGGTGGGGTGGGGAGATCCAATAGCTGGGCCAGGTCCTCCGTGGCCAGCAGGTTCTGCTCACTGGCCCGCTGGGCCCGCTGCAGTTCGTACTGGGCGTTGCGCTCCACCAGGTCGATCAGATCCGCCTTCTGCTGGCGCTGGGGTACGGCGAGGCGCACCCGCCGGCCCCGTAACTCGCTGAGCCAGTCCTGCAGCAGTTCCTGTTGGGGCAACGCGTGCTGCAGCAGCAGTTCGGGGGGAATCTCCACCCCCTCCACCTGGGAGTAGTGCTCCTCGATCACCGTTTGCAGGATGCGGCCCGGCTCCGCCAGGGCCTCGGCGGTGAAGCCCAACCGGCCCACCAACTTGCCGGCGCGCATCTGGAACAGCTGCACCGCCGCCACCCGTTGGTCCGCCGCCAGGGCGATCACGTCACGGCTCACGGAGCTGTCGCCGATGCTCATTTTTTGGTCGGCGGTGAGGGTGCCGATGCCCTGCAACTGGTCGCGCACACGGGCTGCACTTTCGAAATCCAGCCGTTCGGCGTAGCGCTGCATCTGCTGGTCCAGCAGCTCCAGCAGTTCCTCATTGCGCCCCTGGAACACCATCGCCACCTGGCGCAGGGTGCGGTGGTAGTCCTCGGAACTGATCTTCTGCTGACACACCCCCGGGCAGCGGCCGATGTCGAAATTGAGGCAGGTGCGATCCCGGTACAGGGGTTGGGGACGCTGCCGCAGGGGGAACACCCGTTTCACCAGGGCCAGGGTGCGCCGCAGCAGGCCCACATCCACATAGGGGCCGTAAAAACGATCCAGGGGGGAGCGGAACCGGCGCCGCCGGGTGATGAAGATGCGGGGGTAGGCCTCGCTCCAGGTGATGCAGAGATAGGGGTATTTCTTGTCGTCCTTCAGCAGCACATTGAAATGCGGCTGGTGGTTCTTGATCAGGTTGGCCTCGAGGGCCAGGGCTTCCGCCTCGCTGTCGGTGACGATGAATTCGATCTCGCACACCTGCCGCACCATCAGGGCGATGCGGGGGCTGTGGCCGTGGCCGCTGCCCGCCTGGAAGTAGCTGCGCACGCGATTGCGCAGCACCTTGGCTTTGCCGATGTAGAGGATGCGGTCCTCCCCATCGCGCAGCAGATAGCAGCCCGGCTCCGCGGGCACCTCCTTGAGCCGCGCCTTGAGTCGCGCCGGTTCCTGGAGGAGGGGGATCAACCGCCGTACTGCCAGCCCGTGCTGCCGAGTTCGAGGGCGGGTCCATCCCGGTGCAGGGTGGCGCTCTTCACCTCACCCACGAACACGGTGTGGTCGCCGTGGGCCACCTGGCCCACCAGCTCGCACTCCACGGCCCCGAGGGCGTCCTGCAGGATCGGCAGCCCCAGGTCGCCCAATTGGAAGGGGGCGGCATCGAAGCGCCCCCCGACCCCCTTCTGGGGTTTGAAGAACACCGCCGCCAGGTCCTTCTGATCGGCGGACAGGACGTTCAGCGAGAAGCGGCCGCTGCGCTGGATCATGCCGTTGCTGGTGCTGTCGGCCCGCACCGCCATCACCACCAGGGGCGGCTCAAATGACCCCTGGGTGACCCAGCTGGCGGTGAAGCCATTCACTTCATCCCCCTCGGCCACCCCGCAGATGAACACCCCATGGGGGATCTTGCGGAGGAGAACCTTCTTGGCCTCGGCATTCAGGCTGGGGGTGGTGGCCATCGGTGTGGAACTGCTGGTCGGACTCTAGAAACCATCCGCCAGGGGCGGACACGCTCCATAGGATCGGGCCATGCGCGCCCTGTACCCCGGCAGCTTCGACCCGCTCACCCTGGGGCACCTCGACCTGATCGAGCGCGGTGCCCTGCTGTTTGACGGACTGGTGGTGGCGGTGCTGCGCAACCCCAGCAAGAACCCCTGCTTCAGCGTGGAGCAACGGCTGCGACAGATCCAGCTCGCCACGGCCCATCTGCCCTCGGTGGAGGTGGCCGCCTTCGATGGCCTCACGGTGGATTTCGCCCAGCGCTGCGGGGCCGGGGTGATCCTGCGCGGTCTGCGGGCCCTCAGCGATTTCGAATACGAGCTGCAGATCGCCCACACCAACAAGAGTCTGGCCCCCCGGTTGGAAACGCTGTTCCTGGCCACGGCCACGGCCCACAGCTTCCTGAGCAGCTCCGTGGTGAGGGAGGTGGCCCGCTTCGGGGGGGCCGTTGATCACATGGTGCCCACAGGAGTGGCGGAGGATCTGGCCAGGCTCTTTAATCAGTCATCCCCCGCAGCACCGTGATGTCCGAGGCTCCGCTCAGCTCCCCGGTGAGTTCCGTGCTGGATCAGCTCGACCAGCTCGAGGAGATCGTGCTGGACGGCACCCGGGTGCCCTTCAGCGGCGGCCGCCTCGTGAATGAGCAGGACGCCATCGAACTGATGGATGCGGTGCGCGAGGCCCTCCCCGGCCAGCTCAGCCAGGCGGAGGCCCTGGTGCGTCAGAAGGAAGACTTCATCGGCACGGCCCGCCAGCAGGCTGACGAGATCCTGCAGCAGGCGCGGCAGCAGCGGGAACAGCTGATCAACGCCCAGGCGGTGCGCCAGGAAGCGGAGCGACAGGTGGCCGAACTGCGGGACCAGGCCCGTCAGCAGTGCGAGCAGATGATCGGCCAGGCCCGCCAGCAGGTGGCCCGGGCCGAACAGGAGCATCAGGCCCGGCTGGCCCAGCTGGAGCAGCAGTTCGCCCAGCACCGCCAGCAGCTGGAACAGGAGGCCCTGCAGCGGCGCCAACAGCTGGACCAGGAGTCCATCGAGCTGAAGCGGCAGCTCACCGAACAGCATGAGCAATCCCGTCAGCAGAGCCTGATGGAACTGGACAAGATCCGCCAAGAGGCCCTGCGCCTGCAGCAGAGCAGCCAGGCCGAAGCCGAGCGGGTTCAGGCCGATGCCCTGCAGTTCCGCCAACAGACGCAGCAACAGTGCGAGGCCCTGATCGCCCGCACCCGCTCGGAGGCTGCCGGTGTCCAGGAGGGCGCCAACCGTTACGCCGAACAGGTGCTCGGTGAACTGGAGGGGCGCCTGCGGGAGATGGGGCAGGTGGTGGTGGCGGGGCGCCGTGAACTGGTGCGTCTGCAGGCGGTGGACAACGCCGCCGCGGCACCCCAGGGCCGCCCCCAGGAGCAGGCCGTCTCCATCAGCAGGGCCCGCCGGGCCGCCGAACGGCTGCGGCGGGCGGCGGGCCAGGGTTAGGGCCAGGTCTGAGGCCTAAGGCGGGCAGAGGCCCGGCTGCTGGACGTCCCGCAACACGGCGCCGATGGTGCTGTTCGGGGAACCTGCCCCGTTGGACACGAGGCTGACGTAGCGGGTGCCCTCCGGCGTGTCCAACACGCCGCTGATGGAGCGCACGCCTCGGATGGTGCCGGTCTTACCGCGGAAGTGACCCTCCAGCTCGGTGCCGCGCCAGAGGCTGCGCAGGGTGCCGCGCTGGCCGGCGATGGCCATGGAGGCGGTGTACTGGTGGGCATAGGGGTGCTGGGCCATGCGCAGCAGCAGAGCCGCCAGCAGGCGGCTGGTGACCCGATTGCCGCGGTCGAGGCCACTGCCATCCACCACGTTCACGCCCGCCATGGGCAGGCCCTGGGCGGAGAGCCACAGCATCGCCCGCTGACGGGCCTGGGGGAGATCCCAGCTGCCCGTGCCCTGGCGCAGCAGCACCTCGGAGGTGAAGTTGTGGCTGTCGGTGTTGGCCAGGCTCAACAGGCCGTGCATGCCGATGGAGCGCTCCTCATGCAGCAGTTCGGCCCCATCGCCGGCGGCGCCTGCGGCGGACACCAACGTGATGGCGGCGCTGCCCCCCTGGCGTTTGATCTCCTGGCTGAGCAGCCGCTGCAGGCGGCTGGGGGGATTGGGCACCGCCATGTCCAGCGCATTGCTGGTGAGGGCCAGGCGTGTGATCGGCGCCCCATAGGCCTCATAGCGGTCGGCCCACTCCCAGCCCTGGGGCCACCAGCGCTGTTGGGGTTCTTCCACCAGCAGGATGCGGCCGTTGCCGGAGCCGAGGGCCAGCTTGGCGAAGCGGCGTAATTGGGCCAGGTCCAGATCGGGATCCCCCTCCCCGGTGATGCGCAGGCTGCCATCGGGCTGGCGCCACAGGCGCGTGCCCAGGCGGTAATCGGGGCCCAGGCGATCCAGGGCAATGGCGGTGCTGATCAGCTTCTGGTTGGAGGCCGGCACCCGCGGCCGGGTGCCGTTCACATCCGCCAACAGGCGACCGGCTCCATCGGCGACGGTGACGCTCCAGACCTGCTGCTCACCGCCGAGGGCCGCCCGTAGGCGCTGTTGCAGGGCCGGACAACTCACCTGGCTCTGCAACAACGGCAGACCCACCGGTGGGGGCGCAGCCGGCAGGGAGCTGGCCGCAATCTGAGGGATCGGTGTTGCAGCCACCGCGAGGGTGGGAACGCCGCTCAGCAGCAGGGTGACCAGGGCCGGCGTCACCCTCACCTCAGGAGGCCCCGAGGCGCAGGCCGGTGACGGAGCCGATCACCCGGAAATTGCTGCCCTCCAACTCAATCGGTGCGCCGATTTTGAGGTTCTGGTTGCCGAAGACCACGCCATCGGCCCCCTTGCGGCCCTCGCCCTGGAGCACGAAACGGGCGTCGATGGTGGCGAACTGCTCCTGGTTGGGGTCGGGGGCACTGACGACGCGCCCATCGGCGAACACGGCGGAAAGCTTGCGCTGCAGCGGGATCACCTGCTTCACCGCCACGGCGCCGTGGGGCTGGTTGCGGATCACGATGTTCACGGAGCCGCTGCTGCGGGCAGCCTTCAAGACGTCGTCGGGATCGGCCACCGGCACCCCGCGCACATCCACCATCACCGTGACCGGTTGCAGCTTGCCGGTGGCGCGGGCCACGGCGCCGCTCAGCTTGGGGCTCCAGAGCACCCCGGCCGCCGCCAGCAGCACGGCTGCCCCGGCCCCCAGATCCAAGGGTGACCAGCGGCGGGAACCTTCAGCCATGGGGACTCAGCAGAGCCCGGAGTGTACGGAGCCTGGACGGTGCAAACAAGCCGTGGCTCAGCCCTTGGCCGCCTGCTCCAGGGCCAGCAGGAGCTGTTCGGTGTCGGGTTTGCTGTCGAAACGGCAGAGGCTGCGGTAGCCGTCGGGATCACGGCGGTAAAAGCACCAGTCCTCGGGGTAGGCATGGCGCAACGCCCCATCGGCGGTGGGGATCAGGGCATAGGCCGATTGCCAATCGCCGAGGAAGCCCTTGCGGCGCTCACGGGCCACGGTGCCGATGCCCACGGCGGCATCCTCCAGGCGTCCGTTGAGCAGCACCACCGGCCCACGGTGCTGACCGCAGGTTCGCTCCACATCGTCGTAGTCCGCCGGGGTCGGGGCCACGATCAGCAGCACGCCATCACTGCCACCATCGGCCTGCTGCAGGCGTTGCACGTCCCCCAGGCTGGTGATGGCGGGGGCCAGATCCGGCGCATCCCGTTTGGCCAGGGCCGTGGCACCGGCGTCGGGGCACACCAGACGGAGGTCGCTGAACCGGGGCAGCAGAGCCGCCGACAAACGCAGGGCCACCGGCAGGATCCGCAGCCCCTCGAAGCGCAACTCCGCGGTCCAGCGTTGGCGTCCCCCCTTGGCCAGCGCCGCCGCCACGGCGGTGAGCAGCTCCGCTTCAGCGGTGCGGAGATCGGCGGGGAGCATGGGGGCCCTGAAGCTGGCGTGACCCTAGAAGCCGAAGGGTTGCAGGGCCCGGGCCATCGCCGCCGGCAGCTCCTCCAGCAGGCGCTCCCCATGCCAGGGCCCAAGGCTGATGCGCATCCCAGCCTGGGCTTCCTCGGCCCCGTATCCCATCGCCAGCAGCACCGGGCTCGGGGTCTGGCGGCCACTGCTGCAGGCGGAACCGCTGCTGGCGGCGAATCCCTGCCGCCAGAGCTGCTGCACCAGCTGACGACCGGCAATGGGCTGACCCTGGGGGCTGCGGGCCAGCAGGCTGAGGTGGTGGGGCAGGCGTTGGTGCGCCTGACCCTGGCGCGGATCCACGCCGGTGAGTTCGAGGCCGGGATGCAGCAGCAGCCGCTGCAGCAGGGCATCACGGAGGTGCGAGCTGGGATCGACACCGCCGTGGTCCAGCAGGCGCCGCTGGCGCAGCTCCACCGCCTCCACGAAGCCCGTCACCAGCTCCACAGGCTCGGTGCCGGCCCGCAGTCCCCCCTCCTGGCCCCCTCCCCCCTGCAGCGGCTCCAGGCTGTGGCCGTCGCGCACCAGCAGGGCTCCGATCCCCTTTGGTCCCTGGATCTTGTGGGCCGTCAGGCTCATCAGATCCACCGGCAGGGCATCAAAGCTGATCGGGCGGTGCCCCAGCATCTGCACCCCATCCACGTGCAAGGGGATCCCGGCGGCGCGACAGAGGGCCCCGATGCGTTCCAGGGGTTGCACGGAGCCCACTTCGCTCTGTCCCCAGATCACCGACACCAGGGCCGTGGGGGGAGCCAACAGGGCTTGCAGGCGCTCCAGATCCAGCCGTCCCTGACGATCCACCGGCAGCAGGTCCACCACCATGCCCCAGCGGCGCAGCTGGTCCGCCGCCGCAAGGCTGGCGGGGTGCTCGACGCTGGAGAGCAACACACGGGCACCTGACGTCTGGCCCCTGCAGCTCCCCAGCAGCGCCAGGTGGATCGATTCGGTGCCCCCAGAGGTGAACAGCACTCGCCCCGCCTGGCATCCCAGCAGCCCGGCCAACCGCTGCCGCTGGCGTTCCAGCTGCTCGGCGGCCCGCAGGCCAAAGCCGTGCAGGCTGGAGGGGTTCGCCCACGCCTCAGCCCGGCAGCGCTGCATGGCCGCCAGCACCGCCTCAGCGGGGGGCGTTGTGGCGGAGCAATCCAGGTAGTGGTGGAGGTCGTGCCCCATGGCGGTTGCCTGGGCCTGGGCCCTCAGAGGTTGAAATCAGGCTGGCGTTCCGCCCGGGCCCGGGTGCGTGACTCCAGGGTGTTGGTGGCAAGGGTCACCAAATCGTCCAAGGAGGTGCCGTTGAGCAGGGCCTCGACGCGGGCGCGGGCCTCGGCGCTGGGGCAACGGTCCGGCCGGATGCAGCCCTGGGTGCAGACGGTGGCGCAATCAATGGCCTCCGCATCAGCAGCCGCAGACTCCGGGGCCTGGGGGTTGGCGGCCGCAGGGGGGATGGCGGGTGCCCCGGATTCGGCAGCCTGCTGGCGTGCGGCCGCCACCGCCGCAGGGTCGGGGACCACCCCATCGAACACGTGCTCCGCCGGGCCATCCATGAACACCCGACCGCTGGCGGCATCCCAGTGGATCAACAGGGGGCCACCGGGCAGGTCCAGGCGGGCGCGGCGCTCACACAGGCCCAGGCTGTGCATGGCCACCAGGGTGGCGCAGGCCCCCGTGCCACAGGCGAGGGTTGGGCCGGCCCCCCGCTCCCACACCCGCATCTGCAGATGCTCCGGGTTGATCACCTGCACGAAATGCACATTGGTGCGCGCTGGGAAGGCGGGGTGGTGCTCCAGCAAGGGGCCAAAGCGCTCCAGATCGATTTCCTCCACGGCGGTCACAGGGATCACGACATGGGGGTTGCCCATGCCGGCGGCCGCCACCGCAAACCGCTCGCCATCCACCACCAGCTCGCCCTGGGGCACGCCCGCGTCCCCCACCTCCAGGCTGGTGGGCACCTGCTGGGGCTCCAGGAAGGGGGCCCCCATGTCCACCCGCACGGTGCCGTCCGCCAGCAGTTCCGGCACGATCCGGCCCGCCAGGGTGTCAATCGCCCAGGTGCGGCCCGGGCCATCCCCATCCACATCCGCCAGGAAGCGCGCCAGGCAGCGGATGCCGTTGCCGCACATCTCCGGCTCGGTGCCGTCGGCATTGAAGATGCGCATGCGCAACTCACCGCCGGCGTTGGGGGGCAGGGCCAGGATCACCCCATCGCCCCCCACGCCGAAGCGGCGATCACAGAGCTGGACCACCCGTTCAGGGGTGAGGGCAAAGGCCCGTTCGGGGTTCGGGGTGGCCCGGCCATCCAGCAGCAGGAAATCGTTGCCCAGACCCTGGTATTTGCTGAAGGACAGGTTGCTGAACTCGGACACGCGCGGCAGCCTGCGGAGGGGCTTGTGGGTGAGGTCGATCCTATGGGGAGCAGCTCGGAGCGCCACCCCGCCGGGTTTGACCCCTCCCAGCCCGGTATCCGCTGCCTGCAGCAGTGGATTCGACGGCGCACTCCCCTGCGCATCGAACTGGCCGGTGGTGGCCAAGTGCAGGGTGTTGCGGCCTGGGTGGATGGCGAGTTCCTGGCGCTGCAGGGCGAGGCCGGCGAGGAGCCGGTGCTGGTGAACCGCAGGGCCATCGCCCTGATCCAGGCTCAGACCTGAGGCTGTGGGAGCATCAGCGGCACGCACCCCTGCCAGCCGTGAGCGACTCCAGCCGCTACCAACCCCAGGCAATTGAAGCGAACTGGCAACGGGCCTGGCAGGACAACGGCCTGCATGCCACCCCCGCGCTGGAGGCGGGGGAGCAGGGTTTCTACGCCCTCTCGATGTTTCCGTACCCCTCCGGAAACCTGCACATGGGCCATGTGCGCAACTACGTGATCACCGATGTGGTGGCGAGGGTGCAACGGCTCCGGGGCCGCAAGGTGCTGCATCCCATGGGCTGGGATGCCTTTGGTCTCCCCGCTGAGAACGCCGCCATCGAGCGGGGCGTCGATCCCGGCGCCTGGACCGACCAGAACATCGCCTCCATGCGCCACCAGCTGGACCAGCTGGGGCTCTCGATCGACTGGGACCGTGAATTCGCCACCTGCCATAGCGACTACTACCGCTGGACCCAGTGGCTGTTCCTGCAGTTCCTGGAGGCGGGTCTGGCCTACCGCAAGGAGGCCACGGTCAACTGGGACCCCATCGATCAAACGGTGCTGGCCAACGAGCAGGTGGATGGCGAAGGCCGCTCCTGGCGCTCCGGGGCCCTGGTGGAGAAGCGCAAGCTGCGCCAGTGGTTCCTCAAGATCACCGACTACGCCCAGCAGCTGCTGGATGACCTCGATGGCCTCGAGGGTTGGCCCGAACGGGTTCGCACCATGCAGGCCAACTGGATCGGCCGCAGCACCGGTGCGGAGCTTGAGTTCGCGGTGGTGGATGCCGATGGCGTCCCCAGCGGCGAGCAGATCACCGTGTTCACCACACGCCCCGACACCCTGTTTGGCGCCACCTATGTGGTGCTGGCCCCGGAACACGCCCTGGTGCCCTCCCTCACCAGCGGCGACCAGCGGCTGGCGGTGGAGGCCTTCTGTGATCTGGTCTCTCGGCAGAGCGAACAGGACCGCACCGCCGAAGACAAACCCAAGCGGGGTGTGCCCATCGGCGCCCAGGTGCGCAACCCGGCCAACGGGGCCCTGATCCCCCTCTGGATCGCCGATTACGTGCTGGCGGACTACGGCACCGGCGCGGTGATGGGTGTGCCCGCCCACGACCAGCGCGATTTCCTGTTTGCCCGGCAATACGAGCTACCGGTGCAGCAGGTGATCATTCCGCAGGGCAGCGATGAACACGCTTTTGAAGGGGGCCCCTGGACCGAGGCCGGTGTGCTGATCCATTCCGGCCGCTTTGACGGCCTGCGCAGTGGTGAGGCCAAAACAGCCATCACCGAAGCGGCCGCCGCCGAGGGCTGGGGCCGGCAGCGTGTCCAGTTTCGCCTGCGCGACTGGCTGATCTCGCGCCAGCGTTACTGGGGCTGCCCGATCCCGGTGATCCACTGCGACAGCTGCGGCGCCGTGCCCGTGCCCGTGGACCAATTGCCCGTGGAGCTTCCGCGGGACGTGGCCTTCACCGGTAAGGGGGCTTCACCCCTGGCCCAGCTGGAGAGCTGGGTGGCGGTGGACTGCCCCTGCTGCGGCCAGCCGGCCCGGCGGGAGACGGACACCATGGACACCTTCATGTGCTCCAGCTGGTATTTCCTGCGCTACAGCGACCCCAAGAACACCCAGCTCCCCTTCAGCCGCGAAGCGGTGGATGCCTGGCTGCCGGTGGATCAATACGTGGGGGGCATCGAACACGCCATCCTGCACCTGCTCTATTCCCGTTTCTTCACCAAGGTGTTGCGGGATCGCCAGCTGCTGAGCGCAGGGGAGCCGTTCACCAAGCTGCTCACCCAGGGCATGGTGCAGGGGGTCACCTACAAGAACCCCAGCACCGGCAAATACATCCCGCCGTCGGAGGTGGCGGACAGCGCCGATCCCCGCGATCCGCTCACCGGGGAACCGCTCGACACCTTCTACGAGAAGATGTCGAAGTCGAAGTACAACGGCGTGGATCCCGCCGTGGTGATCGACCGCTACGGGGCCGACACCGCCCGCATGTTCATCCTGTTCAAGGCCCCTCCCGAAAAGGATCTGGAGTGGGATGACGCCGATGTGGAAGGGCAATTCCGCTTTCTGCAGCGCCTCTGGCGGCTGGTGGATTCGGCCCTGGAGCGGGGTTGTTCCCTGGCGGACAACGCCGGGACAGAACCAGACGTGCAGCGGGCCCTGGCGCAGGCCCAGGCCCAGGGCGGTCTCGGGGAGGCGGATCGGGCCCTGCGGCGAGCGGTGCACACCGCCATCACGGCCATCAGCGATGACCTGAGCGGCGATTACCAGTTCAACACCGCCGTGTCGGAGCTGATGAAGCTCAGCAATGCCATGGCCCCATTGCTGGCGGACAGCCAGCCCGTGTTGATCAACGAGGCGCTGCGCAGCTTGGTGATCCTGCTGGCCCCCTTCGCCCCGCACCTGGCGGAGGAACTCTGGCTGAAGCTGGGGGGCCGCTCCGCCAGCGACAGCCTCGCCAGCAACAGCGTGCATCGCCAGGCTTGGCCCGTGGCGGATGCCACCGCCCTGGTGCGCGACACGGTTCCCCTGGTGATTCAGATCAAGGGCAAGGTGCGCGGCAGCCTGGAGGTGCCCGCCGATGCCGACAAGGCCACCCTGGAGCAGCTGGCCCTGGGTAGCGACATTGCGATCAAATGGTTGGAGGGCAAGGCCCCCAGCCGGGTGATCGTGGTGCCCGGAAAACTGGTGAACCTGGTGCCCTGAGCGCCTCAGTCGTGGATGAACACCAGGGACTCGGGTTGACCCCAGTCCCCGCGGGCATCGATATGGCGGCGGTTGGCGCAGAGGTGGCGCAGGATCCAGTACAGCGGCTCCGGTGAATCCAGCCCCATGCGGGCCTGGAGGTCCGCCAGGGTGTGTTCCCGCTGGTCCGCTATGGCCAGCTCCAGGCGGGCCTGAAGATCCAGCAGGGCTGCGGCCGCCTTCTTGCCGGCCTCCACCCCCGGTTGGTGATAGGCATTCACATTGACCAACTCGCCGTAGAGCCCAACGGCCCGCTCAAACAGGGCGATCAGGGCCCCCAGGCTGGCGGCATCGAGGCGCTGCAGGGTGATGCTCAGGTTGAGCCGCCCTTCCTCGGTGAGGGCCGAGCGGGTGCCCTGCAGGAACCCATCCAGAAAATCACCGGGGTTCTCCCCCTCGAGCGGGGGGATGTCGCCGGGGTCCTCGAGCACCTCGATGAAAGTCACAAAGAAGTTGTCGACGCCGTCGCGCAGCTGCTGCACGTAGGCGTGCTGATCGGTGGAGCCCTTGTTGCCGTACACCGCCAGGCCCTGGTGCACCACGGTGCCGTTGCGGTCGAGTTTCTTGCCGAGGCTCTCCATCACCAGCTGCTGCAGGTAGCGGCTAAACACCTCAAGCCGGTCGCGGTAGGGCAGCACCACCATGTCCCGTTGGCCCCGTCCCCCCCCAGCCTGATACCAGGCGGCCGCCAGCAGGGCGGCGGGGTTGTGGCGCAGGGTGGGATGGCGGGTGGCGGCATCCATGGCGGCGGCACCGGCCAGGAAGGCGCGGATGTCACTACCGATCAGCACTCCGGGCAGCAGGCCCACGGCGCTGGTGACGCTGGTGCGGCCCCCCACCCAATCGAACATGTCGAAGCGGGCCAGCCAATCCCCCTGTTCCGCCTCCTGATCCAGGCGGCTGCCGAGCATGGTGACGGCCACCGCCTGTTGCATCCAGCGGCCCCCAGCGGCCTCCACGGCACGGCGGGCCTGAAGCATGCCGATGTGGGGTTCTGGGGTGCCCCCCGATTTGCTCACCACCACCACCAGGGTGGTGCGCAGACGATCCCCCAGGGAGGCGAGGGTGCGGCGCATGCCGTCGGGATCGACGTTGTCGAAAAAGTGGAAGGGCAGTCCGGAGCCGGGGTCCTGCAGCGCCCGAATCATCAGCAGGGGCCCAAGGCCGGATCCGCCGATGCCGATCCACAGCACGTCGGTGAACGGCTGGTTGGGTGCCGCCGCGATGGCCCCGGAGAGCACATCGCGGCCGAAGCGTTCGATGCGATCCACCTCCCGGCGGATGTGGTCAGCGCTGGCGGGATCCGGTGCCAGCTCAGGGGTGCGCAGCCAGTAGTGCCCCACCTGGCGTTGCTCATCCGGGTTGGCGATGGCCCCCGCCTCGAGGGCGGCCATGGCGGCGAAAGCCTGATCAAAGCGGGGGGCCATGGCCTCCAGCTGGGGGGCATCCAGGCCCATGCGGCTGACATCCAGCCAGAAGCCCAACCCCGCGTCGTGCCAGAGCAGGTGGCAGAACCGCTGCCACTGGCTTTGGGGATCCAAGCCGGGAGCAGGGGAGAGGGGACTCATGGGCCGATGCGCAGAAGCGGCCTGGCGACGCTATCGGTGAACGGCTGTTGGGGATACCCCTGTTCGGGGCCAACGGCCCAAAAAGGCAAGTCCGAGGCGCGACTGTGTGGACCGCCACACATCCAGCGCCCCCCTGGGCAAACCCAGGAGGGCGCCGTAAGCTTTGGTTAAGACTTCAGAATCAAACTGTCCACTGGCTTCCCTGACCCGCTGGTTGACCGCTTGGAGCCGCCCCCGCCTGGGGTGGGGCTTGGGATCGGCGTCCGGTCGCGCCGTTGTAGCTCCCCGCGGCCTTAAGCGTGTGCTCACCGCCGGGCTTTTGCTGGCGTTGGGTCTGAGTGAGTGGAGCACCCCGAGCCTGGCCCCCCTGCGCAGCTTGCTGCCGGCGGCGGATCGTCTGGATCCCACCACCTTCAGTCCCGAGGAATTGCGGGACCTCCAACGCCGATTCGGGGTGCATGGGCCCCAGCCCCGGCTGGCCCAGCTGTTCACCCACGGGGTGGATCAACTCACCCCCGTTCGCAACCACGCCCTCACACAGTTGCAGGATCTGCAGCCGGTGATTCAGCAGGTGAGTCGCCGCAGCGGCATCAACCCGATGCTGCTCACGGCGATCCTGTTTGATGAGATCCAGCACGCCAAGCCCGGGGAGGGGTTGCCCATCGCCGCCCATTCCGGCCTGTTCAGCACCCTGGGGCCAGCGCAACTGGGGGTGAGTGAGATGGTGAAGCAGGGCCTGGTGCCGGAACACCCCAGCGACGAGGAGGTGGCGGCGGCCCGGGAGCAACTGCTCGACCCCGAGCGCAACGTGGCGCTGCTGGCGGGCAAGTTGTCACGGCTGCTGCGGCTGTTGGATCAGCACCCCAACGCCACCCACGATGTGAGCCGCCAGCGTCCCCACGCCAAAACCGTGGCCACCCTGGCCTATCTGCACAACGGCAAGCTGGACTACCCCGCCAGGATCCTCCGCTACATGCAGGATCCCGAGCTGCACGGTCTGGTGTTCAGCCAGCGCAAGAAGCCTGTCTCGCCGCTGATCTGAATCAGCAGAGGGCCCCTAGGGCCGCCAGCCGCCGCTGCAGGGCCGACCAATCGAAGCTGCGGGGATCGGCCCGCTCCAGCCCCAGATCCACGTGACGGTGCGTGGTGATGGCGTCAAAGGGAATCCGGTAGCGCCGCATCCACTCCGCCAGCACCAGGGCCAGGTGGTCGTACTGAATGGTGCTGTAACCGCTATGGCCCGCGTCGTTGTCCTCCCCATCCAGGGGTGTCTCCAGGCTGAGGTGCAGCGCGAAGTTGTTGACCGAGCCCGCCATGGACGGGTTGGTGATCACCCATCGCCCCTGGAAAGCGGAGTAGCCGGCTCCGTAGGCACGCTTGGAGGAATCCAGGGTCTCCACCACACGGCCGTGTTCGCCGAGCAGCAGGTGATAGCTCACCTGGTCACTGTCGTTGGGGTGGTGGGTGGTGAAGGTGTTGATGGCCGAGCCCAATCCGTAGACGGTTTCATGGAGCACCACCAGGGAGGGGGTGGTGTCGAGGCGGGTGCCGTAGGCATCCCGGGTTTGGCGGTCGGCGTAATTGCTCGGGTCGATGCGCAGCCGCTCCGTCCGCTGGGGCAGACCGCGCTGCAGGGCCAACAGCCGTTGGCGCAGGGTCGAATCAGCGCTGTGGCATTGGCGCTTCAGGGGGCTCACCCAGACGGCCTGGGCTGGCGGTTCCGGGGCCCGTTGGCGCGGTGATGGCAGAAGCAGCGGCCCCTGATCCCGGAGGTTCTGCAGCACCAGGGCGGCCCCCAACAGGGCGCCGCTGGCCGCCAGCCCCCCCAGGGCCAGCCCGAGGGCCCGTTGACGGCGCTGGCTGGTGAGGGGGTTCAACACAGCGGCTCCGGGGCCAGGTGCAACCAGCGCTCCCGGGTGGCGGCCTGCTGGGCTGTGACCCCATCCATGGACACCAGGCGGTAGCGCTCCACCGCTGGGGGTTCGCAATGCAACACCAGGGTTTGCAACTGCGAGCGACGGCTGATCAACAGCTCCTGGGGCACCCCGCTGCGTAGGGCCTGGGGCCACTGGGCCAGCTGACGCAGCCGCTGGCCGTCGAGGGCGAGGATTTCATCCCCCACCATCACCCCGGCGGTTTCGGCGGGGCCGCAGCGCCACACCCGCTGGGCCACGAGGGAACCCTCCGCCCCCGAGAGGGTCAGGCCCGCAAAGGCCGCCGTCGCCATCTCCACCTCCAGCCTCAGGCCCACATCGCACAGGTAGCTATCCAGATCCGGATCGTCGAGTCCCTGGAGCCACAACGGCAGCAGATGTGCCAGGGCAGGGCTGTGGGCGCTGAAGGCGGTGAGCAGATCCGTCTCGCTGTAGCCACGGCCCCAGCGGCCATGGCTGAGCCATAACGCCTGCAGCACCTGGGGGAGGCAGGCCCCATCACGCCGCAGCTGCAGGTCGAGGCAGAGGGCCACCACCGCCCCCTTGAGGTAGTAGCTCACCTGGCTGTCGGCGGCATAGGCGTCGGCGCGGTAGAGCTTCACCCACGCCTCCTCACTGCTGCTGCGCAGGCTCTGCACCTGGCGCCCGGGGGTCAACCGGTAGCGGCTGAGGTCGTCGCCCAGGTCCTGCAGCAGCGCTTCGGCATCGCTGAGTCCGGCCGCCAGGGGGAGAAGCTGATCCACATAGCTGGTGATCCCCTCGGCAAACCAGAGCGTGGGCACCACGCTTGGTTGCTGGTAATCGATGGGGCTCAGCTGGGCGGGGCGCAACCGCCGCACGTTCCACTGGTGCAGATATTCATGGGCCACCAGCTGCAGCAGGCGCCGGTAACCCTGGGGCTGCTCCAGCCGCTGGCGGCCGTACACGAGCACCGTGCTGTCGTTGTGTTCGAGGCCGCCGTAGCCCTCGTCCAGCAGGTGCAGCACAAACAGGTAGCCGTCGCTGGCGGGCCGCTCCACCCCCATCAGCCGGCAGCACTGCAGGCACACCTGCTCCACATCCCGGATCAACTGCGGGAAACGCTCCAGCAACCAAGCGTCCGCGCCGGGGGCACCTCCCCAGGTGACCCAGCGGTGGGGAATGCCCGCCACGGAGAACAGCTGCTCCCGGTGGGGGCCAGCCTCCACAGGGGTATCCACCAGCTGATCGAAATCGGCGGCCCGCCACCCGCCGGCGGGGTCGGCGGGCAAGGGCACGAAGGCCCCCCAGCCCTCGGGTAACTGCAGCTGCAGCCGGTGGGGTGTCCAGCGCTCCCCCTCCACCTCCAGCACCACCGCCGCCAGGGCCAGGAAGGCGTGCTGGTGATCCATGTGACAGGTGCGCACCGACAGCTCGGTGGCCATCACGCGGTAACGCACCGTGATCGGTCCGCCCTGGGGGTTGCTGTTCATCTGCCAGCTGGAGGGCGTGAGACGGCGCAGCGGCAGGCTGCGGCCGTCCTGCAACGCTTCCAACCCCTCCAGCTGGCGGACGTAATCGCGGATCAGATAGGACCCCGGGGTCCAGGCCGGCAGCTGCAGGCGCTGCTGGGGAGAGCGTGGCGTCAGGGTGAGCCGGACCCCCAGCAGGTGGCGCTGGGGGTCACGGCAGTCGAGATGAACCTCCACCACGGGCCTCAGGCCGTGACCTGAACCGAGGCCTCAACACGGGCATCACCCCAGGGCTGAGTGGCATTGCGCAGGGCCAGCAAGGTGGCGTAGCAGCGGGTGATCCGACCGATCAGCTGCTGGGGGGAATGGGCGCGCCCGAGGCGTTGGAGGTCGCCCACCAGGGCGAGGGAGCCGTCCGGCTGCCGCCGCCAACCGATCCAGGGGCCATCGGCCAGTTGGGTCTGGAGCACCACCGGCTCCCGCTCATCGGCGAAGCCCCGCAGGCATCCACCGCGCACCACCGGCAGCTGGAGTTCTTCAAGCGCTGACGCCAACAGGGTTTCGTCCCGCAGAACCGTTGGCAGGATGGAGAGATGGGACATGGCCCGACGCCCGCTTTTTCAGACCCTAGCGAGCTCGAAAGGGCCGTCCAGTGGCCGTTGCCACCAGTCGGGCCGGCGGCCGGCGGCAGACCCCTGCGCCTGGGGGTGATGGCCTCCGGGGAAGGCAGCAATTTTCAGGCGCTGGTGGAGGCCTGCACCAACGCCACCCTGCACGGGCGGGTGGAGCTGTTGGTGGTGAACAACCCCGGCTGCGGGGCCCAGCGCAGGGCGGAACAGCTGGGGGTGCCCTGGCGGCTTCTGGACCACCGGGCCTTCCCAAGCCGGGAGGCCCTGGATCGGGCCCTGGCGGAAGCCTTCCAGGCGGTGCCGGTTGACCTGGTGGTGATGGCGGGGTGGATGCGGATCGTCACCGCCGAGTTGATCCAGGCCTTTCCGGATCGGTTGCTCAACATCCACCCCTCACTGCTTCCGAGCTTCCGCGGCGCCCGCGCCGTGGAACAGGCCCTGGAGGCTGGGGTCACCCTCTCCGGCTGCACCGCCCACCTGGTGCGGCTGGAGGTGGACAGCGGGCCGGTGCTGGTGCAGGCGGCCGTGCCCGTGGCCCCGGGGGACACCCCCGCGACCCTTGCGGCACGCATCCACCGCCAGGAACACCGGATCCTGCCCCTGGCGGTGCAGGTGGCGGCCCAGCGCCTGGGGCTCTGTGGGCCTGCTCAGGGGTAGAAGGGCAGCAGCGGCAGGCCGGTCTCCGCGGGGAGTCCCGCCATCAGGTTGAGGCACTGCACCCCCTGGCCCGCCTGCCCCTTCACCATGTTGTCGATAGCACTCAGCACGATCAGCTGGCCTGTGCGCGGATCCACCTGCACGGAGAGCAGGGCCCGGTTGGTCTGCCGCACCCACTTGGTGGAGGGGTAGGTGCCCACCGGCAGCACATCCACGCAGGGGGCGTGCCGGTAGGCGGCCCGCAGCACGGTGGTGATGTCCTCGGCGGTGAGGCCGGGATCCCGCATGCGGCCGTACACCGTGGCCAGCAGGCCCCGCACCATCGGGATCAGGTGGGGGGTGAACTGCAGCTGGATGCTGGAACCCGCG
Organism: Cyanobacteria bacterium M_DeepCast_200m_mx_001; assembly: GCA_016882415.1. GTDB lineage: Bacteria > Cyanobacteriota > Cyanobacteriia > PCC-6307 > Cyanobiaceae > Vulcanococcus. Next base: position 38,813 of record VGQL01000006.1, read on the forward strand.
GCGCGGCTGCAGAGCTGCTCGATTTCGCTGGTGTGGCGATGGCCCACCACGCCGTAGGGGGCGACCCCCTCCGAGGCCTCCGCCAACAGCAGGTGCTCCTTGGCGGCCCGGCCGCCGCCGCTGGTGCCGGTTTTGGCGTCGATCACGATGCCACCGGTTTCAATCAGACCCTGCTTCAACAGGGGGGTGAGGGCCAGCAGGCTGGCGGTGGGGAAGCAACCGGGGGCGGCCACCAAGCGGGCGGCGGCGAGGCGCTCCTGCTCCCACTCCACCAGTCCGTACACCGCCTCGGCGCAGAGCGCTTCATCGCTGCGGGGGAATTCACGGGCTTCGGAGGCGTACACCTCCTTCCATTGCGCCAGGGAGCTGTAGCGGTAGTCCGCCGAGAGGTCCACCACCTTCACGCCGCGCTCCAACAGTGGCGGCACCAGCCGTGAGGCCAGGCCATTGGGCAGGCTGAGCACCGCCAGGTCAGCGGCGGCGGCGATGGCGTCGGGGTCGGGGGCCTGCACCACCGGGTCCCCCGGTAACGGCAGGAATGGGGTGAGTTCGCTCCAGCGCTTGCCGCTGCTGCGCTCCCCCCCCAGGAAACTCACCTCCAGGCCCGGGTGGCCCTGCAGCAGGCGCAGGGTCTGCAGGCCGCCATAACCGGAGGCTCCGATCACCGCAACCCGCTTGCTGGCCATGCCTGGATTCCCGCAACGCCAGATCGTACCGGGCTTTATAAAAGTGGCAGTACCCGGGGCCCCGCGCCCCTCCCGCCCTGACCCAGCCAGCCCTGCAGTTCGACAGCATCGCCGACGGATTGGCCGCGATCCGCAACGGCGAGATGGTGGTGGTGGTGGATGACGAGAACCGCGAAAACGAAGGTGATCTGATCTGCGCGGCCCAGTTCGCCACCCCCGAGCAGATCAACTTCATGGCCACCGAGGCCCGAGGCCTGATCTGCCTGGCCATGGAGGGGGAGCGGCTGGATGCGCTGGACCTGCCGTTGATGGTGGACCGCAACACCGACAGCAACCAGACCGCCTTCACCGTGAGCGTGGACGCCGGGCCGGAGCTGGGGGTGAGCACGGGCATTTCCGCGGAGGACCGGGCCCGCACCATCCAGGTGGCCATCCATCCCCAGACACGGCCCGCCGACCTGCGCCGGCCGGGGCACATTTTTCCGCTGCGGGCGAAACAGGGGGGGGTGCTTAAGCGGGCCGGCCACACCGAAGCCGCCGTTGACCTCTCACGGCTGGCGGGTCTCTATCCCGCGGGCGTGATCTGTGAGATCCAGAACGGCGATGGCTCCATGGCACGCCTGCCGCAGTTGGTGGACTACGCCCGCCGCCACGGGCTGCGGCTGATCAACATTGCCGACCTGATCCGCTACCGCCTCGACACCGAGCGTTTTGTGCGCCGCCAGGCGGAGGCGGCCCTGCCCAGCGCCTTCGGCCAATTCCGCGCCATCGGCTACCGCAACGAGCTGGATGGCAGCGAGCACGTGGCGATCGTGAAGGGGCAACCGGAGCGGGGCCAGGGGCCCGTGCTGGTGCGGGTGCACAGCGAATGCCTCACCGGCGATGCCTTCGGCTCCCTGCGCTGCGACTGCCGACCCCAGTTGGAGGCGGCCCTGCGCATGATCGACGCCGCCGGCGAAGGGGTGGTGGTGTATCTCCGCCAGGAGGGCCGCGGCATCGGCCTGATCAACAAATTGCGGGCTTACTCCCTCCAGGACGGCGGCCTGGACACGGTGGAGGCCAATGAACGGCTGGGCTTCCCGGCGGACCTGCGCAACTACGGCGTGGGGGCGCAGATCCTCAGCGATCTGGGGATCCACCGCCTGCGCTTGATCACCAACAACCCCCGCAAGATCGCCGGCCTGGGCGGCTACGGCCTGCAGGTGGAGGATCGCGTTCCCCTGGTGATGGATGCGGGGCAGCACAACGCCGCCTACCTACAGACCAAGCAGGACAAGCTCGGCCACCTGATGGATGGCGCCCACCAGGGCAACCATGCCCCGGCGGGGCCCGCGGCGGTGCTGGCCTGGACCATGGGCGGGCCGGATGGCACCGAAACGGCCGTGGTGGCCGAACGGCTGCAGGAGCTGCGCCAGTGGGCCGAGCAGCACGGTGTGCTGCTGGAGCGGGAGGAGCACTCCCGGGTGCTGGCCCTGCTGGATCAACCGCAGCTGGCGGTGCTGGTGGAGGGCGGCACGGCGTCGCTGCTGGCGGAGGGGCTGCAACGGATGGCGGCCTGGGGATCCACCCAGAGCGTCAGCCTGTTGCTGGCCCCCGACAGCCAACGCAGCGCCCACCCCAGCAACACCCTCGAGGCCCAACGCCGGCCCCTG